>DASXGW010000008.1 GCA_036488875.1 Candidatus Baltobacteraceae bacterium | reverse complement strand
CGGACTCTTCATCGCTCACCTCTCCGGTCCCGGAAAGGTGTGGCTGCAGACGCTCACACTGCCCAACCTCGCGCACGCACTGCTGCCGTACATGGGCAAAGAGGCGGCCGTGCAGACGACGCAAGCCGGACTTGCCGGCGGAATAGCCGGCGCCGTCTTAAAAGATATGTTCGGGAATTAACTATCCCAAAAAACGAGCGGTGTCTTGTCCGAGCGATTAACCTGAAAATTAGCGAGGACAAGACACCCCGAGTTTAAGCAGCTGTTTTCTTTTTGCGTTTCGGTGCAGGCTTCTCTTGTGAAGCACCGCGACGCTTTTTGCTCTGTTCCAAACTTTGTGCGAGCACGTCCATGAGGTTGACGACCTTCGACGGCTTCGAAACCTTCTTGGGTTTGGGCAGCTCTTTGCCGGCGGCGCGCGCTTCGATCATTGCAAGCAGCTCGTCGTGGTATTTGTTGGTGAACTTCTCCGGTTCGAAGTCGGCGACGGTCATCGTGTCGATGAGCATCTTCGCCATCTTCATTTCGGCTTCGGGCAGCTTCTCGTCGCCCGGAAGGTCGAGCGTGCTCGACTCCACGATCTCGCCGGCCCAATGCATCAGCTCGAGCACGAGGGCGTGATCGATTGGTTTGACGGCGGCGATGTACTCTTTGGTACGAATGACGACGCGCGCGATCGCGACGCGATTGCTCTTCTGTAAGGCTTCGCGCAATAGCGCGTAGGCGTGGCGCCCCTGCTTCGTCGGCTCGAGGTAGTACGGCTTGTCGAAGAACATGGGATTGATCTTCTCGATCTCGACGAACTCCAGAATGTCGACGGACTGCGTCGCTTCCGGATTGACCTTCTTGAAATCTTCGTCGGTGAGAATGACGTACTCGCCCTTCTCGTACTCGTATCCCTTGACGATCTCGTCCCACGGAACCGGCTTTTCTTCGACGCTGCAGATCCGCTCGTATTTGATGCGGCCTTCGTCTTTTTTATGCAGCATGTTGAAGGAAAGCTCGTCGGTTTTCACCGCGGTGAACAGCTTCACCGGAATGGTAACCAGACCGAAGTTGATCGCCCCAGACCAAATTGCATGCGCCATAGATGGCTATTGTACCCACAGCTTCTGGGCTTTTGCAATGGCGGGTTCGAGGCGCTGCTTCTTCCAGGCCGTGCCGCCCCAGAGGTCCCCTTCGGCCTTCAGCCGTTTACCAGCCGTGCGGATGTTGTATTTGGCGAACTCGTCCCACGGGGCGACTTGGCCGCGTTTGCGCGCGAACGCTTCGACCTCGGACCACTTGAGCGGCATCGACACGGGCGCGCCGTCGCGCGCGCGTACGGAGTACGCAACGACGTAGGTCTTACCGCGACCGACCTGCTGGAAATCTAAATACACGGCTTGGGGGTCGCGCTTTTTGATCGCGCGCTCGAGCGACACGGCGCGATCGGTTTCGCGCGCGACGTGGCGCGCCGCCAGCTCGGCAAACAGTTTGACCGATTCGTACGAATAGCCGTCGACCAGCGGAACGAAAAAGTGAAGGCCCATCCCGCCCGAGGTCTTGACCAAGCCGTCGAGACCGATGGCGCGCATCGCCTCGCGCATGGCGAGCGTGACGCCGGCGAGGTTCTGCAGCGTACACTTCTCGCCCGGATCGAGATCGAAGAACACGAAGTCCGGCTCGTCGAGCGTGTCGACGTGCGACGTCCATACGTGCAGCACGATCGACGCGAGATTTGCAACGTAGACGAGCGTGGGTTCGTCGTTGCACACGACGTAGGTAATCTTCCGGCCTTCGGCGCCGGTGGTCGTCACGCGATCGACCCAATCCGGAACGCCCTTGGGCAGCCGCTTTTCGAAAAACGATTCGCCCTCGATGCCGTTCGGATAGCGCTGCAAGGTCAGCGGCCGCTCTTTGAGGTGCGGTAAGATCGCCGGCGCTACGGACTGGTAATAGTCGATGAGCTCACCTTTGGTGTAGCCGTCGCGCGGCCACAGGACCTTATCGAGGTTCGACAGCGAAAGCGTGCGCGTCCCGACTTTGACCGCGACGCGCTCGGCAGCGCTCACGCGTCGCTCCGATGCTTGGGCAACTCGAGCACGACTTGGCTCGCGGCTTTATCGACCCGCAACCCGAGAAAAGCGGGTTGGCGCAACAGCAAGTCGCGCGTCCATTCGGCGAAGCGAATCTCGGCGACGAGCTCGGGCTTGACCCAATGCGCTTTCACGTTGCCCTCGACCGGCGTGTCGAACGGCGACGTCTTGCGCTCGATGGAGCGAAGCTTAGCGTGCAGCTCCAGCAAGAACTTGTGAGAGAATCCCGTTCCGACGTGACCGACGTAGCGGAACTTCTTGCCGTCGTACGCACCGAGCAGCAACGCGCCGAACCCCTTGCGGCTTCCGCGCGGCTCCGTGTAACCGCCGATGACGAACTCCTGCTCGAGCTGCGCTTTGATCTTTACCCAGTCGCGGCTGCGGCGTTCTTGATAGACCGAGTCGCGCTTCTTGCCGACGATGCCCTCGAGCTGCTTCGCCTTTGCCTGCGCGAAGAGCGATTTGCCTTTGCCCGCGATATGCTTGGAGAACAGGACCAGCTGGTCGTCGCGGATGAGCCGCGAGAGCAACTCCTTGCGCTCTTCCAGCGGCGTTTTCCGCAGATCGCGCCCGTCGGCGTAGATGAGATCGAAGGCCGCATACGTCAGCACCGTATTTTTCTTTTGCGACTCCTGAAGACGCTGAAACGCCGAGCGGCCCTCCGAGTCGAGACTCACGATCTCGCCGTCGACGACGATCGGAACGCTCCCGAACGCGTCCTTGAGCTCTGCGAAACACGGAAAGCGCTTGAGCATGTCCAAGCCGTTGCGCGAGACGAGCGATAACGTTCCTTTTTCGTCGATCGTGCAGATCGCGCGATAGCCGTCCCACTTGATTTCGAAAAGCCAGCCGTCGTCGTCGAACGGTTCGTCGATGAGCGTCGCCAGCATCACGCCCTTGAGGTGTGGAACCGGATCGCGACGCGTGCGCTCGGCGAGTTTTGGAACGGCGGCGTGACGCGAACGCGCGCTCGGTTTCGATTGCCACGTCTTCGCGCGCGGGTCGCGGGCGACGTCGGCCAACGTCTTTCCCGACTTGACCGATTCGGGATGAGCGGCCGGATCGTACTTAGGATCCGCGTACTCGTCGCGGTCCTTAAAGAGCAGCCACGGGTCGCCGGACTCGCTTTCGCGCGGCTTGATCTTGACGAGCGTGAACTCGCCCTTGAGTTTTTCGCCGTGCATGACGAACTTGATCTTTCCGTTGGCGATCTCTTCGGCGGGATCGTCGCCTTCGACGAGCGAGTACGTTCCTTCGTCCCAAACGATCACGCTGCCGGCACCATACTGGCCCTGCGGAATGTTGCCCTCGAAATCGCGGTAATCCATAGGATGGTCTTCGACGTGCATCGCGAGCCGGCGATCGAGCGGCGCCAGCGTCGGCCCTTTCGGCACGGCCCACGACGCGAGTACGCCGTCGGCCTCGAGCCGGAAGTCGTAATGCAGGCGGCTCGCGCGGTGCATCTGCACGACGAACTTCAGCCGCTTGGAAGCAGCCGCTTTCTTTCCGCGCGGCTCGGACGTGATCCCGAAGTCGCGCTTCTTGTGATACGTTTCGAGCGAGCCGGGACGCCGGCTCGCTCGAGTTTGCTTCGGTGATGGCGGCATTACTGCCGTCTTCGACGGGTTACCGTCGCTACACCCTCGCGCCTCGACCGCTGAACAGGTTGATGATCAGCAGGACCACGGCAACCGCCAGCGCGATGTGGATTAGGCCACCGGTGAGATGCACCGCAAAGAACCCGATGAGCCACACGATGAAGAGTATAACGATGATCGCCCAGAGGATGCCTGCCATAAGTGTTACTGCCTTCCCTACGTCGGTGACGTTACGGTTGTCTTCTGTTGAGTGGACGATCCTTGGTTGGGAGCGCCAGGTTGTGTGATGGTCGTCGTGGATGACGACGACGTCGACGTTGACCACGGATGCCACACGAAGAGTGCTACCAGTATTGCGACGATGACGATCGCAAGCACGGCAATCCCCGCGGAGCCGCCGCTATCCCGTTCGACGATAATCGGATCTCGTTGTCCCATGGGATTCGTGTTTCCCAACCGAAGGGGGCTACAAAACGCACATGTGGAATATAGGAGGTTTGGCGCTCGCACTCTTCCTCGCCGGAGTCGCGTTTGTGCGCAGCCGCTCGCGTGGCGGTTATTACGATGCAGAACTGTACGGAATGGTACCGAGCACTCACCGGCGCTATGCAGCGGTTAGCCTGGCGTTTGCTTTCTTCTTCGCGATCGCGCTGGCGCTGCGAGCCGAACCGGCGGGGATCGTTCTGCTCTCCGTGTACGCGGTGATCGCGCTCTTGTATCTCACTTCATTTCTTCGCGGGTACGCAGATACCGATGAATGACTTTCGATTCTCTCCCCGCCCCAATCGCGCGAGCGAAATCGGCTGGATGCCCTGGGGTACGGATGCTTTCGAGCGCGCGCGTTCGGAGGACAAACCGATTCTGCTGTCCATTTCGGCGGTGTGGTGTCACTGGTGCCACGTGATGGACGAAACGTCGTACTCCGATCCCGGCGTCATCGCCGCGATCAACGAACGATTCGTTCCAGTGCGCGTCGACAACGACCGCCGTCCCGACGTCAACGCCCGGTACAACATGGGTGGTTGGCCGACGACGGCGTTTCTGTCGCCAGACGGTTCCACCTTAACCGGCGCGACGTATCTGCCGCCGGCGCAAATGCGCCGCGCGCTCGACGAGATCGCGAACTTCTACACCGAGCAGAAAGGTGCGCTCGCCGAGCGGGCGCTCGAGATGCGCTCGCAGCGCGCGACGTATCGTCCCTCGTCGCGGGACGATCTGCGCGAAAGCATGATCGTCCGTCTCACCGAGGAGCTGCTCGAATCGTACGACGACGAGTACGGCGGTTTCGGCGACGCTCCGAAGTTTCCGCAGCCGGAAATGCTCGAGTACTTGCTCGCGGAATGGCGTCTTTCGCGCGAACAGCGCCTGTACGAGGTGGTTGCGAAAACGATGCTGGGCATGTCGCGCGGCGGAATGTACGATCACGTCGAGGGTGGGTTCTTCCGCTATTCGACGACGCGCGACTGGTCGGTGCCGCACTTCGAAAAGATGGCCGAAGATCACGCCGGACTGCTGCGCGTTCTAGGGCAGCTCGTGCTGTTCGGTTCCGCGGCCGACTTCCGCGCGACGCTCGTGTCCGCATATTCGTATCTTCGCGACGTTTTGCGCGATCCGCAGACGGGACTGTTCGCGGGGAGCCAAGATGCCGACGAGGAGTATTACACGTTGCCGCTGGAGGAACGCCGCGCGCACGGCGCTCCGTACGTCGATCGCACGTCCTACACGAACTGGACCTGCGGACTTGCCGGCGCGCTGGCGTGGACTGCGCGCGCGCTCGACGACGACGCAATCCTCGCCCAAGCGCTGCAATGTCTGGATTACGTTCACGACACGATGCGTGACGACGACGGACTGGCGTATCACTTCATCGAGCCGGGAGGGAGGCCGCGCGTTCGCGGCCTGCTGACCGACCAAGTCGCCTATTTGCGCGCGCTGCTCGACGCGCACGAAACGTCCGGCGAGCGGCGCTTCCTCGAGCGGGCCGAGGCGTTGGCGCGTGCAACGACGGCGCGCTTCGCCGCCGAGGACGGCGGATTCTACGACCGGACCGGCGGCGAAACGCTCGGCCGCCTCGACATCGCCGACCGGCCCCTCGTCGATAACGGGCTGCTTGCCGAGTCGCTGCTGCGGCTCGCGAGCCTTACCGGCGACGGGTCGTGGCGGGACGCCGCGGAGCAAACGCTCGCGCTCTTCGCCCGGACGTATGCGGCGGGCGGCCCCTTCGCGGCGCCGTACGCCCGGGCGCTGCGTCGCTATCTCTGCCCCGAGGCCGTCGTCCGCATCGTCGGCGATGCCCAAAGCACCGGTGACTTCCGCGAGGCGGCAATCCGCCTGCCCAGTCCGTTCGTGTCGATCCGTACCGCACCGTCGGGTGCGGACCAGAGCTTGCCCGACGAGCCTCGACCGGCGGCGTACGTCTGCGCGGGAACCGCCTGCGGAAGCCCGGCCACCGATCCGGCCGGCATCCGGGCGGCCTACGACGACCTCTCGGCGGTGAAACACCGCGCATAGTGGGGCGTACTTAGCGTCGGAGGATCAAAAAGGTGACACCGTACGCCCAGATGCTGGCTCTCCGCATGCGCCCCGAAGCGCAAGCAACGTTTGCCTACGAGTACCAGCGCTACGCCAAGGACCCCAGCCTCGCACTCGTCCTGACGATCGTTCTCGGAGTCGTCGGCGGCGAATCGTACTACATCGGGAACTACGTCCGAGGCATTCTGATGTCGATCGCACTGTTCACCGGCATCGGCGCTTTGATCGCCGTGCCGATGTGGATCGTGCGCTGCTTCACTATCACGGGCGAAGTGGAGACGTACAACGATTACGTCGCGTACGCTCTCGCGTTGCGTTACGGTGCGTACCAAAACGCAGATGCCGGCGAAATGCCGCCCGCGCCGCCGCAACCGCCGCAAGCCGCGCGCACTCGGCCGAACATCGGCGGCCTTCCGGTTCCGCTTCGCAGCGTCTAAGTTCGAATAAAGGTCTGCCAGAACCAGATTCCCCAGAGTCCCACGACGCACGAGTACGCGACCAGCACGTAGCCCCATCGGGCGAAGCGGTCGCGTACTGCGAGCATCATGAGCGCAACGAGGAACGGTTCGAAGTCGAGCGCGTGGCGCATCCCGAACTGCGCGAATCCGTTGACGTAGTACACGAAGTTCGGCGCCGCTGCCGCCAGCGTCAGGATCCATAGCGCGATCGTCCAGCGAAACGGCGAGCGCGCGAAAAACGCGAGGATCAACGCCGGCGACGTCCAGGTCAACGCGACGCCCGAGATATCGGGCTGCAGTCCCGGATAGTCGGTGAGCTGCTTGGGCGCTTGGACGAAGAACGACCATAGCTGGTACGGCAAATACTCTAAACGGAACGGCGATCCGGTCGGCATCCCGGCTTGATCTTGGTGGTACCACGCGACGTAACCGATGTCGTTCCACGTTCCCCAGCGCGCCTCGTTATACCATAGCCACAGCAGTGCGACCGGAACGAGTACGGCGGCGAACTGCGCGACGGTTTGCTTCCACTGCTTGGGCGCACCGAGCAGAACGAAGTAGACGGGCACGGCGAGCAGCAGCGAGAAGCGCGACTCGAACGCGCACGCCGCCCACAGCGCCACGAGCCACGGGCGCCGCTTTCCGGCAATCTCCGCAAGCGCCAGCATCGTAAAGGCGACCGCGCTGACGTGCGCGATGAACCAGACGTCGCCGAACGTCGCACACCACAGCAGATCCGTTCCGGCTAACAGAAACGCGCAGATCCACGCGTTGCTCGCCTGGGACAATCCGAAGCGCTCGCCGAGCTGCCACGCCGCACCGACCGCGACGCCGCACAGCGCGACGGAGAGCACCGTTTGATTCGCCTGCAATCCGGCAGCGGCAACGTAGGGCAACAGCAGAATCGCCGGCAGCGGCGCCTCGATGACGTAATAGCGTCCGGCGTACCGCAATGCATCGATCCACGCGCCCGGCAAGTCGATCCACGCGTGCCCGTGCAGCAACGCTTGCGCCAGATAAACGTAATTGTCGTACGGCGTGGCGCGCAGGTGCGAGAGTGCGGCGGTGATGACGGCCGCGACGACTCCCGCGAGGACCGCAGGCCTTACGCGCACGAGCCTGCCGTCAAATCGGCGGAAGCGTGGCGTGCGGCAGCGGCCGCGGCGGTTCGAACGTCGAGGGCGGAAGCGAATCGGGGAAGCGGTAGTCGCTCCAGGCGATCCGTTCGCGCGCCGGCTTCCCATTGACGACCGCGGTGACTTCGGCCAGCACCGGCATCCAGTACTTTCCGAACTGGGCGTACGCAATGTGCGCGGTACCGCTCGAGCTCTGCGTGCCGGTCTTGAAACGCACGTCCTTCGGAAGATACTTCAGTCCGTCGATCGTCACGCGGTCGACGACGGCGTCCGCTCCATGGATCAGCGGCGCCGCGGCGTATTGATAATCGACGTGGTGACCGTCTTTGAGCGAACGCAGGAAGAGCAGTTCGTACGCTGCGGCCTTGGGCGCGATGCGCGACACGTCGTACCGGTCCTCGCGCCGCCCGAAGCTGACGATTTTATGCACCAATGCGACGCCGTCGACCGCAAGCGTTTCGTCGCGCACCTGCGATCCGTTGCGATAGACGACGTGCCGCTGATCGATGTTGCTCGGCCCCGCTTGCGAAACCGTATACGTAAAGATGACCGCCTTGGGAACGGGCACCGTCTCGATCGCTACCGCGTAGCGCTGCAGCACGTACTGCGAATCGAGCTCGGCCGGCGTCGCGCCGGCCGCGGCAAGGATGAGGGCTAGAGCGACCAGCGCGCGCTTCATGTCACGCCAGCACGGCGTCGCGAATCGCGCGCAGCGCGGCGTCGGCCCCACCGGCATTTTTCCCGCCCCCTTGTGCCTGCGCCGGTTGTCCGCCGCCTTTGCCGTCGACGAGCGGTGCGGCCAGCTTGACGAGGTTACCGGCGTGAACGCCGCCGCGCACCAAGTCGTCGCTCGCACTCACCAACAAACTGACGGTACCGTCGTCCACGCCGGCGAGCGCGATGACCCCCGAAGGCAAACGGTTGCGAATCGCTTGACTCAAATGCCGCAGCGCTTCGCCGTTGGCTTCGTGCACGACCGCACCAACGAAGCTGCGATCGCCTTTGCGCTCGGCGCGCTCGACGTACGTTTGCGCGTCGGCGGCGGCCAGGCGCGCTTTGAGTTGTCCCAGGCCCGTTTGGAGATCGCGAACCTCGCGTTGCAGTTTGGCGATGCGATCGCCGAGCTCGTCGGGCGTCGTGGCCAGCGACGACGACAACGTCGAAACGAGATCGCTCTGACGCGTGACGAACGTTTCGGCGGCGTCGGAGACGCACGACTCGATGCGCCGGATGCCGCTGCCGACCGAGAACTCGGACAGAATGAGGAACATGCCGAGCTCGCCCGTGGTGTGCGAATGCGTACCGCCGCAAAACTCAACCGACGGTCCGGCTTGAACGACGCGGATCAGCTCGCCGTACTTTTCACCCGCCATCCAGATCGCGCCGCTTTCTCGCGCCTGATCCAGCGGCATGACGCGCGTCACCAGGTGCGAGTCGTCGCGAATCATCTCGTTGACGCGGTGCGCGACCGAGTGCTTCTGTTCGGGCGAGAGCGCTCCGCCCGGCCAGCGGAAATCGAAACGCATGCGGTCGATCCCGACCCACGAACCGGCCTGCACGACGTCGTCGCCGAGCACGTCTTTGAGCGCGCGCTGCAGCAGATGGGCCGACGTGTGATGGCGGCGAATCTCGCGGCGCCACCAATCGTAGACTTCGGTACGCACGCGTTCGCCGGCCGTGATTTCTCCGCCGGTCACGACGCCGGCGTGCGCGATGGCGTCGCCCATGTACTGCGTGTCGCGCACTTCGAACGTGCCGGTGTCGCTGCTGACGATGCCGCGATCGCCGACCTGTCCGCCGCGCTCGGCGTAGAACGACGAACGATCGAGAATCAGCGTCCCCTCTTGCCCGGCGCTCAGCGTTTGCACCGGCTTGTCGCCTGCAAGAATGGCGACGATTTCGCCGTCACTCGAGAGACCGTCGTAACCGGTAAACTCGCTCTTGATCGCGGGAACTTCCGCGAGCGAGACGACGGCGCGCTTCGCGGCCGCGTCGCTGCGAGCGCGTTCGCGCTGCTGATTCATCAGCTGCTCGAACGCCACCGTATCGACGGCGGCGGCGTGTTCGCCCGTGATCTCGCGCGTCAGCTCGATCGGGAACCCGTACGTGTCGTGCAGCATGAACGCGTCCTCGCCGCTCACCAGACGCGTGCAGTTGGCGATCGCGTCGTCGATGAGGCCGTCGAGCATCTTCATGCCGCGCTCGAGCGTCCGGTCGAAGGTCTGCTCTTCGGTCCGTAACGCATTGGCGATGCGGCCGACGTTCTGCCGAAGCTCGGGGTAGCCCGGCTCGAGCGACTTCACGACGGCCGGCACGAGTTCGGTGAGAAACCCGTTGGGAAAGCCCAGCAGCCTGCCGTTGCGAATCGCGCGGCGAATCAGAAACCGCAAGACGTAGCCGCGATCGGTGTTGGACGGATAGATGCCGTCGTTGATGAGAAACGTAGCGGCCCGCGCGTGATCGGCGACGATGTTTTGCCGCGTACCGCGCTCCGCCGGCGAGAGCGAACCCTCACCAGGCGGCATAGCGGCGATAATGTCGGAGAAGAGATCCGTGTCGTACATCGACGCCACGCCGTTGGCCAACGCCAGCACGCGCTCGAAACCCGCGCCGGTATCGATCGCCTTACGCGGCAGGTCGACCAGCTTGCCGTCCGACGTGCGATTGTATTGCTGGAAAACCAGATTCCAGAACTCGACGTAGCGGTTGCCAAGGTTTGGTCCCGTATCGTCGGGTCCACTGGCGTTTTCGGCGCCGGTGTCGTAGAAGATCTCGCTGCACGGCCCGCACGGACCGGTCGAACCCATCGTCCAAAAGTTGTCTTCGTCGAAACGCGTGACGCGCGACGGCTCCAGCCCGATGTCGTCGACCCAAATACGCTCGGCTTCGCCGTCGCTCGTGTGCACCGTGACGTAGAGCTTGCTCGGGTCGAGCGCGAGCGTCTTGGTGACGAACTCCCATGCCATCGCGATCGCTTCGCGCTTGTAGTAGTCGCCGAAGCTGAAGTTTCCGAGCATCTCGAGGAAGGTGCCGTGCCGGCCGGTCCGGCCGACGTTTTCGATATCGCTCTTTGCGCCCGCAACGCGCAGGCAGCGCTGGACCGTCACCGCGCGGGGGGCCGGCGCGGGCTGCTCGCCGAGGAAGACCGGTACGAACTGCTCCATGCCGGCGATCGTAAAGAGCGTCGTCGACATCTCGTGGGGGATGAGCGTCGCCGGCGGCAACAGCTTATGCCCCTTGGAAACAAAAAAATCGATCCAGGCTTGTCGTAACTCTTGAGACTTCATGGGCTAGCCACAAATGATAGCAGAAACGCCCCCCACCCTCCTACTACCGGTGAGGGGCGGCCGGGCAAGCGGGGCCGAAGAACCCCCATCCCATGGAACGAAGCTTTGAGCCGTTCCTGATTACGGCTATTGAGAACGCCAATGACGCCGTCATCGTCTACGACTACGCGCCGGGGCCGATCCCGTTCCGGATCCGCTACGTCAACCCCATGTTCGAGCGCCAGACCGGCTACCGGGTGGAAGAGGCGATCGGGCAGTTCCCCGAGTTGATGTACGGTCCCAAGACCGATCGCGCGGCGGTCGAACGCGTCTCGCAGACCCTCATCGCCAAACTGCCCGTCGAACTCGAGACGCTGCGCTATCGCAAGGACGGGACGACGTTCTGGGCCCAGATCAACATGCGCCCGCTCTGCGACGACGACGGCAATCTTTTGGGAGTCGTCGCGATACAGCGCGACGTCACCGACCGCGTGAGAACGAACGAGAATCTCGAGCTGCTCTCGGCCGCGATGAATCAAGCCAGCGACGCGATGGCCGTCTTCGAGCGTCGCGAGGGCGCGAATCAGTGGGTACTGGCCTACGTCAACGAGATGTTTTTACGGCTCGTCGGTTACCGGCGCGAAGAGGTCATCGGCCGCGCGTCCGACTTCCTTGCCGGCCCCGAAACCAACGTCGAGACGTTGATAGAGTGGCGCCGGCGCCTCCTCGACGGCGAACCGGTGCACGGCGTATTAGCGCTGTACCGCGCGAACGGAACGCGCTTTTGGGCTGAAGCCAGCGGTCGCCCGATCAAACAAGCGCTAGCGAGCAGCGTCTATTCGATCGTCGTGTACCGCGACATCACCGAAGAGTACGAGCGCGAGCGGCAGCTCAGTTACGAGGCTTCGCACGATCCGCTTACCAGCGTACACAACCGGCGTTCGCTCGAGCGCGCGCTGGAAGAGGCTCTCCAAGAGACGCGCGCCGGCGGAATGACGCACGGCTTGATCTATTTCGATCTCGACGGATTCAAACCGATCAACGACCGGCACGGACACGAAGCCGGAGACCGCATTCTCGTGCAGCTTGCGACGGCCGCGAGCGCAAAACTGCGCCGCGTCGACTTGCTGGCGCGCATCGGCGGCGACGAGTTCGTCGCGCTGCTGCGCGGCTGTCCGCCGTCGGTTGCCGAGAACATCGCACGCGACATTCTCGAAGCGATCGGCGGCGTCACGTTGCTGTGGAACGGACAAGCGTTGCGGGTCGGCGCCAGTATCGGCGTGATCTCCGTCGATTGCACGGTTCACAGTGTCGCGCAGGCACTGCGCCGCGCCGACGAAGCGTGTTACGAGGCCAAACGCTCCGGCCGCAATCGGATCTACGTCGCGTCGTAAGGATTACTGTTCGGCGAGTACGGTGCGGAGTTTTTCGAGCGCTTTGGCTTGCAAGCGCGAAACGTGCATCTGCGAGACGTTGAGCCGTTTGGCGATTTCCGTCTGCGAGACCGACTCGTAAAACCGTAAGTAAATGATCACTCGCTCGCGGCCCGTGAGCACGGTGAACGCGCGTTCGAGATTGGCGCGGTCTTCGAGCAGCTCCAAACCGGCGTCGTTGTGACCGACGGTATCGGCGAGGGTCTGAGATTTTTTCTCGGTCTCGCCGGAGACTTCGCTGTCGAGCGAGAGCAGGTTGTACGCCTGCCCGAGTTCTTGCGCTTCGAGAATTTCTTCTTCGGTTGCGTTGAGATGGGTCGCCAGCTCGCCGACGGTCGGGCTGCGCCCCATCTCGATCGCGAGTTTGTCGCTGGCACGGTTGACCGCGAGATTGAGTTCCTGGAGCCGCCGCGGCACCTTCACCGCCCAGCCTTTATCGCGGAAGTAGCGCTTGATCTCGCCGACGATCGTCGGCGTAGCGTAGGTCGTGAACTCAACGCCGCGATCGGTTTCGAAGCGATCGATCGCCTTGAGCAATCCGACGGTGCCGACCTGAACGAGATCGTCGAGCGGCTCGCCGCGATTGGCAAACTTGACCGCCAAGAAGCGCACGAGGTTCAGGTGCGCGACGACGAGCTCATCGCGCAGCGATTCGTACTGTTGGTCGTGGCGCTCCGGGTAGCTCTCATGTCGCTTACGCGCATCGGCAAAAAGAGAAAAGAGCGCGCGCGTCCGTTCGCGGTCCGGGCGCGAGTCGTCACGTTCGGTCACGTCGTTATGCCGTTGCGCCCTGCAGCCTCTTAACCATTACGAGGTCCGTCCCCGCCTCGGGATCGACGTCGTACGCCACCTCGTCCATTAGCGTACGAATGAGAAAAACGCCCAATCCGGCGATACGCGCTTCGTCGAGATCCATGGTTTTGCCGTTCTCACGAGAGAGCGCCTGCCGGCCCGCGTCGCGCACGCGAACGCGAAGTCCGTTCGACGACGTCTCACACGTGAGATCGATGAACTCGCCGTGGCGTTCGTGTTGGATGACGGCGGTACACGCCTCCGCCACCGCAAGCTTAATATCCTCGATGTCTTCGATCGAGAAGCGCAGTCGATTGGCAACCGCGGCGACCGCCAGTCGAGCTAGCGCAACCCATTCGGCTCGGCTTGGAATGCGCAGCTCGACGAGATCGGTACTCAACTGCTCGACCGCTTGTTTCACACAAGCGCCTTCATCGCCGAGTCCTCGTTATCGAAGATGCCGAAGATCTTCACGAGTCCGGTGATGTCGAATATTTTCTTGATCTGCGGGTTCGTGCAAACGAGGTTGACCGAACCGCCGTGCTCGCGCACGCGCTTGAGACCGCCGATGAGAACGCCAAGTCCGGTCGAATCGATGTAGCGAACCTTCTCGAGATTGATCACGAGATGGTAGACGCCCCGATCGATCAGCTCGCCGATTGCATCCTTGACCTTCGGCGACGTATAGACGTCTATCTCGCCGCTCAAATCGACGACGTAACAGTCACCCGGTGCCTCACGTACGTTGACCTTGATGTCCAATGTGTTATCCCCCGTCCCGAGCATCTGCCCGGGATGTCATTGCTTCACTCTCGAGTTCGCCGCGCGTTTGCGTCGCCGCGTTGCGGCCCTCGTCGACGGCGGCGTCGAGGGTCGTGCGCGCGTTCTCAACAACCTGGCGGCCGCGCTCGTACAGCTCGGACGCGCTCGATTGCCACTGCGACGTCACGTCGCCCACCTTGCCGCGCAAATCTTCGGTGGCATCCTTGGCAAAATTACCCGCTTCGCGCACCTTTCCAACGACGATGTCCCGCGTATCTTCTTGCGAAAGCAAAACGGCGGCGGCACCTCCGACGATAGCGCCGATGAGAAAGCCGACGAAGAATCCACCTCCGCCTTTACCGTTGCTCATAATAAACCGACTCCTAGCTTAGGGTTGGTCTGTGGACTTCTTTCCCGTAACCAAGCGCCGTAAACCAGCGCTGATTCCGCTCGCGGCGGCGCCCACGTTGACGAGCGCCGGCGTGAAGGCGCGTTTGGCGAGGTCGGCCGTATCGGAGAGGCTGCCGGCGACGCTCTCGAGCGATCCGACCACCCCGCCCAACCGGGCCAGGGTCTCGTCGGCCGTGCCGGCTATGCCGTCGACGTGGCTCAACGTCTTCGCGACGGGCTCGCCGAGGTTTTCCAGCTGCCGGTCGACGCCGTCGAGGGTCGTGCCGAGCCGTTTGAGGGTCTTGGACAGGGCGAGCATCGCGATGAAGATGCCCAGACCGAATAAGAAGACGCCTACACCGACGAGGATGTCGCGTATTACGCTGCTGGTGTCTGCGGTCACGCTCGCTTGCCCTCCAAGGTCGGTCGCGGTTCGGGCCGCGCCGTCAATATCCCCTTTTGGGCCACAAGCTACGCAGGCGCCTCCGCGCCGGGGAGGCGCCTGCGACGGGGGGCCGTTACGGCAAGAGTTCCATGAGCGTCGGCACGGTCGACGAGCTCTCGCCCAGGTGAGATAGGCCGAACGCGTCCTCGATGAAGCGCAGCTCCGAGTAATGGTTCGAGGGCAGCGCGCTCTGAATCGGCTTGCCGTAGTTCGGCGTGATGACGATCACGGGAATGTGTCCGCCGCCGTGCGGATAGATCGATTTGCAGCACCCCGTTTGGGAGCTGTAGTCGTCTTCATCCCACGCCACGACGATCGCCGTGCCGGCGACGAACGTCTTCGAACGCGAGATCGTTTCGACGAGCTGATGAACGTACTTGTCGCCCTCGATCAGTAGTGCGTCGCCCGACGGACAGTCCGTCGTTCCGTGCATGTCGTGGCATTGATCCGGAACGATGAAGGTGAAGTTGGGCGCCGTGGACGGATTCGAGAGCGCGCTCGCGATATCCGACATGCTCTTGAGCGGCACGATGTTCTTCAGGCGCGTCGAGTTCGTGGCGACGTCCTTGAAGTACAGCAGCGGGTTATGCTTTTGCGCGTAGTGCGTCGGGCCGTTTCCGCTCGTGGTGGCCGGCGGATACTGCGGGCCGAGGTATCCCGCGCTGGGCATCGATTGCTCGAAAACTTTCCAGGTCATGTGCTTTCCTTCGAGCAGATCGGCCAAGTTTTTTGCGTTCGCCGCCTGCTTATCGCACGGGCTCTGCGCGGGTTGAGCGTAGCAGCTCGCGTTGTCGTCCTGAATGCCGAAGTAGCTTCCGGCGAACAGCGACAAGTAGTTCGGCAGGCTTGGGTGCGTGGTACCGAAGCTGAACGTTTGGAGGCCGTACTTCAGGGCCAATGCCGTAATATGCGGAGTATCCGCACCGTACGTGCTGGGATTTTCGTGGCCGATGACGTCGTCGAAGCCCTGATTCTCCATCATGATGTAAATGATGTGCGAGAGGTGCTTCACTCCAACGTGCGGTTGCAGATAGGCGGCGCCGAAGTCGGAAGAGGCTAACTCGGGTTGCGATCCGTTCGGGAGAGCAGCGCCGGCTCGGCCGCTTCCGCCGGATCCGGCGCACGCGCTGAGCGCGAGCGCCGCGACGGCCGAAAGAATGATTGAAACGGGGGACGTACGCATCGTTGCTTTGTCCTCTGCTTAAGATGAGTGCTGGATACAGCGTAATGAAACTAATTCACCAACCGCATCCCTGACGACGCCACTCGGTCTTAACCAACCGGACGAGACGATTATGCAATGCTAAGGACCTTTGGGGATCCTTAATAGTGGATTCGGTTACGCGCGCGCGCGAACGCGGCGCAGATTGGCCACGCCGGCGGCGACGGCTTCCAGCGCGCGATCGATCTCGGCATCGGTCGTGCCGATGCCAAGCGAGAATCGAATCGCGCCGCTTCTCCACGCGACGCCGGTGCCGAGCGCGGCAATCACGTGACTGGGTTCGAGCACGCCCGAGGTACACGCGCTCCCGGCCGATACGGCGACGCCGTCTAAATCCAAGCGCACCAGCAGCTCGTCCGAAGCGATGCCGGCAAAACTCGCGTTGAGGACGTTCGGCAGGCGCGGCGCGTCGGCGCCGTTGACGCGAACGTCGGGCACCGTTTCGAGGATTCCCCGCTCCAGGCGGTCGCGCAGCGCTTCGACGCGGACGCGCGTCGGCGTCCGTTCCGCCTCCGCGAGCTCCAGCGCGCGCATCAATCCGGCGATCCCGCCGACGTTCTCGGTCCCGGAGCGGCGTCCGAACTCTTGGCCGCCGCCGTACACCAGCGGCTCGATCGCGACGCCGTCGCCCGTCGCGAGAACGCCCACGCCTTTGGGTCCATAAAATTTGTGGGCGGAGAGCGATATTGCATCGACGCGCAGGGTCTGCACGTCGACCGGGAGCCATAAGGGCGTTTGGATGGCGTCCGTATGAAAGAACGCGCCCCGCGAGCGCGCGATTGCCGCGAGCTGCTCGACGGGTTGAATCGTTCCGATTTCGTTGTTCGCGTACATGACCGACGCAACGACCGTGTCATCGCGCAGGGCCGCTTCGAACGCCTGCGTCGCCACCACGCCGCGCTCGTCGACCGGCACGAGCGTTACGTCGAAGCCGTTCTCCGCGAGCGAGTCGAGCGCGTGCAGCACCGCGTGATGTTCGATCGTGCTCGCGACGACGTGACGCCCGCGGCCACGGCGCGCGGCGGCGCGCGCGGCTCCCACGATCGCCAAGTTGTCTGCTTCCGAACCGCTGCCGGTAAACGTGATGCCTTTACGCGCGACGCCGAGAACGCGCGCAACGCGGTCGCGCGCGTCGTCGAGCACTGCGCGAGCGCGCCGGCCCTCCGCATGCAGCGAACTGGGATTGAACGGACCCTCGCTTAGTGCCAAACTCATGGCATCCGCAGCTTCCTTGCGTAAGGGAGTAGTCGCCGCGTAGTCGAGATACACGCGCGAAGAATTTTGATGACTCACAGGGCGCTCCCAGGCGTGCCCTTTACCATAACACTCGTGCGAAGCTCCAACGCACACTCCGAGAAGTAGCAACGGGAAACTGGCGGTCTGGGAAAAAAACCAGGCCGCCTTTTTTATTTGTCATTCTCGCCCGGCTCATAATACTTGCGGTCTTTTAAATTGTCAGGCAAGTTCAATTGTTTGACGTCGTAATCGTCATGAGCGTAGTGGTAGTCTTTGCCGTAGCCGAGTTGACGCATCAGTCCCGTAGGAGCGTTGCGCAGGTGCAGCGGTACCGGGTCGTTGCGCGTCTCTTCGACGTCGTGCGCGGCCGCGCCGTAGGCCCGACCGACGCTGTTGCTCTTAGGCGCCTTCGCCAAGTACAGCGTCGCGTGAGCCAGCGGAAAGAACCCTTCGGGCATGCCCACGAAATGGACCGCTTGCTGTGCCGCGATCGCGACCGAGATTCCGCGTGAGTCTGCCAAACCTACGTCTTCCGATGCTAGGATCACCAGCCGGCGCGCGATGAAGAGCGCGTCTTCGCCGCCGTCGATCATCCGTGCCAGCCAATAGACGGCGGCGTCGGGATCGCTCGCGCGTATCGACTTGATGAAGGCGCTGATGGTGTCGTAGTGAGCCTCCCCGCCCTTGTCGTAGACGGTGCCGCGGCGCTGCATGGCGTCGAGCACGAGCGCGCGTCCGACGATGCGCTTGCCGTCACGCTCCGAAGCCGTCGCGGCTGCAAACTCGAGGGCGTTGAGCGCCGCGCGCGCGTCGCCGTTGGCGAGATCGATCAGGGTCTTGCGGGCGTCCGGCTCCAGCACGACCGTGCGATCCCCGAGGCCGCGCTGCGCGTCGCTCAAGGCGCGATCGACGATGCTTCCGACGTCGTCGTCGCTCAGCGCCGAAAGCACGAACACGCGCGCACGCGAGAGGAGTGCGGAGTTCACTTCGAACGACGGATTTTCGGTTGTCGCGCCGATGAGGGTCACCGTTCCATCCTCGACGTACGGGAGAACCGCGTCTTGCTGCCCCTTGTTGAAGCGATGGATCTCGTCGATGAAGAGCACGGTGCGCGTGCCGGCCCGCAAGCGCGCTTTCGCCTCGGCCATCACGCGGCGAAGATCGGCTACGCCCGCGCTAACGGCCGAAAGCCGCTCGAAATAAGCGCCCGTACGATGCGCAACGATTTCGGCGAGGGTCGTCTTTCCGGTGCCGGGCGGGCCCCACAAAATCATCGACGGAACCGTATCGGCTTCGATCGCGCGCCGTAACGCACGGCCGGGACCGAGCACGGAGTGTTGTCCGACGAATTCGTCGAGCGATTGCGGCCGCATCCTAGCGGCCAGCGGCACGTTTTCGGGGCGTGCGAAGAGGGACGGCGCCGGCTCGTGCGATGCCATACGGGTTACGGAGCGGGCGACGCGCTTCCCACCGGCTGGGTGATCGGATTCTTGGGAACGTTCAACGGCTTGGGGGTCGCGAGGCCGCGATGCAGCTGTCCGGGAAACTGCATCGTCACGTTGCCTTCGGCGTGCGCTTGACCGGTGATGGTGTTGTAGACGACGTTGTCCGCGTCGACCTTGCGCGTACCCTGCGTGATGCGCACGTTGCCGCTGAGATCGAGATCGTGGGTTTCGTCGTTGAGCGTGCCGTTCGCGGAATCCACGACGGTGTCGTTCTCGACGTAATGCACGTTGCCGATCGCTTTATAGAGTTTTGCCTGGCCGTCGATTTCCGCGCGGTCGGCCGTTAGCGTCGAGGGTCCGTTCGATTTCGCCGAACCACCACCCAGCCCGCCGTAGTTTCCACTGTTATCGTGCATGACGACGTGCCCGACCAAATAGACGGTCGATTTCTTATAGTTGCCGTTGGCTTTGTCGGCCGTGACGTCGCCGCCGGCCCGCGTCATCAACACTTTTTCGTTGGTGTGGAAATCGCCGGTTTTGATGTTCGCGTCCACCGACGTCGCGTGTACGGTCCAAACGCCGAACTCCATCGTCGCCGCGCCGCTCGAAGCCTCGGGCTGCGGTGAGGGCATCGCCGCGGGCGGCGGCGAGACCGGCACGGGCGCCTGTCCGGGCGTTGCCGGGACGCGCGGACGCGGCGTCGGCGCCAGGAACGCGAGGGTGAGGACGACGGCCAGCAGACTTCGGATCATTTCGCTTGAGTACGCACCTTTACCGTAGGACGTTCGATCGGGCCGAGAAGTTCCGCAAGACGCGCTTCCGGCACCACGCCTTCCCGAAGCAGGCGCGCGTGCACACCGGTGAGATCGACAATGGTCGATTCGCGGTCGTAGAGCGTCGGTCCGTGTTGGATCAGCAAATCGGCCGGCGGCAGCGAATCGCACGCACCGTCGCCGCGGTACCTTGGACCGCCCGGCGGATTTGCCGAAACGCCCGCTAACGGTCCGCACCGTTCCAGCAACGATGCCGCCAGCTCGTCGTCGGGAACGCGAAACGCCACCGTTTGCAGGCCGGCCGTCAAATCGTCGCTGACGAAGCGCGGCTTGCGAATCAACACGATGACGGGGCCGGGGAGAAAACGTTTGGCGACGAGCACCGCGAGCTTATTGCCGGCAGCGTACTCCAAGAACTCCGCCACCGACGCTACGTGGATCGTGAGCGGACGCTGATCCGGACGCCCGAGCGCGGTGTAGACGCGATCGACCGCGTCGCTGCGCTGCGGATCGCACGCGAGCGCATAGCTCGTATCGGTCGGAAAGATGATCGTTCCACCGGCAAAGACGACGTTGGCAACCTCTTCGACCACCTCTTCGAGGCGCTCGGCGCTGGCGTCGACGACTCGGTTTACGCGCGACTCAGACGTGAACGCGGGCCCCCGTTCCCAACGCGACGCA
This sequence comes from Candidatus Baltobacteraceae bacterium, assembly GCA_036488875.1. NCBI lineage: Bacteria > Bacillati > Vulcanimicrobiota > Vulcanimicrobiia > Vulcanimicrobiales > Vulcanimicrobiaceae > Vulcanimicrobiaceae bacterium. The sequence continues at coordinate 325,843 of DASXGW010000008.1, read as the reverse complement.
CGAAAGCGGATCGTCCGCGACGATCGCCGGTACGCCCGTCACTTCCGAAAGCAGCTTGTCGAGTCCGCGCAGCAGCGCGCCTCCCCCGGTGAGAATGATGCCGCGATCGATGATATCCGACGCCAGCTCCGGCGGCGTCTTTTCGAGCACCGACTTCACCGCTTCGACGATCGCGCCAACCGGCTCGTTGAGCGCTTCGCGAATCTCTTCGCTCGTGATCTTCACCGTCTTGGGCAGACCGTTGATCAGATCGCGCCCGCGAATTTCCATCGCGAGCTCTTGCTCGAGTTTGTAAGCGGAGCCGATCTTGATCTTGATCTCTTCGGCCGTGCGCTCGCCGATCATCAAGTTGTAGACCCGGCGAATGTAACGAACGATGGCATCGTCGAGCTTATTCCCCGCCACGCGCAGCGACTGCGAGACGACGATACCGCCCAACGAAATGACCGCTACGTCGGTCGTTCCGCCGCCGATATCGACGACCATGCTGCCCGACGGACCGTCGATGGGAAGCCCCGCGCCGATGGCGGCCGCCATCGGCTCCTCGACGATTTCGACGTCGCGGGCACCCGCCAGCTTAGCCGCGTCTTTGACGGCGCGCTCCTCGACGCTGGTAATCTCGGCCGGCACGCAAATCGTCACGTGCGGCTTGGGTTTGACGATCGACGACCACCACGAGCGATCTTTCATAACCTTCTTGATGAAGTACGAAAGCATCGCTTCGGTGACTTCGAAGTCCGCGATCACGCCGTCGCGCAGCGGCCGAATCGCCTGAATGTGTGCGGGCGTTTTGCCGAGCATCTGACGCGCTTCCTCGCCGACGGCGAGCACGCGGCCGGTGTTCATGTCCTTGGCCACGACGGACGGCTCGCGTAAGACGATGCCTTTGCCCTTGACGTGCACGAGCACGTTGGCCGTGCCGAGATCGATCCCGATATCCAAAAAAAAAGACTCCTAGCCTGCAGCTGAAATTCTGGGGTATTCGCTGGTTTCGAAGAAGCCGGCGGGTTCGGTCAACGGCGTGACGCCGCTGCTTCTCTGCACCTGGCCACCCAAATCTGAAAGCAGCTCTTCCAAGCGCTCGTAACCGCGATCGATGTATTCCAAACCGATGATTTCGGTCTCGCCGGCGGCCGCCAATCCAGCCACGACCAATCCCGCACCGGCACGAATGTCCGGCGCTTCGACCGGCGCACCCGAAAGCTGACGAACGCCTTTGATCACCGCCGCGTTGCTCTCCATCGTCACCTTGACGTCGGCGCCCATGCGCGCCAGCTCGTTGACGTAGGAGAAGCGCGCGTTGAAGATCGATTCCTCGACGACGCTCGTTCCCGGACACGTGCTGAGAAACGCTACCATCTGCGGCTGTAAATCGGTTGGGAAACCGGGGTGCGGCGCGGTGAGAATGTCGGTCCCGCCGGTAATGCCGTCGGCTTTGACGCGAATCCAGTCGTCGCCGGTCACCGTGACGATTCCGCACTCCACGAACTTCTCGAGTGCGGCGCGCAAATGCTCGGGGTTACATTTGGTCACCGTCACGTCGCCCCGCGTCACGGCTCCCGAAAGCAACAGCGTTCCGGCAACGATGCGGTCGGAGATGATTTCGTATTCGGCGCCGTGCAGCTCGTCGACGCCGTCGATGACGATCGTGTCGGTCCCCTGTCCGGCGATCTTCGCGCCCGTCGCGACCAAGAAGTTCGCAAGGTCGACGACTTCGGGTTCCATTGCGACGTTCTTGAGCGTCGTCGTTCCGTCGGCGACCACCGCCGCGAGCATTGCGTTCTTCGTCGCGCCGACGCTGGGCATGCGAAACTCGACCGTTGCGCCGCGCAGACGCGGATGCTTCGATTCGGCGATCAAGTAACCGTGCGCGTTGTGGACGTCGCATCCGAGCGCCACGAAAGCTTGTTCGTGCATGTCGGTCGCGCGCGTGCCGAGCACGCAGCCGCCGGGAAGCGGGACTTCGGCGCGGCCGAACCGACCCAGGAGCGGCCCCACGATATCGAACGACGCGGCTAGTTTGCGCACCAGCGCGTACGGCGCCCGATACGACGCAACGTTACCGGCGTCGATGGTAACGGTGTCGTCGCCCTCGTAACGGATGCGTGCGCCGAGCGCTTCGAGCAGCGACCACATCACCGAGACGTCGGTGATGTGCGGAATCCGGTGCAGCGTAACGGTGCCTTTTGCAAGCAAGCACGCGGCCATGATCGGCAGCGCGGCGTTTTTCGCACCGTGCGTCGCTACCGAGCCTTCTAAACGGACGCCGCCCCGCACGCGGAGCGTCGTTTCGAGCCTATCGAGCATGCTGTGCGGGCTGTTTCGCTTACGAAGCCGTTGCGGCCTTGGCCTGCGGCCCGAGCGCTAATGCCCCGTTACGCGCAGTTTTGCGTTGGCAAAATCGATCGCGGCTTGCTCGCGTGCGAACGCCGGCGAGTCGATCGTTTGTGCCTTTTGGCGCTCGGTCGCGGCGGCGAGCTCTTCCCGCGCGCGCGCCACGTCGACGTCCTCGAAACGGAGGGCTTCGTCGACCAGGACGGTGACGCGATCGGGGAGTGCCTGCATGAAGCCTTCGCCGGTCGCCAGCTCGAGACGCTCGGTCTTTCCGTCGGCGGCGACGTTGGCGCGCAGCACCCCCGGCCGCAACGCGGCCAAGAACGGCGCGTGCTTGGGCAGGATGCCCTCTTCGCCCTCGGTCGTTACGGCGATGACGAGCTCGGCCTGGCCGTCGTAGACGACCCGGGTGGGGGTGATGAGCTTGAACGGAACGGTGGCGGCCATGACGGTTTAGACGACCGCCATCTTTTCGGCGTTCTCGCGGACTTCGTCGATCGTTCCGGCGTAGAAGAACGCGCCTTCCGGCAGCGAGTCGACCTTGCCGTCGAGGATCTCTTTGAACGACGCAATCGTATCGGCGAGCTTGACGTACTTGCCGGAACGTCCCGTGAACTGTTCGGCGACGAAGAACGGCTGCGAGAAGAAGCGCTGAATGCGCCGCGCGCGACCGACGACGACTTTGTCTTCTTCCGACAGCTCTTCGACGCCCAGAATCGCGATGATATCTTGCAGATCTTTGTACCGCTGCAGCGTCTCTTGCACGCCGCGCGCCACATTGTAGTGTTCTTCGCCGATGATTTGCGGATCCAGGATGCGCGAGCTCGACGCCAGCGGATCGACCGCCGGATAGATGCCGAGCTCCGAAATCGGACGCGAAAGCGCCGTCGTCGCATCGAGGTGAGCGAACGTCACGGCGACGGCCGGATCGGTGTAGTCGTCGGCCGGCACGTACACCGCCTGCACCGACGTGATCGAACCCTTACGCGTGGACGTGATGCGCTCTTCGAGAATGCCGACGTCGGTGCTGAGCGTCGGCTGATAACCGACGGCGGACGGCATGCGTCCCATGAGCGCCGAGACTTCGGAACCCGCTTGCAGATAGCGGAAGATATTGTCCATGAACAACAGGACGTCGGCGCCGAGCTCGTCGCGGAAATACTCGGCCATCGTGACGCCGGTCTGCGCGATACGGAAACGCACGCCCGGCGGCTCGTCCATCTGACCGAAGACGAGCGTCGTTTGCGCGAGCACGCCCGACTCTTTCATTTCGAGCCACAAGTCGTTGCCTTCACGCGTGCGTTCGCCGACGCCGGTGAACACCGAGAAGCCTTTGTGCACGTACGCGATGTTGCGGATGAGCTCTTGAATGAGCACCGTCTTGCCGACGCCGGCACCGCCGAAGAGACCGACCTTGCCGCCGCGCGTGTACGGCGCCATGAGATCGACGACTTTGATGCCCGTCTCGAAGATGCGCGGCGTCGGATCCTGATACTTGAACTCCGGCGCGGGACGATGAATCGGCCACTGCGCCGAAGCTTTCACCGGCTCGTCGCTGTCGATCGTCTGGCCGAGCACGTTGAAGATGCGTCCCAAGGTGCCTTCGCCCACCGGAACCTGGATCGGACCGCCGAGCGCCGTGACGGGTGCACCGCGTACGAGTCCGTCGGTCGACCCGAGCGCCAAACAGCGCACTTGATCGTTACCGAGCTCGTCCTGCACTTCCAAGATCAGATCGCGCGCCTGCATCGCGGAGCCGCCGAGCTGAATCCCGCTCGCGCTCGCCGCGCCGTTGCTGGCAGCGTGCGCGTCTTCGTTGACGCGAACGCTGAGCGCGTCGTTGATGTTGGGCAGCGTCTCCGGCGTGAACTGTACGTCCACGACGTTTCCGAGTACTTGCACGACTTTTCCGGTAGCAGTAGCCATTTCTCTCGTCCTTAGTTTTGGTGGTTCTACTCGACGCCGAGCGCTTCCGCGCCGGCTACGATTTCCAGCAGTTCTTTGGTGATCGCCGCCTGGCGAGCGTTGTTCATTTGGATGGTGAGTTCGTCGATGAGCTTTTTGGCGTTGTCGGTGGCGTTGGTCATCGCCAGCAGCTGCGCCGCGAAGAACGCCGCGTCGGTTTCGAGCATCGCCGAGAAGATCGTGAACTCCAGATACTTCGGCAGCAGCCGCGACAGCACGAACTCCGGCGACCCCGCAAACTCTACTGCTCCGCTGGGCTTCTTGTCACCCTGAGCGTAGGCGCTCTGCGCCGAAGTCGAAGGGTCGAAAGGGATCAAGCGGCGCGTTTCGGGTTTTTGAGACAGCATCGAAACGAGCTTTTGCGACACGATGACGACTTCGGAGATCGTGCCGGCGACGAAATCGTCGCTAACGCGCCGCGCGACTTCGCGTGCGGTGTCGAGCTTCGACGGGGCGTTGAGCGTCCACGACGGTGCGTCGGGCGAGCCCAAACGCCGCACCGCGTTGCGCGCCTTGACGCCGAGGGCGTACCAGCGCACGTTGCCGCGCTCGCGTGCGGCGACTTCGCCCGCGCGAATCACGTTGGAGTTGAACGCGCCGGCCAAACCTTTGTCGGCGGTCATCAGCACGATGCCCGACGGCGCACCGGCTTTACCCGGCTTCATGTAGGGATGGTCGACCGAAGAAACCGCCGACATCAGATCGTTGAGCATCTCGGCAAGCGTATCCGCGTAGGGACGCGCTTGTTTCTGCGCGATTTCGGCGCGCCGAATCTTCGCCGCGGCGACTTGCTTCATCGCCTTGGTGATCTGCTGCGTGTTCTTCAGCGACTTGATCCGGTCGCGAAGGTCTCTTACCGACGGCATGTTAGAACGTTTTTCCGAACTCCGTGAGCGCCGCGTCGAGCTGCTTCTTGACGTCGTCGGCAAGCTGACCGCTGTCGGCAATCGCCTTCGGCACGTCCGGATGCTTCTCGTGAAGGAAGCCGATGAATCCGCTGGCCCAGTTCTGCAAACGCGTCGTGGCGATGTCGTTGACGTAGCCTTTGGTCGCGCCGTAGACGATCGCGACTTGATCTTCCATCGCCATCGGCTGGTACTGCGGCTGCTTGAGCAGCTCGGTCATCTTCTCACCGCGCGTCAGCTGCATCTGCGTCGCCTTGTCCAGATCGCTCGAGAGCTTGGCGAACGCGGCGAGATCGCGATACTGCGCGAGCTCGAGCTTCAACTGACCGGCCACCGATTTCATGGCTTTGGTCTGCGCGGCACCGCCGACGCGCGACACGGAAAGACCGACGTCGACGGCGGGGCGGATACCTTGGAAGAACAGCTCGGGCGTTAGGTAAATCTGGCCGTCCGTAATCGAAATCACGTTGGTCGGAATATACGCGGAGAAGTCGCCCGCCTGCGTCTCGATGATCGGCAGCGCCGTCAGCGATCCGGCGCCCATCTCGTCGGAGAGTTTCGCCGCGCGCTCGAGCAGACGCGAGTGCAGGAAGAAGACGTCGCCCGGGTAGGCTTCGCGGCCCGGCGGACGGCGCAGCAGCAGCGACATCTCGCGGTACGACTGCGCGTGCTTGGTGAGATCGTCGTAGATGATGAGGACGTCTTTGCCGCTATACATCAGCTCTTCGGCCATCGCGCAGCCGGCGAACGGCGCCATCCAGCGCAGCGCGGCCGCCTCGGACGGTCCGACGCAGACGATGGTCGTGTACGCCATCGCGCCCTTCTGTTCGAGTACTTGCGCGAGCGCCGCGACGGTCGAGTTCTTCTGCCCGATCGCGACGTAGATGCAGAAGACGTTCTTGCCTTTTTGATTGATGATCGTGTCGATCGCGATCGCCGTCTTTCCGGTCGAACGGTCGCCGATGATGAGCTCGCGCTGACCGCGGCCGATGGGGATCAGCGCGTCGATGGCGCGGATACCGGTCTGCAGCGGCTGCTTGACGGGTTGGCGCTGAACGACGCTCGGCGCAACGTTTTCGATCGTGCGATAGCGATTCGTCTGAATGTCGCCCTTACCGTCGATCGCTTGCCCGAGCGGATTGACGACGCGGCCGAGCAAGACGTCGCCGACCGGCACCGATGCGATGCGCCCGGTACGGCGCACCTTATCGCCTTCTTTAATGTCCTTGTCGGAGCCCATGATCACGATGCCGACGTTGTCCTCTTCCAAGTTCAACGCGACGCCTTGCAGCCCGTTGGCGAACTCGACGAGCTCCGACGAGCGAACTCCGCGCAGTCCGTAGACGCGCGCGAGATTCGCACCGACCTCGATAACGGTCCCAATTTCGTCTTCTTGCAGCTCGGTCTTGAAGCTCTCGATCTGCTGCTTCAGTATTCCGGCGATTTCGTCAGCGTTAATCATATGATGTAGTCCTAGTTGTTTGCAAAGAGGGTTCTAGCGAGATTTTCCAGGCGCCCCGACACCGTGCCGTCGACCCGGCGATCGCCCATGAGAATGCGCACGCCGCCGATCACCTTCGGATCGACGACGAGCTTCACGTCGAATTTCTTTCCATATAAACGTTCCAAGCGCTCGACCATTGCCGCTAGCTCGTTGAAGTCGAGGTCGCGAGCCGTCGTCACCGTCAGCGGCTCCTCGCCGCGCGCCTGCAGCTCCATCTTGCGATACTCGCTCACGATGGTAGGCAGCAGCGCTTCGCGGCGCTTGCGAACGAGCAGCAGCACCGAGTGGAGGGCCACTTCGTGGATGCGGCCGCCGAAGCTCGCGGTGATGACGCGCTCTTTGGCGTCGCGCTGTATGACCGGGGCGACGAAGAACTCGCGCGCCAGCGCGTCGCTCTCGATCGCGGACGATACGCTGTCGAGATCGGTGCCGATTCGATCGACGGCGTTGCCGGCTTGCGCCAGGGAGAAGATTGCGGCGGCATACCGCCGCGCGAGCGTTTCGTTTGCCACGCTACACTCTCTCCAGCGACCCGAGGAACTCGCTGACGAGACGAGCGTTCGTCGGCGCGTCGACGCGGCGCTCGGCGTCCTGACGAGCTTGTGAAAGCGCGCGATCCAGAATTTCGCGACGCAGCTGATCGCGGGCGGAGGCACGCGCGCGCGCCAGCTCGCCCTGCGCGTTGGCCAACGCGCGTTCGCCGGCTTCCTTCGCTTCGGCGACGTTCGCGTCGTACTCGCGCTTGGCGTGCGCGACCGCGCGCTGTTTGATCGCCTCCGCGTCGCGCTCCGCACCGCTGATTTGGTTGCGCAGCAGATCGAGGGTTGCCTTGGCTTCGTCGCGATGCCGCTCGGCCTCGGCGATTTGCTTATTCTGGCGTTCTTGCGCGGCCAGAACGGCCGGCATCAAGTATTTCACCCAGAGCCACACCAGAAACGCGATGAAGAGGATGGCCGCAACGACCTGACTCCACAGCGCGATGCTGACGTACAGTTGCGCGTCGTTCATCGCGCCGCCTCGCTCAGCGCGCGATCCGCCATCATGTCCGCGAGATCGCCGACGGTCTTCTGCGACGCGGCCCGCGCGGCGTCGAGTTCGGACGCAACCTGCCGCTGCGCCTCCTCGACGACGCTCTGCACCTGCGAGCCGTACTGCGAGGCCAGCTCGGCCGTCGCGTTGGACGCGTCGGCGCGTCCTTTGGCGACGATCTGCTCGGCGTCACGGCGCGCGTCGGCACGCAGACGCTCGTCGTTGGCACGCAGCGCGTTGGCCTCGCCCTGGTACGTATCGTAGTCGGCCGTGACGCTCTTGATGTACTCCCGCCGTTTGGCGATCGCTCTGCCGACGGGCTTCAAAAACAGCACGTTGAGCAACGCGAAGAAGATCGCGAAGTTCACGAGTTGGACGAAGAACGTGCCGTCGAGCCGCAGGAACATCGGTGCTTAGTGTCCCGTTACCTTGGCCATCAACGCGCCCAGCGGCGCGAGGCTGAAGATCATGTAGAACGCGAGACCCAATCCGATGATCGGGAACGCTTCCAGCACGCCGACGCCGAGGAACATGAACGTCATGATATTCGGCCGCGCCTCGGGCTGGCGCGAAATCGCTTCAACCGCTTTGCTGGCAACGATGCCGTCGCCGATGGCGGATCCGAACGCGACGCCGGCAACGATGATGCCGAAGGCCAAGAGGGTGAACGACGCTACCAACGCTTCAGGTGTCAAGGACGTAACCTTTCTTAATGACTTTCGCCCATCGCCAACGAGAAATAGACGATGGCCAGGAGAGTAAAGACGAACGCCTGCACGGTGCCGACGAAGAAGTTGAAAAACTGAATGAAGAACGGGAAGATCGCCGCCGCGAGCGAGAGATTGAGCGGCCCGATCTGAATGTGCTGCGCGATAATCGACGAGATGATAATGAAGAGCAGCTCGCCGACGAAGATATTGAAGAACAGGCGTGCGGCGAGGGTCAGCGGACGCGAGAACTCCTCGATGAGATTAATGAGCACCAGCGCCGGGAACGGCTGGAACAAATGCGACAGATGCGAACGGAAGAACAGCACCCACGTCGCGAGCCAAACCAGAATCGCCAGCGGAACCGTCGTGTTGAGGTCGGCCGTCGGCGATCCGCCGAACGGCAGCCCCAGCGGCTTGAACGGCAGCATCCCGAACTGGTTCAGCAAGAAAATGAAGACGAACAGCGCGATGAAGAACGGCACGTACGGCTCGCCGCGCTCGCCGAGCGTGCTGGTCGCGAGGTCGGCGATGTAGTTCACGACGCCCTCGACCACGACTTGACGCTTCATCTGATAGGCGGAACGGTAGCTCGCGCCGATCCACGCGAAGAATCCCAGCGACAAGATCATGACGATCCACGTCGTCACGATCGTATCGGCATGCACGGCCCCCAGCACCGGAAGGTGCCAAAGGATGTGTTCTCCGAGATGCTCCTGCACTAAAGTGTTCTCTTCTTACTTTCGCTCGAATGCGCGCCGGGCGCCAATAGCAAACATCGCCAACGGGAGAAAAAAACCGGCGAAGTACCACGCCATCGACCACCAGGGTCCGTGCGCGGCAAACGCCACCGGGACTATACCGAACAGGCCGATTCGCAGGAAACTACTTAAGACGAAGAGTCCCACGTTTCGCGAGTCCAGCAACCGCTCCGTCGTGACCGTCGTGAGCAGGGTGTTGAAGACCCCGCACACCCCGCCTGCCGCTAGCGCCAATGCCGGAACGGGGAGCCAATGGTACGCGAGAAGGGCAACGGCGGCGGCGATCACGAGCGAACGGGCCGACGCGGATCTCTTCAGCGCCCGATACGCTGCTAAATCGGCCTCGGCTTCGGCGACGCTGTAGCTACGCCCGCCGGGCTTATCATCCTGCATAAAAAGTCATAGGGAGCGCATCAGCAGCCGGTACGCCGCGTACCCGCCGAAGGCCAGCCCGCCAAAGAGTCCGGCAAGCGCCCAGAGCCCCTGGCCCGTTCGGCCGGCGATCCAAATGCCCACGAGCAGCCCGGCTAGGGTGGTCATCGCGAACGTGCCGCCGGCCGCGATGACCGGCATGACCCCTTTCACGGGGCGTACGGGGCTGGGTATTTGCCGTCGCGCAGGCGCGCGAGCAGCCACGCCACGATGCGGCCGGCGGCGCGTCCGTCGCCGTAAGGGTTGGCGGCACGCGCCATTGCCGCGTACTCCTCGCGATCGGTTAACAAACGCGTCGCCGCGTCGAGGATCCTTTTGCGCCGGTTTCCGGCGAGCACCAGGGTCCCGGCCTCAACGCCTTCGGGCCGCTCGGTTTCGTTGCGCATGACCACGACCGGCTTGCCAAGACACGGCGCTTCCTCTTGGAGTCCGCCCGAATCGGTCAGGACGAACGTCGAGCCCTTTACCGCCACGACCATGCCGGCGTAATCGATGGGATCGACCAATACCACCCCCGGAACGCCGCCGAGAATCTCGTGCGCCACCGGCGCGACGCGCGGTGACGGATGCACCGGCCAGTAGAGCTGCGGCTGCATCGGCAGCTCCGCGATCTCGCGCATCGCTTCGCACATCTCGGGCATGTGCGCGTGGTTTTCGCGGCGATGCGCGGTGATGACGACGATCGGCCGCGCCGGATCGAGCTCGTCCCAACGCGGCGGCGGCGGCAAATCCTTGCGCTGCGCCGTTTCCAAAAACGCGTCGATCACCGTGTTGCCGGTGACGATGATGTCGTCGCCGTTGACGCTCTCGGCGCGCAAATGCTCGGCGGCGAGCGCCGTCGGAGCGAAGTGGTACGACGCGATCGTTCCGGTGAGACGCCGGTTCATCTCTTCGGGATACGGCAGCCAGCGATCGCTCGTGCGTAGTCCCGCCTCGACGTGACCGACCTCGACGTGCTGGTAGAAAGCGGCAAGCGCAGCCGACGTGCTGGTCGTCGTGTCGCCGTGCACGAGCACGACGTCGGGCCGCGCGTCTTGCAGCACGGGTTCCATGCCGGCGATCACGCGCGTCGTAATGTCGGTCAGGGTCTGATCTTCGGTCATGACGTCGAGATCGTAATCGGGCTCGATGGCAAACAGCCGCAGCAGATCGTCGAGCATTTGACGGTGCTGCGCGGTAACGCAGACGACATCGTCGATCGACGGCTCGGCGGCGAGCGCGTGAACGACCGGCGCCATCTTGATCGTGTCGGGCCGCGTTCCGAACACGGTCATAACCTTGAGTTTGGGCTGCATGCTAGCTGGCGTGACGGAACACGTGCGTAAACTCGCCCGACAGCGCGAGCGCCATCGCGCCGAGCACGAAGCAGACGGCGTAGATGAAGAAGACCGCCTGGCGCACGTTGAGCCCGAAACGGAAGATCAACTGGTGATGGAAGTGGCCCCGATCGCCTTCGGTAATCTTCTTGCCGGCGGACGCGCGCCGCACGATCACCGCGGCCGTGTCGAGAATCGGCAGCGCCAGCACGAGCACCGGTACGATCAAGCTCACCGCAATCGCGGTCTTACTTGCGCCGAGAATGGAAACCGTGGCGAAGACGTAGCCGATGAAGAGCGAGCCGGCGTCGCCCAGAAAGATCCGCGCCGGATTGAAGTTATATGGAAGAAAGCCGAGTGCCGAGCCGGCCAGCGCGATGACGACCAGCGCGACGACTGGGTTGTCGTGCACGACGGAGATCACGAAGAGGAAGATGCTCGCGATTGCCGCGACGCCGGTCAGCAAGCCGTCGAGGCCGTCGAGAAAGTTGATGGCGTTCATAATGCCGACGTACCAGAGCACCGTCAGCACGATGCCCACCCACGTTGGGAACTCGATCCAGTTGGTCGCCGGATTGTGATCGAACGGATTGGTGATGCCGGGAATGACGAAGCCGTAGAGCATCGACGCCAGCGCGACGATGATCTGGGCGAGCAGCTTACTGCGCGGGCGCATGCCCATCACGTCGTCCCAAATGCCGACGCCGAGAATGAGCAAACTGCCGAAGAGCAGGCCGACGAGCTGGTGCACCGTTTCGAATCGATCGGTGAGAATTTCGATCTTCTGCGCGTGCGTTCCGAGCACCGACGGCAGCAGCGAGTACGGCGACGCCAGCGCGAAGCCGAGCACCGCGAAGAGCGCGACGGCAAAGCCGAAGAACAGCGCGATGCCGCCGGTTCGAGGCGTGGGAACCTCGTGCATGTGGCGGTATTCTTCCTCGGCGATGTTGCCCATGACGCCCAAGTGGGTCGCCAGCCGCACGATCAACGGCGTGCAGAAGGCTGCGACGACGCCGGAGATCGCGAACGTTGCCGCGTACGTTCCGGCCGCCGCCCAGGAGTGCGCGTTCACGGGCGCGTTCCCTCGAGCATGCCGTAGCTGAGCAGCGCGACGCCGGCTTCGGCAAGCAACCCGCCGGCGATCGGATCGGGATATGCCGTTTCGTAGACGATCTTGCGAACGCCGGCGCTAATGAGCAGTTTCGAGCAGTTGACGCACGGCTGGTGCGTGCAATACGCGGTCGCATCTTGCAAGCTGACGCCGTGCAGCGCTCCCTGTACCACCGCGTTGGCTTCCGCATGGGTCGCCCGTACGCAGTGATCGTTGACCAGCGTGCACCCGACCTCGCTGCAGTGCGCCACGCCGCGCGGCGCACCGTTATAGCCGGTCGTCAGAATGCGGTGATCGCGCACGAGCACGCAGCCGACCGACGCGCGCGGACACGTCGCGCGTGTTCCGACGGTGCGCGCGATTTGCATGAAATACTCGTCCCAACCGGGTCGCATGCAGACTCTCTTTACTAACAGGCCGAGCAACGCCCTGCGAGCAACCGGCCATCGACCGGCCATAAGCCGGTAACGTCGCCTGTTTATGCTACTATGAGTGCAATGGCAATCGCGTTCGAACGGTACCGGATCAGCGTCGAGGAGTACCACCGCATGGTGGAGGCCGGCGTCTTTCAGGACGACCGCCGCATCGAGCTCATCAACGGGCAGCTGATCGAAACCGTGGCGCCGATTCACCCGCCGCACACGTACTCGACGCGGCAGCTCGTGGCGGCGTTCTTCGCCCGCTTCGCTTCTCGCGCGGCCGTTTACATTCAAATGCCGGTGACCCTACCGCCCAATTCCGAGCCCGAGCCCGATGTCGCGCTCGCGCGGCAGGATGCAAAGAACTACGTCGATCGTCACCCGGGGCCCGGCGATCTCTACGTCGTGATCGAAGTGGCCGACAGCACGCTGCTGATGGACCGGCGGCTAAAGGTGCCGCTCTACGCTCGGGCCGGCGTTAAGGAACTTTGGTTGGTCAATATTCCAGACGACCGAATCGAAGTTTATCGCGATCCCGTCGGGCGCCGATATCAGCAGATCGCCACCGCGCAGCGCGGCGATACGATCGAAATGCTCGCGTTCCCCGGCGAAACGTTCGCCGTCGACGACATTCTGCCGCCGCCCCAGTCTCTTTAGGGAACCTCGAATCGAGCGGTAAGCTCGTGAACGCGATCGCGCAGCCGCTCGATCTTTTCACGCGCCTCGATGTCGGTGAGTCCGTCGCAAATGATGCGCGCGACCTCGCGGCAGTCGTCTAACCCGAGGCCGCGGCTGGTAATCGCCGGCGTGCCGATCCGTATGCCGCTGGCAACCATCGGCTTCTGTTTGTCGAACGGGATGGCGTTCTTGTTGACGGTGATGCCGATCTCGTCCAAATATCCCTCGACGGCTTTGCCGGTCAAACCTTTGACCGATACGTCGACGAGCATGAGATGCGTGTCGGTGCCGCCGGCAACGAGGCGCAGTCCGGCGCGCACGAACTCTTCGGCCATGCCGCGCGCGTTGTCGAGCACCTGCTGCTGATACGTTTTGAAATCCGGCCGCAGCGCTTCGCCGAACGCAACGGCCTTGGCCGCGATCGTGTGCATCAGTGGACCGCCTTGAATTCCGGGGAAGACGCTCTTGTCGATCGCTTGCGCCCATTTCTGCGTGCACATGATGACGCCGCCGCGCGGTCCGCGCAGCGTCTTGTGCGTGGTCGACGTCACGAAATCGGCGAGCGGAACCGCTGACGGATGCAAGCCGGTCGCGATGAGTCCGGCGATGTGCGCGACGTCGGCCATGAACGTCGCACCGATCTCGTCGGCGATCTCGCGGAACGGCGGGAAATCCATCGTTCGCGGGTAGGCGCTCGCGCCGGCGATGATCATCTTGGGTTTGTGCTCGCGCGCTAACGCGCGCATTTCGTCAAAGTCGATGAGCTCGGTGTCTTGGCGGACCCCGTACGCGATCGCGTTATACAGTTTGCCCGAAAAGCTGACTTTGGTGCCGTGCGTCAGGTGGCCGCCATGCGCGAGCGACATGCCCAGCACGGTATCGCCCGGCGCGAGATGCGCCATGAACACGGCCATGTTGGCTTGCGCGCCGGCGTGCGGCTGAACGTTCGCGTGTTCGGCACCGAAGAGTTGTTTGAGACGATCGATTGCGAGATTCTCGGCGACGTCGACGTATTCGCAACCGCCGTAGTACCGCTTGCCCGGATAGCCTTCGGCATACTTGTTGGTCATCACGCAGCCCATCGCTTCGCGCACCGCACGGCTTGCGTAGTTCTCCGAAGCGATCAGCTCGAGATTTTGCTTTTGACGCCGCTCCTCGTCGCAGATTGCGGCGAAGACTTCGGGATCGCCGGCTTCGATTGCGGTGGGGCTGAGGATGTCCATGGCAGACCCTTCGCTCGACGCGCTACGGGGACATTCCGGGCGGAGGCGAACAGCCTCCCCCGTGAAATTAGCCGCCGCCAGCAGCGCGCTCAATCGCGTCATCGAGCGCGGGGACCTCACCCAGTTGGAGTGGGTGGATCTGTGCGCGCAAGAGCTTGCGGCCGACGGTATCGCGCTCGACGTCCGGCACTTTCCCCGCAGCGACGACGAGTATCTCGCGCAGGTCAAGAAGATGGCAGCCGACCGCGGCCTCACGATCGCCGCAATATCCGACGCGGGGTTCTTCGGAGCGTCGAACGATCGCATGCCGGCGACCTTGCGGATTGCAGTCGCCGTCGGCGCGCCCCTGGTCGCGGCGCCGCTGGCCGCCGAAACGACCTGGTCGTGGAGCGAACAGCTCGCCGCTTTATCCACCGCGACGTCGCTTGCCAAAACGCATAACGTCACATTGGCCGTGCGCAACGCGCCGGGAACGTTCGCCGCAACGACGCACGATTGCAAACGCGTCGCCAAGGAAACCGATTCTGCGTGGCTGCGCTTCGGTCCGGAGCCGCGCGCGCTCGACGCGGCAAGCGATCCTTCAGCGCTCGCCGCGAACAGCGTGCTGTTGTGGAGCAACGTAGGTGACGAAACCGAACGATCCGTCGGCGACGTGATTCGCGGCTTCGCGCAGTTTCGCGGATACTTGGCCCTCGACGAGCCGTCGGGCGACGCGAGCATCGCCGAAATGCAAAGTGCGATGCGCTCGTGGCGCATCGCACTTGCTTCAATCGCGCTCAACCGCACGTAACGTCTGCCGTACCCGGTATGCGAACCTGCGTTCTCGCAGGTGGGTGCGGCCCGGGCGCAGGTTGGGCAAGCGTGTAGCTCACCCGGCCGTCGTATCCGGAGCTGATGCTCCCTTAGTCAACTAGTCGGTTCGGCACCAAAGCACGTTGCGCGCCATGCGCAGTCGAGCCCCTCTACCTTACCACCGGCCGTCAAGTCCTTCGAGGATAGCGGACTAAGAAATGGAAATGCGCACCGTATGTCAGCGCTTTCGGTTTCGGTTTCATCGCTGGAGCTGCCGCTCGT
Source organism: Candidatus Baltobacteraceae bacterium (assembly GCA_036488875.1). NCBI lineage: Bacteria > Bacillati > Vulcanimicrobiota > Vulcanimicrobiia > Vulcanimicrobiales > Vulcanimicrobiaceae > Vulcanimicrobiaceae bacterium. Next base: position 310,385 of record DASXGW010000008.1, on the reverse strand, counting down.
CCATCCGTTTAAGATCGCGCGCGGCGAAGAGACGGTCTCCCGCACGGCGCTGGTGCGCGTCAGATACGGCGAGCTCGAGGGATTGGGCGAAGCCGCGCCGGTCGAGCGCTACGACGAGTCGGTTGAAAGCGTCATCGACTACTTTGCGACGCACGCACTCGCGTCGGACGATCCGTATAACCTCGAAGCGCTGCTGCACGACGGCATTCCGCCCGCCGCGCGCGGCGGTCTGGACCTGGCGCTGCACGACCTGATCGGAAAAGACCTCGGTAAGCCGCTGTACGCGCTGCTCGGGCTCGATCCGTCGTTGACCCCGGTCACGTCGTTCACGATCGGCATCGCGGATCCCGAAACGACGATCCGCAAGGTTGCCGAAGTGGGCGATCATCCGATTCTCAAGGTGAAGCTCGGACTCGGCTCGGTTGCCGAGCAAGTCGAAACGATGACGCTGATTCGGCAGCGGTATCGCGGTATCGTTCGCATCGACGCCAACGAAGGTTGGGACGTCGAAACGGCGGTGGAGGTTTTGCGCGAGCTCGAGCGCTTCGACATTGAGTTCTGCGAGCAGCCGATTCCGGCCGGAAATCCGCAAGGCCTGCGCGCCGTTCGCGAGCGCGTATCGATCCCTATCGTTACCGATGAAGATTCGATGGTCGCAAGCGATCTGCCGCAGCTCTACGGTTGCGTCGACGGCGTCAACGTCAAGCTCGCCAAGACCGGCGGTATCCGCGGCGCACTTGCGATGATTCACACGGCGCGTGCGATGGGCATGAAGGTCATGCTCGGCTGCATGGTCGAGAGCGCGATCGCCGCAACCGCGGCCGCTCACCTCTCGCCGCTGGTCGATTGGGCCGACATCGACGGCCCGTTTTTGACCGCACGCGATCCGTTTGCCGGCATCACGTACGATCGCGGAAAGATCGTACTTCCCGATGCTCCCGGTTTAGGTGTGAAAGAAACGGCGCTGACGTGAAGCGCCGGTACGCCATTCTCGCGCCCGGACGTTTCGCCGGGGACGCGAAAACCGCGCACGGCGTCATTGCCTACGGTGCGGACGACGTCGTCGCGGTCATCGATGCCGAATACGCCGGCAAAACCGTCGCCGACGTACTGCCGCATCTGCGCAGCACCGCGCCGATCGTCGCGACGGTCGATCGGGCACTCGAGTTTAAACCGACCTCATTGCTCATAGGCACCGCGCCCAAGGGTGGCGCACTGCCGGACGATTGGCGTCAGGCCGTGCTCGACGCGATCGCGGCAAAACTGGAAATTGTGAGCGGCCTGCACGACATGCTCGGCGACGACGACGAGTTTCGAGCGGCAGCCGAGAGCGCCGGCGTGGAGATTTGGGACGTACGCAAACCGCCGGACACGCCGATCTTCAGCGGCGCCGTCTACGACGTAGTCGCGCCGATTCTCTTGATGGTGGGCAACGATTGCGCCGTCGGCAAAATGACGGTCGCACTCGAGCTCGTTCGCGCCGCAACGGAAAAGGGAACCAAAGCGCGCTTCGTGCCGACGGGACAGACCGGCATCATGATCGCGGGCTGGGGTATCTCGGTGGATCGCGTGATCTCGGATTTTGCTCCCGGCGCAACGGAGCAACTCGTGCTCTACGCCGCGCACGAAGGCGCCGATCTCATCGTCGTCGAGGGTCAGGGCTCGATCAACCATCCCGCGTACGCCCCGGTAACGCTGGCGCTGATGACCGGATCGGCGCCCGACGGGTTGGTGCTCGTTTGCGATCCGACGCGCACGCACATCGAATCGTTCGAAACGCCGACCTTGAGCTATCGCGACCTCATCGATATCCACGAAAGACTGCTTGCTACGATCAAGCCCGCAAAAGTGATCGGCATCGCGCTCAATACGCGCGGACTCTCCGACGAGCGCGCCGGCGAAGAGATCGGCCGCGCGCGGCGCGAAACGGGCCTCCCCGTCGATGACGTCGTGCGGCACCTACCCTATCGTTTTTACGACGAGATCGCGCCGCACATCGAGAAGCGGTCGCTGCTGCGGATCGCGCCGGCGTGAGTCTGGCGCGCCGCCTCCTCGCGATCGCGTTGGCGGCCGCGTGCGCGGCCTGCTCGAAACCCCAGAGCACCGGCACGGGCAATCGGAATCCGTGGACGATCCCCGGCGTCTTGCGGATCGGCGCTCCCGAGGAACCCGACAGTCTCAACTTGATGTACGGTCACACGTGGGCCACCGATAATATTGCGCCGCTGCTCTTCTCGTTTCTCATGCGGGTCGATGCGAACGGCAACTACATTCCCGATTTGGCAACCGCGGTTCCGACGCCGGCCAACGGGGGCATCTCGCGCGACGGCAGGACGATCGTCGTGCATCTGCGCAAAGGCGTCGTGTGGTCCGACGGTGCGCCGTTGACCGCGGCCGACTGGCTCTTCACGTATCGCGCGGTGATGAACCCACAGAACAACGTCAAGACGCGCTACGGCTGGGATCTGATCGCATCGGCGAGCGCGCCGAATCCCTATACGATCGTGCTGCACCTCAAACGCCCCAGCGTCGAGGTGCTGGGTATTCTGACCATGAGCGGCGCCGCGTATCCGCCGATGCCCGCACATCTTCTCGCAAAGTCACCGAACATCAACTCGTCGGAGTTCAACAGCAAGCCGATTTCCAGCGGACCGTATCTGCTCAAAGCCTGGAACCACGGTTCGTCGCTGGAGTTCGTTCCCAATCCGCGCTACTTCCGCGGCGCGCCGAAACTCAAGGAACTCATCTGGAAGGTCGTTCCGGACACGAACACGCTCTTCAATCAGCTCGCGACGCACGAAGTCGACGTGTATCCGGCGGTCACGCCGCCGAGCGCGATCGCGCGGCTCGCTACGATCCAAGGCATCGCGGTCGACAGGCGGCTCATCGGAAACTGGCGGCATCTCGACATGAACTTGAGCCATCCGCTGCTCGCCGACGTGCGCGTCCGCCGCGCCATCTCCGAAGCCGTCGATTGGAAGCGCATCAACGACACGATTTATCGCGGCTACGATCGGCTCGCCGTTTCCGACGTCTATCCGCTGCTGTGGGCCGCACCGGCCCTGCCGCCGTACCGCTACGACCCCAACGACGCACGCAAGCTGCTGGCTGACGCGGGCTGGAAGATGGGCGGCGACGGCGTGCTGCACAAAGGGCCCCTCGCGATGCACTTGACGATCTATGCGACCACCGGCCACGAAGAGAACACGCAATCTCAAGTCATGATGCAGTCGTTTCTGCACCCGCTGGGCATCGACTTGATGGTGCGCAACTTCCCCGGCAGCTATCTGTTCGCGCAGAACGGCCCGCTCTACACCGGCAAGTACGATCTGGAATGGTCGGTCGACACGAACGGCCCCGATCCCGACAACACCGGCAACTGGAGCGCGGCGTACATTCCGCCCAACGGCGCCAATACGACGTGGCTCAACGATCCGATCGTCAACGCCACCAGCGAAGCGGCCGCGAGCACCTTCGATCCGGCTAAACGCAAAGCGCTCTATCAGCGCGAAGAGGAGCGCATACGCGAACTGGTGCCCAGCGTGTTCTTCAGCTGGCAAATGAACTACACGGCGGTCAATACGGACGTCAAGAACTACGAGCCGGCCGCATTTTTAGCCGACACGTGGAACGCCTGGCAATGGAGCATCTAGAGGAGCTTTCCGGATTCGCGCAAGTGACCGGCGCGCGCGAAAGCGCACGGCTGCTGCTAACGCCGTCGCGCGGCGGCGTCTTGAGTTGGAACACCTTCGCGCCGGCCGGACGCATCGAGTTTCGTCTGCTCCAGGCGCACGCGCCGGCGACGTCCTGGATGAACTTCGCCGAGTGGCATCCGACCGGCTCGAAGTCGTTCAGTCCCGACGGCGGAGGCGTACACGTCGACGTCGACGTGCTGAGCTGCGACCGCCTCTTCGACGGGATCGAGGTGCGCGCGCGCGAGGTCGAGTTCAACCTCGTCGCGTTCTCCGCGCCGGGGCGCCCCGTGCCGTCGCTGCCGTACGCGCGCGGCGCGCACATCCTCGACGTTCCCACGCGCTCGCAATACGTCAAGGAGGGCGAACGCGGCTGGTGCAGCGCCGCGAGTCTTTCGATGGTCAATGCGTATCACGGTGTCGACGTTTCGGTCGAAGATACCGCGCGCGCCATCTTCGACCGCGCGTACAACGGAACGGGCAACTGGTCGTTCAACGCGGCGTTTTCCGGCAGCCTCGGCTTGCGGGCCGTCGTCGGGCACTTCCGTAATCTCGATCACGCGCAGCGCCTCATCGAACGCAATCTTCCGCTGGTGCTGTCGTACTCGTGGGCGCCTGGCGAGCTGCCGGGTGCGCCGATCGAACGCAGCGACGGACATCTCGTGGTGCTGACCGGCTTTACGAGCACGGGCGACTGCGCGGTGAACGATCCGGCGGCGCCGCACGTGCGCGCCGTCTACCCGCGCGCCGCGATCGAGCGGATCTGGCAACGCAACAACGGCGTCGCCTTCGTGATCGCGCCGGCCGGCATCGACTACGCCGACGTCTTGTCATCGTAGCTCCCCTTGTCATCGTAGCTCCCCTTGTCATCCTGAGCGTAGCGCCGAAGGCGCGAAGTCGAAGGGCAGGCGAATCATAACGTAATGCAGCCAACGGAAAGAATAGTTCCAGCCGAATCGCTGCGCGGCGTTCCGCTGCATATTGCACTCGTCGAACCGGAGATTCCGCCGAATACCGGCAACGTCTCTCGCCTCTGTGCCGCAACGGGATGCGCGCTGCATCTCGTCGAGCCGCTCGGATTTCGAATCGACGACAGGGAGCTCAAGCGTGCCGGGCTCGATTATTGGCACGCGGTCGTCCTCGTCGTGCATCCGTCGCTCGACGCATTCTTAGAAGCGACCGCATCACTCAACCGCTGGTTCTTCTCAACGCGCGCGACGCGCCGCTACGACGAAGCCGCCTTTGCACGAGGCGACGTGCTCGTCTTCGGCAAGGAAACGAAGGGATTGCCGCGCGAGTTGATCGCCGGCAACCCCGAACGTGCGCTCCGTATTCCGATGCGTGAAGACAGCGTGCGCAGCATTAATCTTTCGACTGCGGTAGGCATCGCAACGTATGCCGCGCTCGCGAAACTCGGATTTCCCGGCTTGGCGTAGCATTCGCCTGCCCTTCGACTTCGCTCGCTTCGCTCGCTACGCTCAGGATGACAGTTTGCGCTTTACGCGCGTTTGAGGTGCGGCGGAAGCGGCATGAAGGTCGACATTGCCAACGCGGCAACCGCGAAGAGCGTCGCCGCGCCGAACACCGGTACGAGTCCGAAGCGATCGCCGATCGCGCCGAAGAGCGGCGCCGCCAATCCGCCGATCGTGACCGATAATCCCAGCGTCATGCCGGCCGCGATGCCGATGCGCTGCGGCAAATACTCTTGTCCCATGACGACGATCACGCCCGCCGACAAACCGATCGCGAATCCGAACGCCATCGCCAGCGGCACCAGCAGCGCAAACTCCGGAAAGAAGCGGCCGAGCGCGACGATTGCCGCGCCGAACAGCGTCGTGAAGATCAGCGAGATGAAGACGACGCGGCGCCGATCGACTCGATCGGCGAGCCGGCCGCCGTACAGCGTTCCGAGCGCTCCGGCCAGCAGCATCGCCGCGAGCGCGATGGCGGCGACCGCTTTATCGACGTGCGTCACGGTGATCGCGAAAATCGGCGTAAACGTCACGGCCGCAAAAAAGACGGTCGAGCGCAGAGCCACCACGACCGACATGATCGAAAATCCGCGCCAGTCGTCGGTGCCGGCGCGCTGCCGATGCGCGTGGTGCACGCGCGCGCGTGCTTGTGCAAAGCGCGGTAAGTCGCGAGTCACGAGTATTGCGAGAATCGTTCCCGGCACCAAGAGAAACGCGGTGCCGTGCAGACCGAAGACGAGCAGCAGCGGCGTGATGACGATCGGGCCGATCGCAAATCCGAGATAGCCGCCGGTCGTAAACCAGCTCATCCCCGTCGCGCGCTGCGAACCTGCGAAATAGTTGGCAAAACGCGACGCTTCGGGGTGGAAGCCGGCCACGCCGATCCCCGAAATCAGCGCCCCTACAAGCATCATCGTCATCGACGGAGCGAAACCGATCATCGCCGTTCCCAACGTGGCCAGAAACAGCGACGCGGGAATGACCGGAGCCAGCGAACGGCGATCGGAAAGATGACCGAAAAGCGGCTGCACGACCGACGACGACAGATTCATCGCCAAGACGAGCGTCGCGGCCGCCGTGAGCGACAACCCGCGATGCGCGATGAGCCACGGAATGATCGCCGGCAACGCACTCTGGTTCGCATCGTTAAAGACGTGCGCCACCGATAACAGCGTGATTCCTCTGCGATCTAATGTTTGAACGTCGGGCGACGCAACCGTCGCGGCAGTGGCCATGGGCATCGAGACGTACCTTGGCGAAGCATGCTCGCGTGACCCTTGCGGAGATCGAACGCGCCGTCGTCCGGTGCACGCGCTGTCCCGAGCTGCGCGCCTACACCGCGGCGGTGGCGCGCGAGAAGAAACGCGCGCACCGCGATTGCGACTATTGGGGGAAGCCCGTCCCGGCTTTTGGACCGGCAAACGCGCGGCTCGTGCTCGTGGGGCTCGCGCCGGGCGCCCACGGCAGCAACCGGACCGGACGCCCGTTCACCGGCGATGCGTCGGGCGACTTTCTCTATCCCGCGCTCTACCGCGCCGGGTTCGCGTCGCAGCCGAAGGCGACCGATCGCGACGACGGTCTGACCTTGCGCGATTGTCTGATCACGGCGGCGGCGCGCTGCGCTCCGCCCGGCAATAAGCCGACGCCCGGCGAGCTGCGCAACTGTTTTCCCTATTTGTTGGAAGAGTTCGATGCGCTGCGCAAGCTGCGCGTCGCCGTCGGTTTAGGGTCGATCGGGTTCGACGCCGTCCTGCGCGTGCTGCGGGAACGCGGCTTCTCGCTCGATCCGGCCAAACCCAAATTCGCGCACGGTGCCGAAGTTGTTGCGACCAAAGGCAAGCGTTCCGTCGTTGCGATTGCGTCGTACCATCCGAGTAGGCAAAACACGAATACGGGTGTGCTTACCGTTCCGATGTTCGACGCGATCTTCACTCGCGCCAACGAACTCTTGAACGTTCGCTAGTGCGGTGACCGCGGCGCGACGGGACGGCCGCACGGATCGGTCAACGTCGACAACCCCCATTTCGATTGGCGCGTCACGACGCGCGTGTCGCGCCGCACCGCGCCGAACGAGTGAATCGCATCGTCGACCGCACGCGAGCGAGCCTCGGCATTGGGCGCTTTGACGATCTCCACCGAAGCCAGACTGCTGTCGACGTTACTCGTGACGACCACTTCGGCGCCGTCGAACTCCATGATGCGGGATTCGCACGACCCCAGCGGCGCAGGCGACCCGCTCGACTCGGCACCGCGATGTGCCGGCGAACAACCGGTCATTGCAGCGAGCAGCGCGATCGCGCAAAGCTTGTTCAATTAAACGAGAGGGTTCGGCCGCACGAGTCGACGGCTTTGTCCGGAACCATCATGCCGTTTTCGCCCGGACGGAAGGAAATGACCTTGAGCGGCGGGGCGTTAATGGCGGCGGGACCGTACGTGTTCTCCAGCGACAAGCGGGCGTCGTTGACGGCCTCGGGATTATCGGCCTTCGCCGTAACGACGTATTGTTGAACCGCGCCGTTGTTGGCGAACAGGATGCGAAAGCCGACCCCGGCCGGCGACATGAACGACTTCTCGCCGCACGACGGGCCGGGCGAGAAGGCCGAGGCCGTACTCGCGCACGATAACGCCAACGCGACCGCCAAGGCCGCGAAGCGAGCGCACACTCCCACGGTTCGATTATCGGCCGCCACTTTGTCCGGGGACCGTGCTCCGAAGGTAAAGATCTCGCAAGTTTTGCTCCGGAACTTCGGCGGGCGCGTCCATCATCAGATCGCGGCCGACCTGGTTCTTCGGGAAGGCAATGACCTCGCGGATGTTCTCCTCGCCACAGGCGAGCATGACGATCCGATCGACCCCCAGTGCCATGCCGCCGTGCGGGGGCGCCCCGTAGTCGAGGGCCCGGACGAAGAAGCCGAAGCGCTCCTCGACGTCGTGCGGGCTCAGGCCGAGCATCTCGAAGATCTTCCGCTGCTGCTCGGGCTTGTGAATGCGGATCGATCCCGACCCCAGCTCGTAGCCGTTGAGCACCATGTCGTAATGCTGGGCGCGCATTTGCATGGGATCGGTTTCGATGAGCTCCCACTGACCCTCGCCGGGAGCCGTGAACGGATGGTGCGACGGAACGGGCTTTCCGGTCTCCTCGTCCATTTCGAGGTACGGGAATCCGGTCACCCAGCAAAACGCGAACGTGGCTTCGTCGCGCAGACCACAGCGCGTGCCGACTTCGTTGCGCATCCTTCCGGCGACGCCGTACGCGAGCGCGCGGGTGTCGGCAAAGAGCAGCACGGCGTCACCAGATTCGGATTTGGCGGCCGTGCGAACGGCGGCCAAGTCGGCATCGCTCAGGAACTTGGCTGCCGACGACTTAACGCCGTCGGGACCGTAGGCGATCCATACCATGCCTTTGGCGCCGAACTGCTTGGCGGTCTCGGTAAGCGCGTCGAAATCGCGCCGCGACAGCGACGCGCCCCCGGGATAGCGCAACGCGACGATCGATCCGCCGGCGCTCAGCGCCGATGAAAACACGACGAACTCGGTCGCGCGGAACGCGTCGCTCACGTCGGCGAGCTCGAGACCGAACCGCAGATCGGGCTTGTCGACGCCGTAACGCGACATCGCCTCGTCGTAGGTCAAGCGCGGAAACGGCGGCAAATCGATCTCCAACACGGTTTTCCAGACGTAGCGGACGCACGATTCCATCGTTTCGAGCACCTCGTCTTGCGTGCAAAACGACATCTCGACGTCGACTTGCGTGAACTCGGGCTGACGGTCGGCGCGCAGGTCCTCGTCGCGCATGCAGCGCGCGATTTGCATGTAGCGCCCGAAGCCGGCGATCATGAGAATCTGCTTGAGCATCTGCGGCGACTGCGGCAGCGCGTAGAACGAACCGGGATGCAGGCGGCTGGGAACTAAATAGTCGCGCGCCCCCTCCGGCGTCGACTTCATGAGCATCGGCGTTTCGATCTCCACGAAATCGCGCGAGTCGAAGAAATCGCGAACCGCTTTGACGATGCGGTGGCGAACGCGCAAGTTGCGCTGCATGCGTGCGCGCCGCAAGTCCAGATAGCGGTATTCCATGCGCAGGTTTTCGTCGACCGGATCGTCGGAGTTCACCGAGAACGGCGGCACTTGCGAACGGTTGAGAATCTCGAGCTCCTCGACACCGACTTCGATCTCGCCCGTCGGCAGCTTCGGGTTTTCCGTACCCGCCGGACGCCGGCGCACCGTGCCGCGCACGCGCAGCACGTCTTCGTGGCGCAGATGCTCGGCGTCGCGAAAGCTGGGGTGCTGGGGATCGAAGACGATCTGCGTGACGCCCGCGGTATCGCGCAGGTCGACGAAAATCAAACCGCCGTGATCGCGGCGGCGATTTACCCAACCGAAAAGCTCGGCCGTCGTTCCTTCGTCGGCCGCCCGCAGCGTGCCGCACGCGAGTTTCCCTCTATGCATGGTTTTCATGACTTCCAAGTGCTTCCTTAATACCGGAAACGTAATAGTACTGCCAAATGAGATCGCGCGCGAATTTCGAGCGATCGGCCCGGTCGTCGAAGTAGCCCAGCACCGACGGGACGGAGGTTAGCAGCGAATGCAGCCCGAGCGAAACGGGCGTCATTCCGAGGTTGAGCTTGACGCGAAAATCCGGATGCTTGCGATAGAAACGCACCGTCGAGCGACCGGCGAGTTTCATCTTTTCCTTTTGATCGCCCACCGAGACGTCTTGGCAGTGGTAGTTGACGGCCAGCGGTTCGTAGACGATCTCGACGCCGGCGCGCTCGAGCCGATAGCCGAGCTCGAGATCCTCGTGACCGTAGCCGGTGAAGCTTTCGTCGAAGCTGCCGACGCGCAGCAGATCGTCGCGCTCCACCGACGCGTTGCCCGTGAGGAAGTAGAGCCACGACAGCCGTTTGCGCGTTTCCGGATGCAGGCTGCCCCGCGCTTCGGGATGATCGCGCTTATACGCATAGTCCTCGAGATTCTTGACTTGCACTTCCAAGCCGACGACCGCGACGTGCGAGCGCTCGGCGTGGCGGCCTAAGTGACGCGCCAACAGATCGGGCGACGCGAGGATGTCGGCGTCGTTGAACAGCACGATGCGTCCCCGCGCGGCCGCGACGCCGGCGTTGCGTGCCGCCGCGCGTCCGCCGTAGGCAGCCGGCAAGTGGCGCACGTTGCTCGCTCCCGACGAAACGCGTGCCAGATACTCGGCGGTCCCGTCGGTCGAGTTGGAGTCGCAGACGAGGATTTCGTAACGGTCGCGCGCGACGTCTTGCGCGAGCAGCGTCGGAACGACGTGCTGCAAGGTATCGAGGCGGTTGTAGGTCGGAATGACGACCGAGAGATCAAGCATCTAATAATTGCACAACGCCGGTGACGATTTCGTCCCGAAATCGCGCGAGGGACTCGTCCTCCGCAGTGACGGGTTTGCGAACGAGGACGTGCGGCACGCCGTACGGCGCCCACTCTTGCGAGTTCAGGCGGAAGAACCGATGTTCGAAAGCCACGACCAAGGGCCTCTGCACGGCGCTTGCGACATGAGTCGCACCGGTATCGACGGTGACGACGGCACCGGCACGCTCGAAGACCGCGGCCCACTGATGAAACGGGAGTCCCCGCAGGAAGGCCGCGACGTGCGGGCTGCCCTCGAAGTACGCGGCGAACTCCTCGCACTCGGCCGCACAGGTGATGACCAGCGGCCGCAGCGCCGCAAGCCGCTCCACCAGCGCCAGCGTGCTTTCCAGGGTGCTTCCACCGCTGAACCATCGCATGCCGAGATGGAGGACGATCGGATCGCGCGGCAGCTCGCGGGCGACGGCACGATCGTCCTCGATCAAGTCCAGCCGCAGCGCTTCGACGCGGTCGTGCGCGCCGGCCAATCCGACCAGATCGAGCAGCTGCACGACTTCGTGACGGACGACGCGTTGCGGAAAGCGATCGCTGAGGTCGGGATCGGCCTCCGACACCATCAGACGATTGACGTAAAGCGGCGCGGTGAGGCGCGCGACCCATCGACGCTCGTACGTGTAGCCGACCCGCAGCGGCGCGCGCGTCGCGCCGACCAGCTGCAGGTCGACCGCACGCGGCGCCAGCGCGATCGCGATGTCGTATCCTTTGCGGGCTTCACCGAACGTCGCGGGACGTACCTCACGCGGGAGCACGGCGAGTTCGTCGACGTCGTCGTTGCGCTCCATCACGATGCCGTTATACGGACTCGTCACCATCGTGACGTGAGCGTCGGGGAACGAGGCGCGAACCGTTGCAATCGCCGGCGTCGACAGAATCAAGTCGCCGATGCGATCGGTGCGCGACAGAAGAATTTTCACTTCAAGGCGCGTTCGATTTCGTCGAAATACGCTTGCGCGGCGAGGGCGCGCGCGGCGCGTTCCTCGCGCGGGGTCAGAACGCGATCCGACGAAAGATCTCCCAGGCGCGCCCGCAATCGGCGTTCGCTGCTCAGACGGCCGAACAGCGCGTGCGCGCCCCGTTGCGCCGGATTGATTCCCGTCGTGAGGTAGGCGCGCCAGTGCGGATGCAAACCCACGAGCACCACGGCGGTGCGCGCCTGCGCTCGCGCTTGGCGAATCATCTTCTCGACGTCGCGCGCGCGCAGACGCGGCTTGAAATGATACGCCAGCGCTTTGGGATTGAACACCGCCTTCACGCCGCGCGCGCGCAAGCGCAGCCCGACGTCGATGTCTTCCCATCCGTACTCGGAAAAGGTTTCGTTGAATCCGCCGATGCCGCGCATCGTCGCTAACGGCACCGACACGTTGGTCGTCCAAAAGTAGTTGCCGCTATAGTTCTTGATCGTCCACAGGGGCGGCGGTAAGTCGTCGAAGCTCTCGACGTTGATCGCCCCGCCGCGCACGATGGCCTGCGGATGGGACGCGTGCGAGCGCAGATGTTCTTCCAAGAACGTCGGCAGCGGCAGGACGTCGTCGTCGATGAAGACGATCCGCTCGCCGCTCGCGCGCGCGATGCCGGCGTTGCGTCCTTTTGCCAACCCCGCGTTGGCCTGATCGACGACGACGAACCGGCAGTTCGCGCGGTCGCGCGCCCGCTCGATGACGGCCGGCGTATCGTCGGTCGATCCGTCGTTGACCAGCACGACTTCGTACGATCGCTCGGGGATCGTCTGCTCGAAGCACGCGTCGAGCACGCGCTCGAGCAGCGCCGCGCGGTTATAGGTACAGAGCTGAATCGTCGCGCGCATCACAGGATGCTTTCCGCGGCGGCGACGATGCGCGTGACCTCGAGGCTCGCGACGCAGGCGTAGTCGCGGCAGTTTTCCTTCGTGTCGCCTTTATGACATGGATACGACGGCCGCACGACCGCGGTTCGCGCTCCCAGCGGCGCCCATCGATCGGGATAGTCGGTTTGAAACGGAAAGATTCCAACGGTCGGACATCCCACCGCCGCGGCGACGTGCATCGATCCCGTCGTGATGCCGACGAATCCGCGCGCGCGTTTGGCCAGCGCGCCGAACGCGCCGATACCGAGCTCCCCAGCAATGGAGACGATGGTGTCGCGATGCGCCGCGCTCTCGACGGCATCGGCGATCGGTGCGTCGGCGGGAGACCCGCTGACCAGCACGCGCCCCCCAAACCGATCTTGCAGCTGCAACGCCAACTTTACCCAGCCTTCGACGGGCCAAATGCCGCGTTTGCTCGCAACCGCATTACACGGATTGAGGATGACGAAGTTTTCGTCTGCAATGGCGCGAGCTTCTTCCTCATCCTGAGCGGTCGGCGCGAAGCGATAGGCGCGATCGGGCGTATCGCAGCCGGCCGCGCGTGCGTAGTCGAGCAGAATGTCGCTCCAGTGCGAGGTCACGTCCCCGGTCTCGCTGCGAATCGGTACGGCTTGGGTAAACCGAAACGAGTAGATACGCCGCGCTTGACCGACGCGCACGGGAATGCGCGCGAGCTGCGGAACTCGCGCGGTGCGCGACGTCGCCCAAGTGACGACGCAGAGATCGTAGGAACGCAGCGAGAGCGCGTCCGCCAGCGCACGCTCGGGTTCACCGTCGTCTGCCAGAACGCCGTCGACGTCGGGCACGCGCTCGAGCGTCGCGCGGTGTCCCGGCAGCGTGAGCGCGTCGACCACCTCGTATTTTTGATGCAGCGCGCGGGCGACCACCGAGGCCACCAGCGAGTCGCCGATCCCGCCGCCGGCACAATACAAAAGCGCTCGCACGGATTAGGGCTCATCGTTTCCGCGGATCGAGCGCACCAGCTCGCGCGTGTAGACGCCGTCGAGAAACTGCGTTCGAGCGAACGCACGAAGCCAGCCGGGAATGCGCTCGGCCGTCGCAACGCCGGCGTACAAGGTGAGAAGCGCTTCGGGCGTTAGAAAACGGCCGCGCAAAACGTTCGCGGGGTGCGCGCCGGTCGCCAAGCGCGCGCGCCGCGAAGGGTGCTTCATCAGAAAGCGCCCGGCCATGCGCGCCTTCTCGAAAGCCTTGCGCGCCTCGACCTCGATGGTGTTTTCGTTCGGCGGCTTGATGTGCCAAATATACGCATCCCACGCGAATCTCCACACAAGGCCGGCTTCGCGCAGGCGTACGCCCAGCTCGGTGTCTTCCCAGCCGTACAGGTTGAAGCTTTCGTCGAACGCGCCCGTTGCCGCGAGCGCACGGCGCGGCACCGACGCGTTGCACGTGCACAGAAACGCGCGCGAGTAGTTCGTGAACCGCGGTTTGGGACGATCGTCGTACGACGCGACGTTGAGAATCGGGCCGTCGACGACCGCCGGTTCGCCGGGCGCGTGCGCGCGCGCGTGTGCCGCCACCCAGGTCGGGGGCGCTTGCACGTCGTCGTCGCAAAAGACGACGACGTCGCCGGTCGCAACCGCGATGGCGCGATTGCGCGCCTTGCCGCGATTGGGTTCGGGTTCGCGCTCGTAGCGCACGGCGACGCCTGACGTTTCGTTCGCGCGGGCGACGACCTGCGGCGTATCGTCGCTCGACCCGTTGTCGACGACGATGACGTCGAACGGCGGCGCCTCTTTCTGCCGCGCGAGCGAACCGAGCGCGCGCTCGAGATAGCGGGCGCGATCCTTCGTCGCAATGACGACGGAGACTTGGGGCGTCATGCGGCTAGTGCGAGCAGCTCGCCCGCCATGCGGTCGGCGGCACCGGCGTGTTGACGGTACAGTTCTGATAGCCGGCTTCCGATCGACGCGATCCACGCCGCGTCGTCGTAGCGTTCCAGCGCGATGCGCGCGATACGGCCGGGCGTGATGGTGCCGTGCACTTCGCGAACGAGCATGTCGCCCGCGTCGATGTTGGGCTGGGTGTGGTATTCGAAGCGCTTCGACAGGGCCACGGCGACCGCACGTTTGAGCGGAACGCCGACCAGCGGAATGCGATCGAGATACGTCAGCGGACCGTTAAACGTGACGATTTCCGGCGCGTTGAGCGGCGTGATCGTGATCGCCGGCTTGCCGAGTACCGCGAGTTCGATCGTCTTGGTTCCGGGAATCGTGAGCACCAAGCGCGCGCGCGTTGCGGCGGCGAGAGCGTTACTGACCACCGGGATGCGAACGTCGCCTTCGAGTGATTCGACGAACGTCTGTCCGTGCGCGGCGGTCAACCGGCCGCGCCGTGAGAACACGCGCGGATCGCCGCCGCGCTCGATCGCGGCACGCAGCTTGTCGCGTGGCGTAAACGGCGAGATGCCGAACGCGATCGGCAAACCGGGGCGCTCGCGCAAGATGCGCAGCGCGGCGGTGAAGTAAAACGGCACGAGATTGGCGACCTCGTACGGGCGCGATCCCGGCATGATCAAGATGCCGTCGTCGGGCGTTCCCGGTTCGACCGGGGCGCTGGCCTCGAGCAGCGCACCGTCGATCGCCAAGTTCCCGACGCGCACGATGCGGTCGCTGGGCGTTCCCCAGCCGGTAAGCTGCTCGACGTTGCGTTCGTCGACGGCAAACGCGCGCTCGAAGAGATTGCGATAGCGCGGCCGCGAGAACTTGTAGGTCGCGGCCTTTCCTTTGAGTCGCGAGTGCACGCGGGCGGCGTGCAGCAGATCGCCGCCGATATACAGCACGACGTCGACGTCGTTCGGAACGCCTTCGACGTGGCGGCCGAGCGCAAAGCGCACGTAGGATTTCGGATCGTAGACGTGCGCCTGTGGAAACAGCGACTTGACGGTCTGCGCCTCGAAGCCGGTCGCGTACTCGTCGGGAACCAGAAAAACGTGTGCGTCGGTCTCCGGCGCGCGTCCGTAGAGCGAACGCAGCAGCGGACGCAGCCAGCCGGCGACTTCGCCCGGCCCGTTAGCTGTGACGGCTATACGCATCGATGATCGAAGCGATAACGTCGGTCGTGCTTCGTCCTGCGACGTGCGGCGCGAGCGCGATGCGCCCGCCGTGCGCGAGCACGACGGTTCGTTCGGGGAGCTCGTCGGGGCTATATTGGTCGCTCTTGACGTGAACGTCGGGGCGAATGCGATCGAGCAGCGCTTCCGGCGTCGACTCGCCGAAGCCGACGACGGCGTCGACGCTGCGCAGCGCCAATAGCGTCTTCGCGCGATCCGCGAACGGTACGATCGGACGCCGTTCGCCTTTGAGGCGTCGCACCGACTCGTCTTCGTTCAGCCCCACGACCAGCGCGTCGCCTTGAGCGCGCGCCCACGCCAGATACTCGACGTGGCCGGCGTGCAGTACGTCGAAGCAGCCGTTCGTAAAAACGACTTGCTTGCCTTCGGCGCCCAGCTCTTTGCGAAACGCCGCGGCTTCGTCCCACGACAGCAGCTGCCCGAAGAAATTACGGTCGAGCATGACGCACCAGCGCAAGGATTTCGCGCGGCGAAGCGGTAGCGGTTCCGAGTTTTTCGACGACCGCGCCCGCCGCATAGTTGGCAAGCATCATCGAGGCCTTGATCGTCGCTCCGGTCGACAGCGCGACGCCGAGCGTCGCGATCACCGTGTCGCCGGCGCCGCTTACGTCGTAGACCGTGTGCGCGACCGACGGAACCGAAAGGCGTTCGCCGTTTCTTCCGAACAACGCCATGCCGTGTTCGCCGCGCGTGATCACGACGTACCGGCACTTCAGCCGGCGCAGCAGCCGGACGCCCGCGGACTCGAGCGATTTGTCGTCGACGATGTTGACGCCGCTGGCGATCTCCGCCTCGTGAACGTTGGGCGCGACGCACGTGACGCCGGCGAACATCTCGAGATTCTGAGGTTTCGGATCGGCGAGCACGAGCGGCGCTTCGAGCGCGGCTTCCACGACCTCGCGCGACAGCAGTCCCTTGGCGTAATCGCTCAAGATCACCGCATCGCTATGCGCCGCGCGCTCGCGGACGTACGCGGCGAAATCTTTGCGTTTGACGCCGTTGAGCGGCACGATGCTCTCCCAATCCGCCCGCACCACTTGCTGATTGTGCGCGACGACCCGCGTTTTGCGCGTCGTCGGACGGCCTTGCAGGGTGAAGACACCGCTTTCGTCGACGTCCTGATCGCGAAGGAGCCCGCGCACGTGCCGGCCGTAATCGTCGTCGCCTACCGTACCCGCGAACGCGACGCGGACGTTGAGCGCGCGCAGGTTGTTGGCAACGTTGCCGGCGCCGCCCAGGGTGAACGAATGATCGCTTACGGCGACGACGGGTACCGGCGCTTCGGGCGAGATGCGCGTCACCGTTCCCCAAATCCACTCGTCGATCATGAGATCGCCGACGACCAGCACCTTCCGCCCGCGCGCCCTCCGGAAGACGGCCTGCGCTTGGGCGAGAAACCCGCTCACGCCAATCCATCCTCAAAGATCAGCTTTTGCTCGACGAGATCGCAGACGATGTGCGCCATAACCTGATGCACCTCTTGCACGATTGCCGCGTAGCCGTTGGGACCGACGAGCGACAGATCCGCGACCGTAGCGACGGTGCCCCCGCCGTTGCCGGTAAATGCGATCGCGACGGCGCCCCGCCGGCGCGCGGCTTCCAGCGCGAGCACGATGTTGCGCGACTCGCCGCTGGTCGTCAAGCCGATCACCACGTCGCCGGGCTGCGCAAACGCTTCGACTTGACGCTCGAAGATGCGTTCGTAACCATAATCGTTGCCGATGCACGTCAACGTCGACGTGTTGACCGAGAGCGCTTCGCTATTGAGCCCCGGCCGCTCGCGCAAATAGCGGCCCGAAAGTTCGGCCGACATGTGCTGCGCCTCGGCGGCACTGCCGCCGTTGCCGCACCACAACACCTTCTTCCCCGCGCGAAAAGCGGTCACGAGCGCGTCGGCGATAGCGGCGACTTGTTCGCGATAGTGCGGAGGATCGAGCATCCCTTGACGATCGGCGAGCAGCTCGTCGAAGCCCCGCGGGCCTTTATAATCTACGGCTCTATCCAAAACAGATCTTCACCTTGCGAAACGAGTTCGCCGTTGCCCGGAACGATACGCGCGATCGTACCGCTATAGTCGCTTTGGATCTCGTTGAAAAGTTTCATCGCTTCGAGGATGCAGACGACGTCGCCATTCTCGACGCGATCGCCGATCTGGACGTACGATTCCGCGTCGGGCGACGCCGACCGGTAGAACACGCCGGTCAGGGGCGCGACGATCTTCTTGACGTTCGCCGGTGCCGCCGGCGAGGGTTCGTTTGCCGGCGGCGCTGCCGGCGCGTTCGAAACCGGCGCCGGTACGGCCGCCGCAGCGGGTTCGCGACGCACGATTTCGTAGACGGCATCGCCGACTTTGACTTTCAAGCGGTCGAGATCGTGCTCGTGCATGAGCGCGAGCAGCTCTTTGAGCGTCGCAGTGTCTTGGTCGGGCGTTTCCATCACCGCATCGCTTCTACAATGGCCGCGGCAACGTCTTTTCCGCTGCCCAGCGGCAAGCGGCTGTCGGTGCGATTCTCCAGGTCCCGCAGCAGCAGGTCGCCGGAGGCGAGTTCGTCGCTGCCGGCGATGAGCGCGTAGCGCGCCCGGTTGCGGTCGGCGAGCTTCAAGTGCGCTAGCAGTTTGCGATCTTGATAATCCGCAAAGGTCGGCACGTCGAGAACGCGCCGCAGCTCGGCCACGATCGGTACGAGCGCCGCTCGGGCCTGCGCACCGAGCGCCACGGCTTGAATGCCGCGCCGCGGACGTTCGGCGGCACTGCCGAGCGCTTCGAGCATCATCAGAAACCGCTCCATGCCCAGCGCGAATCCGACTCCGGGAACGTCGGGACCGCCGAGCGACTTGACCAAACCGTCGTAGCGGCCGCCGCCGCAGACCGTGCTCTGCGAACCCAGAACCGACGACGTGATCTCGAAAACGGTTCGATTGTAATAATCCAGACCGCGAACGATGCGCGGATTGATGGTAAACGGAATACCCGCGAGATCGAGATACGACTTGAGCGTCTCGAAATGTTCGCGGCACGCGCCGCACAGCATCGATTCGAACGTCGGTGCCGTTTTCACGTAGACTTCGTCGCCGGGATCTTTGCTGTCGAGCAGACGCAAGGGATTGCGTTCCAACCGGCGCCGCGAGTCTTCGCTCAAGCCTTCGAGATTCGGACGGAAGTGCTCGAGCAGTGCCGCGCGATACTGCGGCCGGCACTCGTCGTCGCCGATGGAGTTCACGTTGAGCGTCGCATCGGTGATGCCGTACCCGCGGATCAGCTCCCATGCGAGCGAGATCACTTCGAGATCGGCTTCGGCACCGGCAAATCCAAAACACTCGACGCCGAACTGGTGCGATTGCCGGTAGCGCCCTTTCTGAGGGCGCTCGTAGCGAAAGATCGGTCCGACGTAATACAGCCGCAGCGGCCCTTGCCCGAAGAGATTGTGTTCGAGCGCGGCGCGAACGACGGGCGCCGTCCATTCCGGACGCAAGGTCATGCTGCGTTCGCCGCGATCGACGAACGTGTACATTTCCTTTTCGACGATGTCGGTCGTGTCGCCGACGCCGCGCACGAAAAGCTCGGTGGCTTCGAACGTCGGCGTCCGGATCTCGCCGTAACCGAAACGCTCCGCGAGCGCGTGAATGCGCGCTTCGAGCGCGATCCAGCGGCTGGATTCGGGTGGAATGAAGTCTTGCGTGCCTCTAGGCGCGCCGAGGTACGAGGGCATGAGGCTTCTGCTTCGCACAGCGAGAATACGGTTCCCGTGACGGGCAACCGGCGATTGGACTACGTCTACGTAGCAATCCTCGCATGCGCTTCCGTGGCGCTGCGAGTTCCGCTGTTGTCAAGAGGACTCTGGCGCGACGAAGGACTCACGTACGCCGACGTTTCGGGGCCGACGTTCGGCAGCGTCCTGCACGCCATTTCCCGCTCCGAGATGACGCCGCCGCTCTACTTTCTCTTCCTGCACGCTTGGACGAACGTCGCAGGCGCCTCGGAGCTGTGGCTGCGCTTGCCGTCGCTGGCGTGTATCGTTGCGACGATCGTGGTGCTGTATGCGGTTTGCATGGCTTTGGAGATGCGCGTCGCGGCGCTGGTCGCCGCGACGATCGTGGCGTTTGCTCCGCTAACGATGCAAGCCGCGCTCGAAGCTCGGGCGTACGGACTAACGTTGCTGCTTGCAAGCTTGACGCTCTTGTGTTTCGTGCACGCGCTTCGCAGCGCACCGCGCGGCCGCCCGTGGTGGGCTGCCGGTTTCGCTTTGGCGTGCGTCGCGCTCGAATACACGCATTACGCAGGGCTGATGGTCACCGCCGCGCTCGCCGCGATCTGTGCCGCCGGTTTGCTCGCCCGGCGCAATCGGTTTGCGCTGCCGTTTGCTGCAACCGCGTTCGCGCTGCTGCTCGCCGTTCCCGGCGTGCTGTTCGAACACGGTCGCGTCACGTGGCACAACTCGCTCGACTTACGCTCGACGGGCATCGAAGTGACGCTCTTCCGTCAACTCTTCGACCTTCGCATTTTCGGACCGTATGCCGTCGAGCAGTTCGTCATTCTCCAGGTTGCGATCGCGGCATGGCTTTTTGCGGCTTGGCGGCGCGGTTTCGACCCGATCGACCGGTATGCGGCCGTCTGTCTGATCGTCGTCGCGGCCGGAATCGCCGGTGACGTCATGCTCGCGGTTCCCGGGACGCGGCACGTGACCGCGTACGCGCCGGCTCTCTGGACGTTCTGCGCGATCGCCGGCGAGCGGTTCTTGCGCTGGATCGTTCGGCCGAGCGACCGGCTCACGCTGGTCGCGCGCGCCGCGTGCGGCGCGTTCGCCGCCGCCTTTTTCGCTCTCTGTATCGCTCGCGCGCCGCAAACGTACGCGCAGGATCGCGCGCCGCTTTCGGGAGCGCGCAGTCTGGCGCGCTTCGTGCAGAACGACGTGCCGGGACCGGTGCTGTTCGTTGCGATTCCCGATTACGTCGCGTCGGGCATCGCGTATTACTTCCGCCAAGACCCTCGAGTCGAGATCCGAGGGGTACCGCAATGGGAAGATCCGTCGTTTTTCACGCTCTATAGCGACCAATGGGACTCGCCCGGATTCATTGCATCGACGGCGGCCCGCATTCGCAGCGCGGCCCGCGGGAGAACCGTCGTGATCGGTTACGACCCGCATCCGAATACCTGGAACGCCAACGATTATCCGCGTTCCCTCGACCTCGTCGCGGCGCTGACGACTTCGTGCGTTCGCGAGCATCGAGTGTTTTCCGGATATGAAACCATCGCCGTTACCGTTCTCTGTCCTAGGCGAGACTAAAATCGGTCGTGATAGAGATGCGTGCGGCGTCCGTTCCTGTTCGCGGCGATTCTCGCGGCGGCAGTTTGGCCTAGCGAAGCCCGGCTGACGCTCGTTTCGGCGGCAGCCATCGTCGTGGAAGCGCTGCCCTTCGTGCTGGCCGGCGTTCTCGCCGAACGCGTCGTGGGGCGAAGGAATGCGTTCGTCGCGTATGCCGGGTGCGGATGCGTTGCCGGACCGTCGGCCCGATCGCTTCCGGCAGCCGCGCTCGCGTGGCTGGCCTTCGGACCGCTTGTTGCGCTCGCACGCGTCGCGGCGGCGACGATCGTCGACCGCGTACGCCGGGTTCCCGCGACTACGTGCTGCATGCACCCGAGCGACCTCATCAACGAGCTCGAGCGCCTCGTGCCGTTTGCCGTCGCCGCGGCAATCGGCGGGCAGATCGCCGGCCGTCTCGATCTCGCGCACGCGAACGTCGCGCTGCAAATCGCGACGGGTGCCGCGATGGGTTTCGTCGCGTCGCCGTGCGCGATCGGTTCTATCGCCGTCGCATCGGCGCTGCGCGCACACGCCGGCGCGGCGGCGGCAGCGTTTCTCTGCGTCGCCGGCATCGTCGATCTGCACGCGCTTCGCCGCGATTGGGCGCCCGTGCACGACAAAGGTGACGCGTTTGCGTACGCGATCTTGGCGATTGGTGCGGGACTGGTCGCGTACCGCCATGGAGCGCAGTTGATTCGGCCGTCGTTCGCGCCGGTCGTGGCGGCTTGCGCCGCCGCTGCCGCCGTACTGGCGTTCGCACGCCGGAGCGAACCCGCGCGACGGTGGTACGCCGCCCCGGCGGCCGTCGTGCTCGGCGCGCTCGTGGCAACTCCGCCGCCCGTGTATCGCGCGACCGAGACGACGCTCGCCGAGGTCTTTCCCGGCGAGCATCTGTCGTTTACCGGAGAGCTCGCGCGCGACCGTCGCGCCGCGGCGCTCGTGCGTTACGCGATCGTGTGCTGCCGCGCGGATGCGGCACCGGTGGTCGTGCGTCTCGCACGGCCGACGAGTTTACCGCCGGGAACGTGGGCGCGCGCCGACGGCGTCATCGTCGCAACGCCGCAGGGTTTCGCACTTTCCGACGATCGGATTACGCCGGTTCGGCCGCCCGCGGATCCGTTTCTCTATCGGTGAGCAGGGCGCGATGGTACGGCAGCGCGCGGTACGCGACGGCTGTCGCTTCGTCGTCGAAGCGCACGATGTCGGCTTCGAGCTGCGCGCGCGCGCGCTCGAAATAGCCCGCCGCACCGGCTTCGTCTCCCGCCGCCGCTTTTGCGCGCGCGATCGACGACAACAGAAACGCCGGACGCCACGCCGTTTCGACGTACGCTTCGTAGAGCGGCGCCAGCTCGTTTGCAATCGTGAGCGCGCGTTGGTTCTCTCCGGCGTCGAGCAGTGCGTCGAGATATAACCCTAGCGCTTCGACCAAACGCAGCGGCGTCGCGATTTCGCGGCGCATCGCGACCGCTTGGTCCATCAGTGCGAGCCCGCCGTCCGCATCGCCGGCTACGCACGTCGCGGCGCCGATGGCCAGCAGCGAGGCGGTTTTATGATGCCGCGCATTGCTCTTTTCGGCGATCTGTAACGCTTCGCGGCCGTATTCGAGCGCGCGGGGCGCGTCGCCCAGCCAGCCGTACGCCTCCGCTCGCGCGTGCTGCGTGACCCACATCGCGAGATACGCGTTTGCGTCGCGCAAGGCCGGAAAGACGGCGTCGAAGCGCGCGAGAGCTTCGGGAATCAAGCCGGCGTACATTTCGCAGATCGCCAGCGAGTTTTCGAAACTCGACCGCATCGGTGCCGATCCGAGTCGATCGCACAGCTCGCTGCCGCGTCCGAAGTGTTCGCGCACTTCGCGCAGGCTGCCCAGACGCAGAGCGCCGATGCCCAACGCGTAACGGGCGTGCACCTCACCGTACATGTCGCCCATTTCCAGAGAAAGCTCCAGCATATCGTTGCCGACTTGCTTCAACCGAATCGCATCGATGAGTTCGCTCGCGACTTGCTGCTCCGCGTGCAGGTAGTAAAAGCGCAGCTGCGGCAGGCGGTTTTTCAGCCACAGCGACCGCAGCGTGTCGACGTGGCCCTCGGCCTCGGCGAAACGGCCCAAACGAAACAGCGCTTGCACCATGGTAAACCGGCAGCGCGCTTCGATGGCGTCGTCACTTTCGCCGAGCATCGAGAGCGCCGATTCGAGCACCGCGAGCGATTCGGCCAGCCGGCCCTCTTGGAATTCGAGCGCACCCTGCTGATAGAGCGCCGCGGCGCGCCGATGCGTGTGAAGACCTTCGGCTGCCGCAAGCATTCCGTCGATCGACGCGCGTTGGGCGGTGCGATCGCCGACGTTGGAGTGATACTGCGTGTAGGCTTCGGCCGCGAGGAAGCGGCGTTCGTCGTCGAGCACCGCGGCGACCGCAACGAGCTCGTCGAGATCGGCTTTCCAGCGCTGCGTCTCGACGCGGCGCGCCTCGGTGGAAACGATCAGGTGCAGCGCTTCGAACCGCTGCGCGTCGTCCAGCGGCGTCTGGAGCGCTGCCCGCGCGAGCGCGATCGTCTCGTCGATCGCGTAGACGGATGCCGCGGCCCGCGCGGCGAGCAGGTACGACCGGCCGGCGCGCTCGCGTTCGCCGCCAAGCTCCCAGTGACGCGCGATCGATCCCAGTGCTTGCGCGCCTTCGCCGTGCATCTGATCAAGCACGGCCGCGACGCGGCGATGGCGCAGGGTGCGTTCCGCGGGCGATATCGTATCGTAAATCGCATTTTCGATGAGCGCGTGTGTGAACGCGAACGTAAAGCCCGAGCTCTCCGACGTGCGAACCAAACCGCGGTCGAGCAGAACCCCGAGCGCGTCGAGCACTTCGCCCTCGCGCCAGCCCAAAACCGCGGCGAGCAGATCGGTGCCGAACGTGCGCCCCGCGACCGACGCGGTTTCCACCAGCATGCGGCTGGGTGCGTCGAGCGTGCCGGCCCGCGCGAGGATCGCGTCGGTGAGGCTTCCGGGCGCATCGGCGCCGGCCAGCGTTCCGTGCTCGAGATAGTTGCGCAGGAGCATTCCGACGAACAGCGGGTTGCCTTCGCTGCGCGCGTAGATCGACGCGGAAAGCGCGTGCGCCTCGTCGACGCGCGCCGCCTTTTCGAGCAGATGCGCCACATCGGCAGGCTGCAGTGCGTGCAGCTCGAGCGTGGTGGCGCAACGCTGCGCTTGCAGGCGGCGCCGCAGCAGGGTGAGCGGATGTCCCGGCGTCACTTCGGTGCTGCGGAAGATGGCGACGACGAGTATCGGTGCCGAATACAAGCGCCGCGTGAGCAGTTCGAGCGCGTCGAGGGTTGCCGGATCGGCCCAATGCACGTCCTCGAGCACCAAGACTAACGGACGCGCTTTCGCCAAACGCTCGATCGTGCGCGCCATCGCTTCGAACAGACGCGCGCGCGCCTTTTCGGTGTCGAGCGGTTCGGGAACCGGCAGATCGGAAAACGCTCCGCGCAGCTCGGGGAGAATCTCCGCCAGCACGCCCAGCCACAGCGGCTCGATCGACGACTCCGCGATGAGCGGTAATCCGCGCCGCAGCGCGTCGACGATCGGTTCGTACGGATACGCTTGCGGATTCGACGTTTCGCCGAAGAGCGCGCGGCCGCGCTGTGCGGCAATGCCGGCCGCGAACTCCCCGGTCAAGCGCGATTTCCCAATGCCCGCGTCGCCGCTGACGAACAGCAGCGTACCGCGGCCGCGAGCCGCGTGACGCCACGCTGCGTCGAGCGTCGCGAGTTCTTCATCCCGTCCCACGAAGGGCATGCCGCCGATGGGACGCGCCGGTGCCTCGTCGCTGGGGCGCTCGTCGAACGCCGTCGACACGGCCGCGTTGCCCAAGATCGCGTCGCGCAGCGCGAGCGTCTCCGGCATCGGCGCGACGCCCATTTCGGCCTGGAGCCGCTTGGCGAAACGTTCGAACTGCGACAGCGACGACGAGCGGTCGCCGCACTCGTAACGCAGGGTCATCGCCAGACGCAGCGCGTCTTCACGCCACTCGTCGATGGCCAGAATACGGTCGGCGTAACCGACGGCGTCGCGCGGCCGCGAATCGCGCCGCAGCGCGAGCGCTTCGGCGAAGCACGCGTCGACGTAGAGCCCGCGCAAGCGTTCGCGATCGGCGAGCAGACACTCGTCGAACGAGCCGGAAAGCAGATCGCCGCGGTACAGCTCGATGCCCTCGGCCCGGCGCTGCGGATCGGCAACGGTATCCTCGAACGTGCGCGAGTCGATCCACGCGGGTGCTGCCGGGTTCCACACCAGGTGCGTGCTCGTCGCCTCGATCCAGGGCGTCGCGTCGCATGCGGGAAGCGATTGCAGCAGCAGATGCAGCCGGCGCCGCAGGTTGGCGCGCGCGTCCACGTCGAGATCGTCGGGCGAGATCTGCGCGGCCAGCGACGCGCGCGTAAGCGGCTCGCGGCGCACGGCCAGTAATGCGAGCAGTGAAATGCAGCGCGCCGGCGGCAGTCGTAGCGGCTTACCGTCGAACGCGAGCGCCGGCTCCCCGAGAATCTTAAGAACGAGTCCGTCCACGGACCCGATTCATTCGGCGAGCCTGGTTACCGGAGCCTTGGCTCGAGCAGCTCGACGGGGATACCGTTGGGATCTTCGACGAAGGCGATCGCTCGGGTCCCGCCCGGCGACTTCTTGACGTCTTGAAGAATCTTCACGCCCGCCGCCTTCAGGCGGTCGACGAACTCGCGCAGGTCGCCGTCGCTCTCGACCGCGAGGTGCTCGTAGCGGTTGCCGAGGTTGTACGGCGGATGTTCTTCGAGATCGTACACGAGCTCGACGTACGCGCTCCAATCGCTTCCGACGAACGCCATGTCGGCGTTGCCGGGATAGTGAAACGGTCCGTCGAGCAGCTTGAGCCCGAGCTTGTTCGTATAAAAGTCGATCGACTCGTTCATGTCGTTGACGAAGATCGACGTGTGCAGAAAGCGCGGCATGTCTTGATCTTTCTCGAAACGAAGGGGCTGCGTTGATGTCTACCCGGCAGAGACGCTTTTCGGTCGCCGCCGCGACGCTCTTCGTGTTTTTTGGAGCCTTGGTAGCGTGGGACGCGGTTCGATCCGGCGTGGCTCTCCCCTGGCGGCACATGTACGACTTTCCGGTGACCTACTGCGGCGGTCGCGTCGTGGCCGGCGGCAACGACCCGTTCCGCTACGAACCGCTTCACCACTGCCAACAGCAGGTGGGAGGAACCGACTTTCACTCCGACCCCGCGCGCGTTCTGCCGTGGGTTATTCCGCCGTATTCATTTCCGCTGCTCGCAGTGCTCGGCCGCATGCAGTTCGACGCCGCCCGTACGGTCTTTGCAGTGCTCGTCGCCGGCGCAACCTTGGCTTGCGTCGTTTTCCTGGCATCGCTCGGCATCGACGTAACGCTCGTTTTCGCGGCACTGCTGCTCTGCGTCGGGTACTTGCTCCTCTACGCTGCAAACGTCGTCGCCTTCACGCTTCTGGCCGTCGTGCTCTGCGGCTGGGCCCTGAGCAAGAAGCATTCCGTGGCCGCCGGAATTTTTGCGGCCGCCGGCCTGATGGAACCGCACATCACCCTGCCGATCTGTGCTGCCGTTTTTCTTTTCGGCGGCCTGCGCGCTCGCATTGCATTGTTAGCCGGCGCCGCCGTGCTTGCCGGCGTTGCTGCGATGGTGCCTATTGCGCAAATCCTCGAATACGCTACTCGCGTACTACCGGCTCAAGCCGTCGCCGAGACGCACTTTCCGTATCAATATAGCCTCACGTACGTCTTAACGCTTTTTGGAACGCCGCCGCAGCCCGCAATCCTTGCCGGAAACCTCATGTACGCAGCGCTCGCGGTCGCAGCCATCGGCGTCGGTTACAAGCTCTCCAAGACGTTGAACCGGCCGGAGATGATTGTATTCACGCCGGCCGCTGCGGTGGTTTTCGGCGGCTCCTACATGCACATGGTGGATATCGGCTTTGCGCTTCCGGCGGCGCTCGTGCTCGCGACGGAGGCGCGCGGCCGCGCACGAACGATCGCCGGCGCGGCGCTCTGTCTCTTGGCGGTGCCGTGGCTGGGCGCGTGGCAGTTCCACCATCTGTTCTTGCTCTCGATCTTTGTTTGCGCCGTGATCTTATGGCGGCTGCACGTTCCGTTGTTGTCCGCGGCCGTCATCGTGACGGCGGTCGCGCTAACGCTGTACGCGTTCGACCCGATTCCGGGATCGTTCCACTCCGGTCTCGGACCGTTGCACTATCCGCCGGACGGACTCGCCGTCACGGTGTGGCAGATCATCGTCGCCGGTACGAGCGCACCGGTCGCGCCGTGGCTTGCGATCAAGATTCCAACGTGGCTGGGCCTCGGCACGGTATTGGGCCTCGCATGGCTAATGCGGCACCCGAAGCGAGATACCGTTACGGCGTAACGGCTAGCGTTATCGCGCCGGCGATACCGTTCCTAATGACAAGGCTCGGCGTGCTGGAACCCGCAGCGTACACCAATACGCGCTTCGTCGTTCCGACATAAAGCCGGTCGCTCGAGTCCACCGTTACCGCCCACGTGTTTATACCGGTCGACAGCCTTCTGGACGGTGTGCTTTGCCCGGGCGCATAGACGGTAACGTTCGAATTCCGATAATTGGCCACGTACAGGTTGTTGGAGCTGTCGACGGCAAGTGCCCGCGGCTCGTTAATTCCCGTAGCGATCGCGTGGCTCGGCGAAGAGGCACCTGGCGCGAATACCACGATCGAATTGGAGCCGTAATCTAGTACGTACAAGTTACCCGCGTGGTCGAACACCAGTGCGGCCACGTCATTGCCTACGCTCAGGGTTCTCGACGACGTCTTAGCGCCCGGCGCGTACACCGATACCGTACCGCTTGCCGAAATGGGCCCAGTCCGACTGCCGACGTACAGGTTCCCGGAGCCGTCAAACGCCAGTGCGGCGGGCTGCACCACGCCGATCTGATAGGACGGCGTTGAAGTGCCCGGCGGAAATACCGAAACCGTATTCGCGCCGAAGTCGGCGGTGTAGGCGTTCCCCGACGAGTCCACCGCGACGGCGAATGGCTCGTTACTCGGCAAGGTGCGCATTGGCGTAGCGGCGTTTTGCGCATACTCCGTCACGCCACTTCCATCGTTATTGGCGACGTAGAGATTCTTGGCTCCGTCGAATGCAAACGCATATGGCTCTTCGATGCCGTCGGTCATCGTGCCGACAGGATCGACGGCCCCCGGTGGATAGATCTCCACGTTTCTTAAGTTGCCAAGTATCTGGTCGTTTCCAACCAAGAGACAGCCGTCGGGACTAACGGGCGCGCTCGACACGCTAAACGTGGCGGTGCTGGCATGGTTCCCCGCAGAGCCATTCTGTTTCATCGCAGCCGTGAGCGTTGCCGGTCCGGCAGGCGCGTTTGGATCGGCATCAACGATAAACTCGTTGGGCTCGGTCAGACCGGCGGGCGAGACGAGAAGTCCGGCAGTCGATTGGAGCGTTGACGTTGGTGCTCCGGGGCCGATGATGACGTTTCCAGCGGCGTCGAGCGCAGTAAGCGTGAAAATCTGTGGGAACCGTTGGCATGGATTGAGACTGAATCCCGATTTTTGATCGCCTGCCATTGGCGCGGAGACACGCACACCTTTGGGAATGCCGTTGAGATAGATCCCAAGGAAAATTGTGACATCGTACGACGGCACGTAGACCGGCAAATTGTCGTTCGTGGAGAGCTTGTGACCGCTGGGAACGCCTTGGGCTCCCAACGGGCCGTCGAACAGATTGATCGAGGCGCGGTACGGACCAACCGGCACCCGGAGCGTTCGTTGGTTGATCCCAGCGGTGAGATTGGTGTACGCCGAAGCGCGCTTCGCGCCCGAAGGCGAATATAACGCAATTGCCGCAGATCTGCTCGACGGCGAAATGAATTTTGATCTCTTGCTGCCTGAGGCCGGCGGAACGTCGATTCGAAACGTAATCTCTGCGCTCGCCGCCGTAGCGACCGGCCGCGCGCCCGCGTCTTGCCATGAGCTTGGGACGAAGCCATGCGGGCCCGGGTTGCCCGTGCATCCGGCCAGAAGCACCACGGCGAGCGTTCGGCGCATTACAGATTTCCGAACGCTAGAGCGTTGGCGCCGCGATCGATCGTATAGGTCGGGCTGGTAGCGGCGGGTGCGAATACGCTCACGCTGTTATAGTTACCGGCATAAAGATTGTCGCCGGCGTCGATCAGCAGCGTCGACGCGTACGCTGAGAGCGTCCGGACGGGTGTCTTCCCTCCGGGCTCGTACTCGACGATTCCGCCGTTCGTGCAGTTATAGTTGCACGTGACATAGAGCACGTCTTGAGAGTCGATGGCCAGCGTGCTCGGATTCTGCACGCCGGTCCTGATCGTATGCTTGCGTTTCGACGTCCCCGCTCCATAGATCGCGACGTCTCCCCTGTTATAGGGATAGTTTACTTCGTATGAGGTTCCATAATTGCTCACGTAAAGGTGTCCGCGCGAGTTGAAAGCGATGTGCGTCGGAACCCTGATGCCGTCGGTAATGCTGCGGATCGGTGCGACGCCTCCTTGCGAATACACGGAGATGCCGCCATTGGCCGACGAGAGGCGCCCATAAAAGAGATTTGCAACGTATAGCCGGTCCGCCGAGTCGAACGCCAGAGCGTGCGGTTCGTTGATGCCTTGCGTGATCGTGTGCAGCGGGTTAATTCCAGTGGGCGAAAAAACGACTACGGAGCCGGGCGCGTCGCCGCTTATGCTGGGCTCGTTCAACACGAACAGATTTCCGGCATGGCTGAAGGCAAGGGCCGTCGGACGATCGATTCCCTTTTCGATCGTGCGCGACGGCTTCGTCGCGCCGGGCGCGTACACCGTTACCGTATTGGCGGCGTAGTTGGCGACGTAAAGATTACTCGCGCGATCGAGCGCGAGACCACTGGGCGAGTCGATGCCTGCAACGATCGTACGGATGGGGACCGCACTGCCGAGTGGATATTCTTCGACGGACCCCGAGGGGTACGGCGACGATGCCGGACTCGCGACGTACAGATACGGCGCTGGACTAGCCGAAACCGACCGCAAACGCGGCGAGGCCGCGTATGGCCCAAAAGAACTACGATCGCCGGCGGAAGAACATCCGGCGAGAACGGCAAACAAAGCAAGCGCGACGGCGCTACGCATACGTTAGAAACGTTCTGCGCAGCGCCGCCGGTTCCCAGGACCCGAAGATTAGAGCTTGACGTTCACCGAGAAGTACATGTTCAGTGCGAGCGGATAGTTCCCTGAGAACGGATCGCCGTACGACGGTACGAACGAGTTCGCAAAGTATGGATTCTCCGCGACGCCGTTCGCCCTGAGATCGTACGCTGAGGTTCCCTCGTTGAAGTTGTTCCCGTTGTTGTAGAACTTGTTGTACGTATAGGCGCACGTGAAGCCGCCCGGCGGATAGGCTTTCGTCCATGGCGTACTCGAGCCGCCGAAGCACGTGTTGAGGATGTTCGTGACGATGAACTTCGTGGTAATGCGCGGCGATACGTCATACGACAACTGCGCGCCGAGATTGAACTGCCAAGGCTGCTGGAACTGACCGAACTGGTCGAACGTGCCGGTCTGCGGATTGGGGATGTACAGCTTGCCGGGCGTGGTTCCGTCACTCGTGAGCGCGTGGCTGCACGACGTGTAATCGGCATTGAGCGGCGTGCTCGAGGGAACGCCGGAGGTGCGCTGGTTGGAGTAACAGGAACGCGGATCCATGCCCTGGACGTCGGACGGATTTCCGTAGGTCGTTCCCTCTTGCAGCGACATCGCCGGAGTGAACGCGAACTTTCCATGACGATAGTTCAAGACGAGCGAGAACGTGTTGGGCGATAGGTACGGGTAATCCAGTCCCGTGGTATACCACGCGTGCGGGTCGAGCAGCGGCTGCGGCGCCATCGCATAGTACGGATTGCGAATCGACGTTGACGGACAGCCGGGTGCCGCCGTTCCGGTACGATCCGGCGTGTAGCAGGGTGCGCCGCCGCCCTTCTTGGTCAGGGCGTTGAACTCTTGGATATCTTGAATGTACTGATCGACCGGACCGATGGTGCTGTTGGGATAGTCTCCCCACTTCTCGGACGAGTTCGTGTACGTGTACGAGAAAATACCCGACAAGCCGTTCTTGTCGAAATCGCCCTTGGTGAGTTCGAACTCCACACCGTCCACGCGAAGCGTTCCTGCGTTGAACGACGGCGAGACGCCGAGGCTCGGGAGATCGACCGATTCATAGAGCTGATTGGTTCCCCAGCGGAAATACGGCGTTACCTTGAACGCGATGTCCGTTCCCCGCAAATGCTGCTCCCACGAAACGTCGTAGTTATTTGAGAACTGCGCTTGCGACGGATGCAGCGGCGAGTTGAACCCGAAGGGAATGAACCCGAGCAAGGTCGACGCGAGATTCGGCTGTGCGGTCGCATACTGAATCTCGTAGTTTTGCGGCGCTTGCGCGTAACGTCCGGCCGAAGCGCGGAACACGGTATCGGGGCTGGCCGCGTACGTCAGCGAGAGGCGCGGCAGGAAATACGTCTGGCTGTACTGCGACGGATAGTTGTTCGTCAGCAGAATGCCGTCGGTACCGTTGGGATGCACCGTTTGAATCGCAGTTCCGGTGGAACGATCGATCGGGCAGTGGAACGTCACGAGCGGCTGATAGTAGTAGATGTACTGCGGCGGCTGCGGAACGAAGATCGGCTGCCGGGTGACCGGATTGACGCAGAACTCGCGCTGCGCCGCATTGAACCAGAAGTTCGTGCCGGGGTTATCCGTGTTTGCCAAATCGAAGGTATCGTTTTCGTAGCGGAGCGCCGCGTTGAGATTCCAGCGATCCGTCGGGCGCCATTGGTCCTGTATCGAACCGCTGCTGACCTTCGGCATAACCGAGTTGTAGTCGGCGTTGTTGCCGAGGTACGTGAGATTCATCGCGGCGCCGTTGCGGCACGCCGGCGAGTTCGCCGGGACTTCCCCGGCCGCGCACGGATCCTGGGTATCGACGTTGTAGCCGTAGGGCGCACTGAAGAATCCCTGCGATATGGCCTTGTTGCACGGCGCGGGATGGCCGATCGGATAGTGCTTCGTGTCCTTCGTGCTGTAACAGATGTTGCCGTCGGTGAAGTTACTGACCTGTGCCGAACCGGTGTTGTCGTACTGGTGACTGTAATACCGCAGCGTACCGGAGTCCAAGTACGACAGCATGCCGCTCACCAAGTTGGAGCTCGAGATTTGATCCGCAAACTGCAACTCGAGTCCGCGCGTGTGCGAGTCGACTTCGTACTGATAGTTGGTTACGCCGAACGCGTACGCGTTGCCCCAGCCGTTGGCGGTCGCGCGGTTGGTGTTGGAATAAAAGGTGTAGCCGAATAGACGCAGGTAGGCGTTGGAGCCCATGTTTTTCTGATACTGCAGCTTGACGATGCCTGCCGTGTCCCAGCGTCCGTCGCGATAATCATTGGGAATCTGTACGGTTTCCTGATTGCCCCGCGCATCTTCCGGACAGGCGCCGGGAACGCCAACGACATTGGCGCAGCGGCCGGTCGGCGAGCCGGGGTACAGATACGCGATCGGCGGCGTCGAGGCCGGTGCAAGCCACTTCGTTCCGCCGGGGAAGGTGTAGAAATCACCCCACTGATTGGTAAGGCCCGCGTAGAAGTCGTGATAGTTGAGAGTGCCGCTATTGACGATGCCCAAGCCCAGCGGGCCCGCGTCGTTGACGCTGGAGTAGTACTGCGTGAACGTCGCCGACGACATGTACAGCAACTGGATGTCGTCGCGGCCGCTGTCGTTCTTGTGCGGTACGCCGAAGTGCATGTTGGCGACGACCTGCCGGTCATCGACGTCGGACGGCTGTCCGTAGTTTGCGGGGAAATAGCCGAAACAACCGGGATCCTTATAAAGGAACGCGTGAGCACCGTTTGCCGCCGGGTTCGTGTAGGTCGTGTTGGCGTTGCACGTGGGATACACCGCGGGGAAGAACGCCAGATTGGTCGTCTCGTCCGACGGATACGTTCCGTAGGGAACCGTATCGCTCAGACTGGCGCCGTTGTATTGGTCGAAGTAACGGAACGCCTGATTCGTCCCGCTCACGCCCACGTAGTACGAGAAGAGCCGGTCGGGCGTCGCACCGCCGACTTCAACGCGTGCGTCGTGATAGAACGTGGGCGTCCCCATGGCCAAGCCGCCGACCGCGTAACCCGGAAACGTGCCCGTCTTAATAACCTGGTTGATGAAGCCGCCCAGGCCGGTGGCGTTGGCGTCGGCCTCGCCGCCGCCGGTATAAATCTGCAGCTCTTGTTGGCCCAGCGTCGTCAAACCACTGCTGGGATAGTTATCGAACGACCGGTTAACCGGAACGCCGTCGTACTCAAATCCGATTTGATCGTAGTAACCGCCGCGAATATAGACGGTCTGATTGACGCCGACCTGGTTGGGCGGCACGTACGCGCCGGGCATCGCCGCGATGGCCGAATAGGCGGTGTTCATTCCGCCGCCGCCGCCCAGCGTGGCGGAGGCGGTCGCGACTGCCGGATTCACCGAGTAGACGTCGGTTCCGGTGCCGGGACGAACCGGGCTGAGCGAGGAGCGCGAGGTAACGTGCGCGATCTGCTTGAGACTCTTTTGAAGCGCGACGGGGACCGATTGGCTCTGATCGGCGAACACCGAGATGCCGGCCACGGACTGTTCGTCATAGCCGGCCTTACGCGCGGAGACCGTGTACGTGTCCGGAGCGAGGGAGATGAACGTGAACCGCCCGGACGCGTCGGTAGTGACGGTTGCGATCTGCGACGGGCTGACGACCGTGACGGCCGCTCCAGCGATCGGCGCGTGAGCCGTCGCATCCACGACCGTACCGGTGATCGATCCGGTGGTCCCGGCAACGACGCTCGAGACGGGTGAAAGCACGAGCGCCAGCGCCAGAAAAGCGCCCGCGGTGCGGTGAATAAGCGAAACGTTCATGCTCCCTCCAACTCCTTCGCAGCCTCTTCCATTATAAAGGCGATTCGCGTTCGGGATATCGGGGATTTCCGCTATGAGCGCGAGCCGATCCAGCGCGCGATCAGCTGCGCGCGCGATTTGACGCCCAGCCGTGCGAAAATTCCGGTCAAATGGTGCTCGACGGTGTGCTCGCTGATATGGAGGCGGGCCGCGATCGTGCGATTGATCTCGCCCTGTGCCACGAGTTCGGCAATCTGCGTTTGGCGCGCCGTCAGGCCGCTGCCGGGCTTGCCGTCAACGTGCGGTTCGGCCAGGCGGGCTGCGTCACGCACGGCGCCCATAGCTTCGTAGGACTGCCGGGCGCGTTCGCGATCGCCGGCCAGCTCGGCGCTCAACGCAGCGTGCCAGCGGAATCCCAGCCGCGCAAAGACGCGTTCGGCAGCCGCGTAGTGCCCGGCGAGCAGGAGCCGGTGCGCGCGCATCATCCGCGGCCTGCCCGTCGACCGGGCCAAGACGTCCCGCGCTCGTTCCAGGTCGGCCGGACGCCCGCATAACGCGACGTAGGACCACAGATTCCAAGCGCGATGGCTCGTCTCGACCGATGCGACGGTTTCGCTGAGCGTCGTGCGCGCCCGCGCGGCATCACCTTGCGCGCGAAGCAGTTCGGCAAATGCGGCGCCGCCGGCGGCGACGCGCTGAATCTCACCCGACTGACGCGCGTACTCGAGCGCCCGGTCGTCCGCACACGCGAGCAACAGCGCGCGATCGTTGAGCGCGAGCGCGATCGGAACGCCCACCGCCGCGGCTTTCGTTTTGAACGTCGCCGTCGTAACGCCGCAATCGAGCGCTTCCAGTACCATCGCACGCGCGCGCGTTAACTCGCCGCTCCACGCCAGCGTCTGCGCGTAGTTGAGCGCGCAATACGCCACGCGCCAGAGCAATCCGGTGCGGTGCGCTTCGGCCAGCGCGCTTCGATGGTGCTCGCCCGCGAGGTCGAGCTCGCCCAAATCGGCCGCGACGAGCGCGACGTTATTTTCGACCTGCGCGACCAGCTCGCTCGAACCGGTTTCGCGCGCGAGCCGCACCGCGTGCGCGCCGTCGGCGAGCGCACCGGCCGCTTGACCCAACGCCGCGCGCGTCTCGGCGCGCACTTCGTAAAACGCGACGTTGAGCGGCGCGTCGAAATGCGCGTGCCGGCGGCCGATGTCGTCGAGGAGGGCCGCCGCGCGCTGCGGATCGCCGAGCGTCACCGCGTAGCGCGCCACCGACAGCGTTGCGGAGAGCCACGGACGCGTCTCACCCAAACGCTCGAGACGCACCGCCGCTTCGGACGCGGCTTGCGCGCCTTCCGACGTGCGCGCGTCGACCCAGCGCTGATCGGCGATCATCAACAGTGCTTGGCAGTAGCCGATCTCGTCTTCGATTTGCTCGTACTCGGCGCGCGCGCGCTCGAACCAGCGCGCGGGTTCTTCGCCGACGCCTTCGATATAGAGCAGCGTGCCGAGCCGTTCGTAAATCGCGGCGCGCGCGAGCCCCGGCGGATAGTCCCACTGCAGCGCCGCGCTATAAAAGTGAATCGCGTCGCGGTAGGCGTAGACGTCCCACGCCGCCTGCGCCGCGAGCTCGTTATAATAGCGCGCTTTATCGGCGACGCGCGCCTCCGAATAGTGAAACGCCAACTCGGCTGCACGCTTCGACGCGTGCTGTCCGTTTTCGATGCCGCGCGCGATGCGCAAGTGCAGCGGGGCCGCCAATCCCAGCACGAGCCGGTCGGCCAATACCTGCCGGATCAGCGAATGGCGAAACGCAAACCGGTGCGGATGCACGCGGTCGGTGATGACCAGCTCGTGATCGAGCGCGCGCTGCATGGTCGCGAGCACGCGGTCGGTGGTCGTGCCGGCGATCTCGGCCACGAAGCCCGAGTCGAAGTGCTGGCCGACGATCGCCGCGCGAACCAGCACGCTGCGCTCGTCTTCGGAAAAGGTCGCGAGACGTTCGCTGAGCATTGCGTGCGCCGAGAGCGGCGACGACGTGCCCAGCACGATCTCGCCCGAATCGATCGCGATGCGCGTCAACTCTTCGGCAAACAACGGATTTCCGTCGCAGAGCGACTCGATCTTGGCAATCGTTTGCAGCGGAATCTCGGTTTCGTGATCGCGCACGACGTTGCCGATGAGGTTGCGGATGTCGAACCGGCGCAGTCCGCGCAGCACGATCGAGGGACCGCGCACGCGCAGCAGGCTCAAGCGCAGCGCTGCGAGTGCCGGATTGGACAGCATCGTCGCCGTGCGCACCGTAATAATCACTAGCACGCGCGCTTCTTCGATCGCGGTGGTGAGGTAGCGCAGCAGATCGATCGTCGCGTCGTCGGCCCATTGCACGTCTTCGATCACGATCGCCAGCGGTTTGCGCGCGGATTCGCGCTCGAGCGCTTCGGCGACGCCTTGAAAGTACGCCGCGCGCTCTTCGGCGTGCGTGCGTCCGTCGTACGGCGCCGGAAGACGGGGACGGCGCCCGAGCCGCTCGAGCACTTGTTCGATGGGCAGATACGGCCGGCGAATCTGTTCGACGCAGCCGCCGGCCGCAATGACTGCCGAATCGCCGAGCCGCCCGGAGAATTCGCGCACGAGGCGCGATTTGCCGATGCCCGCTTCGCCTTCGATTCGCACGAAGCGCGATCGTCCGTCGCACGCGCTGCGAAACGCGTCGGCGAGCAGCTCCAGTTCTTCTTGCCGCCCGACGAATGCGTCGGAGAAAGCAGCGGGAGAGATCACTCGAACGGGTTTCGGCTATAAGGTGAGGTTTTGCTGCCGTCCACGGTCACGCGGTAGATCGGGCCGTCTCCTGCCTTGGTCTTCAGGTCGAGTTTTGCGCCCGGATGGTCGAGATGGAGCACCTCGACGGTCGCCTTCAGCGGCTTGCCGGGGGTCAGCTGCTGCACGTTGACGAGATGGATCAGGTACGCTCCGCGCGTGGCATAACCGCTGCCGGGATATTCGGCCAAGGTCGCGATGCCGTTGCGATCGGTGAGCAGCACGCTGCGCTCGTCGACGGCCAATCCGTAGAACGTGCCGGTCGGCAACCGGCGGTCGTGTTCGATGCGCGCCAGGAACGTGACCAAGCGCCCGAAACGATCGCGCCGCGCGAAGTGCGTGTCGGTAATCACGTTGCGCAGCGGCGGCCACACGAGCAGGTCGCTCGTAAAGCTGATCTCGGGCTCGAACGGATTGCGCAGCGCGTCGGGCGTGCGCACCTCGAACCCGTCGTCGTTGGGATGCAGCCGGTCGGCGGCGACGGAATCGTATCCGACCGCACCTTGAATCGCCAAGCCTGCGCTCGTGCCTCCCTCAACGCCGCCGCGCTTCCACACGTTGCGCACCGCGTCGATCAGCTTGCTGCCT
Source organism: Candidatus Baltobacteraceae bacterium (assembly GCA_036488875.1). Taxonomy (NCBI): domain Bacteria; kingdom Bacillati; phylum Vulcanimicrobiota; class Vulcanimicrobiia; order Vulcanimicrobiales; family Vulcanimicrobiaceae; species Vulcanimicrobiaceae bacterium. Next base: position 273,224 of record DASXGW010000008.1, on the reverse strand, counting down.
TTCCACGGTGCGTAGTTCGCTTGATCGCCGCCCGAGAAGAACAGCACGTCGGCACCGTCGACGTACGGCGCCAACGCGTCGACTTGTTCGCGCGACAGGCAGTGCGGAATGATGATGGTTCGCACCGACTGGAACGGCCCCAGCGGCAAGATGTACGGATCGTAGTCGTCGGTGCCGTCGGCGCGCAGCACGACCACGTTGCCGAAGCGCGCCTTGGATCCGCCCGAAATCGTCGCGTGCGCCCAATGCCACTCCGCGTCGATGTCGGTGCCGCCGCCCTCGAGAATCAACCCGGGACCCCGCAACGGCGTCGGCGTGCGTTTATAGCTGCCCACCGGCGGATAGACGCGCGGCTGGCAGAACGTCCAATGCGCGACGTCCCACCACGCGCCCGCCGCGGGCGACGTCGTTTGATTCACGATGTCGTCGGAGAATGCGTTGACTTGCGTGCGGCGGTAGATGAGCGCGATGGGCAACTCGTCGTAGAGCAGCTTTTGCAGCTGCACGTAGGTAGCCTTGCGCGCCGCCGGATCGTAGGTTGACAGCCCTTGGTGCAGCAGCGCGTCGATACGCGGATCGCAGACGCGCGACTTATTGTAGCCGTTGGGCGGAACGTTGGCGCACGCAAACTGGTCGGTCGTGTCGGGATCGTCGCCGTTTTCGAACGAGTAGAGCGCCATTTGGAACTTGCCGCCGTAGACCGGGCCGCCTTGGTCGGGCGGCGCGACGAACTGCGTCACTTGATACTGCTTGAGCGTCACGCCCACACCGACGGCGCGCTCGTACTGCGCGATGTCGTTCGCTGCGACGCCGTCGGCCGGCGTCTCGGCTTGCAAAATGAGCAGCACGTGCAGCGGAACGCCGTTCTTCTGACGGATGCCGTCGGCACCCACGTGCCAACCGGCCGCGTCGAACAGTTTTCGTGCATCGGCCGGATCGTAGGGAACGTCCGGGTATGCGCTCGGGTCGAACGCCCACAAGAAGAGTCCCGCGCCCGCGTGCCGGCTGTCGAGGGTCTTTAAATAGGCTTTCGAAACGGTGCTCCGAATGTCGATCGCTTCGGCTAACGCGTGACGAACGCGCGGATCTTTCGTAACCGGATCCTGCGTGTTGAAAATGATCGCACCGACCGCATTTTGCGGCGTGCTCGTAACGACGTATCCGGGAATGCTCTGCAGGATCGGATAGATACCGTAATCCTGTGAGTCGAAGTAACCGTCGACTTCGTGCGTGCGCAGCATGTTGAGTGCCGTCTGCGCGTTGGCGATGAATCGAATGGTAATGTGCGAGATGCCCGGCTTACCTTGCCAGTAGTACGGATTGGCCTTGAGCTCGACGCGATCGCCCGGAGCCCAGTTAGTAACCATGTACGGGCCCGATCCGAACGGTGCACGATTGAACGGCGCCGAGTTGATGTCGGGCAGCGATGCGAGTTCGTGCTTAGGGAGGATCGGGAATCCCTGCGGCGCGCCCACCGTAACGATCAGCGGCGGAAACGTCTTCTTGAGATGGAGAACCAGCGTGGTGGGATTGGGCGCGTCGGCAGAAATCACTTGATCGTACGCGAAGCGCGTTTGCACGTTGTTCTTTGGATTATTGATCGCCATGATCGACCACGCGGCGTCGGCCGCCGTCAACGGCGTGCCGTCGGCGAAGCGGATGCCTTTGCGAATGTGATACGTAATCGTCTTGCCGTCGGCACTAATGCCGCCGTTTTGCAAGGTCGGCACTTCGGTCACGATGTCGGGGATGAGGTTCCCGCTATCGTCGTATTTGACGAGATACGAGAAGACCAGCATCGACCATTGCGTCGACGACGTCCCGTTTTCCAGCGCGGGGTTGAGCGACCGCGGCTCCCACTGCTGCGCGATCGCCAGGGTGCCGGGAGCGGGGGCGTGGCGCCCGCAAGCGGCGAGGAGAGCCGCCGCGACCATCGCCAAGACGAGTCGGCGCATCATCGATCGAGAATCGCCCGTATCTCCCCCACGACCCTTCCGCTCTTGTTCTTGACGACGGGACGCGCGAAGGTCCGCACGCGCTGGAGCTGCGTTTCCGTCATCAGTCCGGCCAGGCGAAGGGCTTCGCACGCGGCCGGCGGCCGAGCCCGCTCGTTGCCGTCGATGACCTTGATCACGAAGCCGATGCGTTCGTCGATCAGGGCCCCGGCGAAGATGCCCTCGGCACCGCCCTTACAGACCAGCGACCCCTCATACGCGCGAATCATCGCCGCGTCGAACTCGCCGGTTCCCGACATGTATTCCGGATTGAGGATCATCGCGTCGCGCACGATGCGCAGCGCCCGCGCGTCGCTCGGATCGAGATCGTCGAGCGTGGCCAGGCGCCGGTACGACAGCGCCGCCTTTTGCAAGGTCGTCGCGTACACCGGGATGCCGCAGCCGTCGACCGCGATCGTCAAAGTTTCGAGCTTTTCGTCCGACGCGCGCGCGCAAAACGAGAGGATGCGCTGCTGCGCGGGGTTGGAGGGATCGAGATAGGTCGCGGGATCGGCCCCGACGGCGATGCACAGCGCCAGGATGCCCGCGTGCTTGCCCGAGCAGTTGTTCGTGATCGACTCGATGAAAGGCGGCTCCGGACCGCAACGCAGCGCGCTTTCGTCCAAGCCGATTTTTCGTAGGATGGAGCGCACGGTCTCCAGATGAAACGACTCGGCCGAGTGCGATGCCGCCATGACGGCGATCTCGCGCGCCTCCAGGCCAAAGCGTTCGACGACGCCGGCGGCGACGGCCGCCGCGGCGATGAACGGCTTTGCCGCCGAGCGCAGGTAGATCGGCACGTCGACCGCGCCGAACGAAAAGATGGGCATGCCACGCGCGTCGACGGCATATCCGGCGACGTTGTGAACCGACTCGACCACACCGCCGCGGATAACCGCGACGTATGGTTCCCCTTCGAGGAGCTGCATCCGGCCATAATCGTAGCTTGGGACGCGCCCCGCTCCTATGGCGGATTTCCGTAATAGTGGGGGCAAGAGACGCTCGATGTTTCCCGTAACCCGCGCCGACGCGATCCTCCTCGTCGCGATCGCGATCGTCGCCCCCGCTTACTCGTACTATGCCGGCCGGCGGATCGCGGCGGGCGCGATGCCCGCCCGCACGCTCGCTTACGCGCGCACGATGCTCTCGTGGTGGCTCATCAGCTTCGCGATGGGACTCATCTGGGTGCGCATGGAGCGTCCCGCCACCGCGCTCGGCCTGACGATCCCCGGCGACGCGCGGTCGTGGGCCGGCGTCGCGCTCTGCGTGCTCGCGCTCGCGTACGCCGTCGCACAGCGGCGCCTATTGCAGCAGATGACGCCGGAGAAGCTCGAGCGCGTTCGCGATTCGTTCGGGCGCACGGCCGTCGTGCTGCCGCGGACACCAATCGAATACCGTCTGTTCCTCGCGGTCTCGATCACGGCCGGTATCTGCGAAGAGCTCCTCTATCGCGGTTACTTCTTCGCCATGACGTCGCATTGGCTGACGCTTGCGGGCGCGGCCATCGTCAGCGCGATCGTCTTCGGTTTAGGCCACGCGTATCAAGGATGGAAAGGCGTGATCAAGACGGCGATCGTTGGACTCGTTCTCGGTGCCATTTATATCGGTACCGGCTCGCTGGTGTGGCCAATGATTCTACACGCACTCATCGACGTACAAGGCGGATCCGTCGGCTACAAAGTGCTACGTACCCCCAGACCGTAAGCGCGAAAATCGCCGCGGCAAATCGGGCTCGACCGACAGCAATCATGTTTGCCTCGCTGTTGGTTAGTCCGCAACGTCGTTGATGATGCGCAGCCAGCGCGACTGGTCGGAGCCGGGCCCGGGAGCGCGTTCCTTCCGGCCAGCGATGTTTCCGTGCGCGCTCCAGTAACAACGAGTGGTATAGGGCGCCGTGATATTCGTGAATTTATACGGTGGATGAGTGAAATCGAAGTACGCGTCGAGATCGTTGAGGTAAGGTGTCGTGTCGGTCGCATTGAGCGATGGCAAGTTGAACGTCGTCTCGGCGAACTTCAGCAAGGTCGCGAACTCGGTCGGCGTCTTCACGATGATCCCCGCCCGCTTGATGTACGGCGAGACGACAATCAGCGGTACGCGAAATCCCGGACCCTGTTGGTCGCGAACGACGTATGGCGGTACGTGATCGTAGAATCCGCCCCAGTCGTCCCACAAGATGAAGATGACGGTCGAGTCCCAATCGGGTTTCGACCCGATCGCGTCGACGATGCTTGCGACCCACGTCGGCCCGCAATAACCGCCCGAGATGCCGGGATGATCGGAGTTGTACGGACCCGGCATAATCCACGTAATGGAAGCGAGCGATCGCCCTGGATGCCCGGCGTACGGCAGCTCGTCGTCGAAAAACTCGTTGCTCGGCGTTCGGAAATGTTTCGTGTTGACATCTCCGGTCGATGCCGGCCCGTAGCGAAGGTGGCAGTTCTGCATCGAAATGTTTTGCGGCCACAGGTCCGCGTTGTGCCTTATGTTGCTATTGGCGTCGAGCGCGTCGATGCCCGAGCACATCGACCACAGATAGACGCGCCAACTCAGCCCTTTCGATTGGGCTGCCTCGGCGAGCGACGTGTATCCGGATCCCCCGAAGCACGGTGCCGGCCCGCTCTTCGGAAATTTCGGCGGCGTTGGAACCTCGGCCCCGTTTGCGTCGATCGTGTACATCTTGGTTCCGCTTGGCGAGTCGCAGCCCCACGGCGTGTACGCGCAGTAAACGTAATAGGCGTCGCAGTAGCCACCACCTAGATTCGGGAGGTCGAATTGAGGCGCGTCGACGGTGTTATGTGACTGTCCCATGAACAGGTACTGATGGGCCGTATACGACTCGCTGTTGTGGCCCATGAAAAAGTGATCGCCCAGTGCGTAGTAATTAGCGAGGTCCCAGTATGGCTGCACTTCGGTGCGGTTCACGTATGAGTAGATAACGCTGTCGTCAACGCCGACCGGAACGGGGAATCCTTTCTGCGGTTTTGCGTTGAGATCGAAGCCGTTCATTCGGCACGGAGCCGGTTGGCCTACGGGAAACGGCGGTGGGTTCGGCGCGTTGCACGCGAGCAGCCACTGCGGGTGATAGTTATTCGGGTCCGCGCACGAAAACCAACCAATCGGACACGACGGCTTTTCGAGCGGGACCTCCGTCAACTTGATTTTATTTCCGTCGTGAGAATACCCATACGACACGGCGTCGGCGCCGGAGAAGGGATCTTTCCCCCCAAAGATACTATCGAACGTGCGGTTTTCCTGAATGATGAAGACGATGTGCTTGATCTTCGTGCCCGCAACCGCGCTCTGGAGCGCCCGCATCGTGGCCGCCGGGGAGTTGGGCACGGCCGGCGTCACCGGCGCATGCGCGCAGGCTGTCAAAAACAGCAATGCGACAACGAGCAAACCAAGTCTCTTCATAGCTGCTCCGTTCGGTGGCCTCGGTCTCAAAAGAAGTTGGCGAGGTCGCCCTAGCTACCTCTTAAGCTGTCATCCTGAGCGTAGCGCCCGAAGGGCGCGAAGTCGAAGGGCAGGCGCCTCAAATGCCCCGCATGGTAAACTCACGGGGAAAGAACTACCCGTGAACCAACCTCTCGAGCACCGCATCGCTCAGCTGGAAGCGAGCGTGGAACATCTCAACGGCGCGTACGAGCAAATCGACAAGCGCCTCGGCGACTTGCGCTCCGACACGGTCGCCGGCTTCGTGCGAGTCGATCAGCGCTTTGATGCGATGGAACGACGCTCCGACCTCCGGTTCGAGGCCGTTGAGGGCCGGCTCGACGCTATTGATACGAGGCTCGAGACTAAGTACGACAAACTCGATTCGAAGGTGGACGCCAGCGTACGAATGCTGGTAACGTGGATGATCGGCAACACGGGCATAGTTCTCGCCGCCATCGCAGCGGTAGCGTTTTTACGACACTGATGTTTTCGGGACGGCTGCAGGCTGCGCTCCGCAATGTCATCCTGATATTGAAGATCTGATAGGCCTCGCCTTAATAGAAGAACTTGCAAATAGCGAGCTTTGGAGTCTATAACGATCCATTCGCCCGCCCTTCGACTTCGCGCCCTTCGGGCGCTACGCTCAGGATGACAGGGTTAGTGTAAGATGACGGAGTTAGTGTAAGAAGTAGCGGTACGTCGAGAAGACGAGCGCGACGCCGAGCTTGTCGGCGGCGGCAATCACTTCGTCGTCGCGCACCGAGCCGCCGGGCGCGATGATCGCCGTACAGCCGCGTGCGGCGGCCGCTTCGAGTCCGTCGGCAAACGGAAAGAATCCGTCACTCGCGCACGCCGCGCCGATCGCTTCGGTGCCGGCGCGCGCGGCTGCAATATCGACCGCGCTCACGCGATTGGTTTGGCCCGCGCAGATTCCGCGCGTCGTGCCGCCTTTGACGATGACGATGCCGTTGCTCTTGACGTGGCGCACGACGTCCCACGCAAACGCCAGGTCGTGCCATTCTTGCGCGCTCGGCACGCGTTTGCTCACGGTCTTCCACTCTTCGGGCGGAGCTTCCGGATCGTTGTCCTCGGCCAGAACACCGCCTAGCGCGCTGCGCAAGCGCAGCTCGCGGGCGAGCTCGTCGGGCAGCGACGGAACGAACTGCATCACGCGCAGATTCTTTTTCTTTTTGAGCAGCTCGAGCGCTTCGTCGTCGAAGGCCGGTGCGGCGACGATTTCGAGAAAGAACTTCGCGAGATACTCGGCGGCCTCGAGATCGATCATGCCGTCGGTCGCGACGATTCCGCCGAACGCCGACACCGTATCGGCATCGAGTGCGTCGCGCACGGCGACGGCGACGCTGGAGCGCTGCGCGACGCCGCACGGAACCGTATGTTTGATGACGGCCGCGCGCACGAAGCGCTCGTGCTGACTGCCGAACTCGGCGCCCAGCGGCGCGCGCGACAGCAGCCGTAACGTCGCGTCGAGATCGAGCAAGTTGTTGTAGCTGAGCGCCTTGCCGTGCAGTTGCTGCGGCAGCCGGTCGGCCCGATCGAGATAGAACGCGGCGCGCTCCTGCGGATTGGTGCCGTAGCGTAGCCGCTTGGCCAGCGGTAACGTTACCGCCAGCGCGCCGGGGAGCTCGCTCGGCAGTACTTCGCCTGCCGCAGCAAGATAGTGCGAAATCGCCACGTCGTATTCGGCGGTGCGCTCGAATGCGTGGATCGCTAACTTTCGCCGCAAGGGCAGCGGCATGTCGCCCGCTTCCACTGCCGCGATATACTCGGCGTACTGCGAGGGATGCGTGAGCACCGCAACGTGCACGAAGTTCTTTGCAGCGGCGCGCAGCAGCGAGACGCCGCCGATGTCGATCTGCTCGATCGCCTCGTCCAAGGTCGTGCCCTCGCGTGCGACCGTCGCCTCGAACGGATAGAGATTAACGGCAACGATCGAGATGTCGGCAATCGCGTACTTCTCGGCTTGCGCGCGATGTTCGCCGTCGTCGCGGTCGTAGAGAATCGATCCGAACACCTTGGGATGCAAGGTCTTCACGCGGCCGGAAAAGAGTGCAGGAAAACCCGTGAGATCCTCCACGTCGCGCGCCGGGATGCCGTGCTCCTCGAGAAACGTCTTGGTTCCGCCGGTTGCGAAGATGATCGTTCCTCGCTCGTGCAGCACTCGGGCCAGTTCCGCCGCTCCCGTTTTATCCCACAGCGAAAAGAGCGCCGCCGTGCGGTTAGGCAAGCGCGAGCTCCGGTTCGGCGCGCGCGAGCTCGGCCGAAACGATCGAACTGACGCCGGCCTCCGACATCGTGACGCCGTACATGCGGTCGGCCATTTCCATCGTCTTCTTGTTGTGCGTGACGATGATCATCTGCGAGTCGGCCGCAAACTCTTTGACCATGTCGGAGAAGCGCTCGACGTTGGCGTCGTCGAGTGCGGCGTCGACTTCGTCGAGCAGATAGAACGGCGACGGCTTTGTGGCGATGAGGGCAAAGATCAGCGCCGCAGCCGTCATCGCGCGTTCGCCGCCCGAGAGCGCGGCCAGCGGCATCTGCTTCTTGCCCGGCGGCTGCACGGAGATTTCGATGCCGGTTTCCGACAGATTCTCGGGATTGGTCTGCCACATCTTCGCCTGGCCGCCCGCGAACAGCCGGCCGTACATGTCGGTGAATGCCCGCGCGACCTTTTCGAACGTTTCGTTGAACTGCGCCTGCGTCTGCAGTTCGATCTCGCGAATCGATTCGAGCAGCGTTTCGCGCGCTTTCGCTAAATCGTCGAGCTGCGCTTTGAGGAAACCCTCGCGCTCGGCGAGCTCGTCGCGCTCGGCCTCGGCGTTGAGGTTGACGTTGGCGGAGAGCCGCGCGAGCTCTTCGCGCAGCCGAGGCAGATCGTCGACGACGGTATCGGGTTCTTCTTTATAACGGCCCTCGACGTCGCGACACTCGTCGTCGGTCGCCGGATTCTGCGCGAACTGCGAAACGAGCATGCCGAGCTCGGCCTCGATTTCGGCCACGCGCGTGCGCACGCGTTCGCCGCCCGCCGCCGCTTCGCGCTCTTCGTTTTCGGCCAGGCGAAGATCGGATTCGAGCCGCATCTGGTTTTCGCTTAGCGTTTCGCGCCCGCGCCGCGCGACGTCGAGCTGCGCGTCGAGATCGGATACGCCGTGCTTGAGTCCCTCGACGTGCGCGTGCGCCGAGCGCGTCTGCTCGGCCAGCGCCGCAATCTCGGCGAGCATCTCTTCGCGCGCTAAACGCGCGCGTTCGCCGTCCTGATCGAGCATGCCCAAGCGCGCTTTGGCAGCGTCGCGTTCGGCCGCGAGCGCCGCGGCGCGTTCGCGCAAATCGGCCGCGTGCGCGCTGGTCTGCACCTGCGCCGCTTCGGCCGCGGCGATCTGTTCGCGCGCTTTGGCGAGTTGCGCCTCTAAGCGCGTCCGGGCGGCGTCGCTTTCCAGCGCGCCCGGCTCGGCGCCTTCGTATTCGTGCTCGAGGGCGCGCGACTTGCGCGCGCGTTCCGCGAGCTCGGTCACCGCAGCGCGTGCATTCTCGAGCTCGGCGCGCATGCGCTGCACTTCGGCGCCGATCGCCGTCATTTCGGTACGCGTCTGCGCCATCGATAGCTCGAGCCGCGCCAGCGTTTCGCGCGCCGCGTCGCGCCCGACGACGGCGGCTTCGGCGCGCTGCTGCGCCGTCATTTGCGCGCGCTCGGCATCGTCGAGCTTCGAACGCATCGAGCTGAGCGCTTCGCGCAAGCTCTGTGCCTGCATGCGCCGCGACAGAATCGAGCGCTCGCGGTGGAAGCGGCCGCCGGTGATCGCGCCGCCGCCGGTAATCTGTTCGCCGCCAAGCGTCACGACCGTATCGCGGAAACCGCGCGTGCGCACTAGATCGATGCCGGTCTGCAGCGTATCGACGATGAGTACGTTGCCGATTAAGAAGTTGACGACGCTGCGATACTGCGCCGGCGTGCGCACGAGCGTGTGCGCGTAGCCGATGATCCCCGCAACGTTGGTGAGATCGGGCGTCACGTGGCGCCCTTCGCGGTTGCACAGCGTGTCGAGCGGCAGGAACGTCGCGCGACCGGCTTCGCGCCGGTTGAGAAACTCGATCGCGCGCTCGGCGTCTTCCGACGTCTTCGTGACGACGTTGGAGAGCCGGGCGCCGAACGCCACGTCCATCGCGCGCGCGTAGCGCTCGTCGGTCTCGATCAAGTTGGAAATGATGCCTTCGATCCCGTGCAGCTCGCCGCGCTGCCACGCTTCGACGATCGCGCGGGTGCCGGGAACGTGGCCTTCCAGCGAGTTCTCCAGCTCCTCGATCGTGTGCAGCCGCGACTCCGCGGCTTTGACTTCCGCCGCGTTGTCGCGATGCGACGTGACGGCGCCGGTGAGACCTTCTTGCGCGAGCGCCGCTTCGCGTTCGCTGTCTTCGAAACGCCCGCGCGCGTCGAGCAGCCGTTCCTCAAACATCGCAAGTTGGCGCTCGCGCTCACCGTAACGGTGCGCGGCGCCGCCGGCGGCGATCTCCGCAGCCGACGCGCGTTCGCGCGCGCCTTGCGCTTCGGCGTCGAGCCGTTCGGCTTCGCTGCGCAGGTTCTCGGCGACGACGCGGCGCTCGGCTTTCTTTGCGGCCACTTGCGCCGCGCCGGCTTCGACCTCGCGAAGCTCGGTGAAGATCGCATCGAGCTGCGCGCGCGTCTGCGCGAGTGCCGTCTGCGCTTCGAGCTCGCGCTCGCGTGCGCCGTCGACGTCGCCCAGCAGCGGTGCGAGCCGCTCTTCGAGCCCGGCGATCGTCACGGTCAGCGATTCGCGCTCCTGAGCCACGCGCGCGACGTCTTCGGACGTTTGCGTCGATTGGCGTTCGAGGGCTTCGCGCCGCGCGAGGGCGGCGGCGTAATCAGCCTCGATACGCGCGAGTTCGGCCCGGCGCGACTGCGCTTGCGAACGCAACTCTTCGAGCTGCAGCTCCTGCTGGTAGGCGCGCGTGCGCATTTCCGCCAGCGACGCGCCCAGCGACGCGGCCTTGGCGGCGGCGAGGCTGCGCTGCTCTTCATTACGTTCGAGCTCGCTGCGCAGCGTCTCGCGTTCGGCGCGGCGCGACGCGCTCGCGCGCATGTAGCCGAGAATTTCGAGATCGCGCACGCGCGCGCTGACCTTGCGGTAGCGCTTGGCGCGGCGCACTTGGGTTTCGAGTTCGGGAATGCGCCGCTCCATCTCGGCGATCAGATCGCTGATGCGAATCGCGTTCTGTTCGGTTTGTTCGAGGCGGCGCAGCGACTCGTGCTTGCGCGCGAGAAATTTGTTGATGCCGGCGGTCTCTTCGAAAAGCGCGCGCCGATCGGTCGGCTTGCTCGTGAGAATGGCGTCGATCTGCCCCTGCGAGACGATGGCGTACGAACCCGGCCCTAAGCCCGTGCCCATCAGCAGATCCAAAATGTCGCGCAGCCGCACTTGGCTGCGGTTGATGAAGTACTCGCTTTCGCCCGCGCGATACGCGCGCCGCGTGATCTCGACTTCGCTGAAGTCGAGCGGCAGCCGTCCGTCGGTATTGTCGAACATGATCGACACTTCGGCCAGGCCCAGCGGCTTGCGGCTGTCGTTGCCCGCGAAGATGACGTCTTCGAGCTTTCCGCCGCGTAAGCTCTTGCTCGACGTTTCGCCCAGCACCCAGCGAAACGCGTCGACGAGATTGGATTTGCCCGAACCGTTGGGACCGACGACGGCGGTAATGCCGCCGCCGAACTCGAGCGCGGTCGGTTCCGCGAACGTCTTAAATCCGAAAGACTTTATACGCCGTAGTTTCACATTGCCGCCTGTAGTTTAGAAAGTGCCGCCTCGGCGGCTGCTTGCTGTGCGGCTTTCTTCGAGGGACCGCTCCCCGTTCCCAACGTCTTGCCCTTCACCGTGACGCGCGAGTTGAAGGCCGGGCGCTGCGGCGTGCCGCGGCTGGTCTCGCGATAGACCGGCGTCGCCGACAAGTGCGCCTGTGCATAATGTTGCAGCCGGGTCTTGGCGTCGAGCACCGTGGACGCGTCGTGGTCGTGCTGCTCCACGTGCTCGGCGATCACGAATTTGCGCGCCCGCTCGAGGCCGTAACTTATGCACAGTGCCGCCACAAACGCCTCGAACGCGTCGGCGAGAATCGACGTGTTGTCGGTGCCGCCGGCCGTGCGCATCCCCGCGCCCAGCCGGACGATTTCGGGAAAACCCAAGCGCCGCGCGGATTCGGCAAGCCGCGCGTCGTTGACGATCGAGGCCTTGCGCACGGTGAGCCGGCCTTCGGGTTCGTCGGGAAAGCATTCGAAGAGCCAGCCGGCCACGATATGGCCGAGCACCGAATCGCCGTAAAACTCCAGCCGCTCGTTGGACGTGCCGCCGCGTTCCTTGGCGTAGCTTTCGTGCGTGAAAGCGCTATCGATCAACTCAAGATCGCCCGCGGAACGCACTCCGGCAAGCCGAAGCAGGGCGCGTAAGCGCCGCCGATGCTGTTCGCCGCTCATGGCTGGGCGCGCTAGCGGACCTTACTGAAAACGATCACGCTGTTGTGGCCGCCGAATCCGAACGAGTTCGAAAACGCGATGCGAACCGGCGCCTTGCGCGCGATGTTGGGAACGTAATCGAGCGTGCACTCGGGATCGGGAAACTCATAGTTGATGGTCGGCGGCATGATATCGTGCTGCACGGCCAGCGCCGTGAGCACGCCTTCGATACCGCCCGCCGCACCGAGTGCGTGCCCGTGCATCGACTTCGTGGAGCTGACGGCGAGCTTACTCACGTGCTCGCCGAAGGCTTTTTCGATCGCCCGCGATTCGGCCGGATCGCCGATCGGCGTCGAGGTGCCGTGCGCGTTGATGTAGTCGACGTCGGCGGGTGTGATGCCGGCGCTTTTGAAGGCGCGCTCGAACGCCAGGCGCACGCCGTTGCCTTCGGGGTCGGGCGCGACGAGGTCGAACGCGTCGGCGGATTGACCGTAGCCGAGAATTTCGCAGTAGATCTTGGCGCCGCGCGCCTTAGCGTGCTCGAACTCCTCGAGAAACAAGATGCCGGCGCCTTCGGCGAGCACGAAGCCGTCGCGCTCCTTGTCGAACGGGCGGCTCGCGCGCGCCGGATCGTCGTTGCGCGTCGACATGGCTTTCATCGAGCAGAAGCCGCCGACGGCCAGCGGCGAAACGGTCGCTTCGCTGCCGCCGGTGATCATCGCGTCGGCGTCGCCGTACGCAATATAATTGTAGGCGACGCAAATCGCGTCGTTGGCGCTCGCGCACGCGCTGCCCGTCGCGAACACGGGGCCCTTTAAACCGTACGTCATGGAGATGTGCGCGGGCGCGGCGTTGCTCATGAGCATCGGAATGAAGAACGGCGTCACCTTCGACCACGTGCCGTTGTCGTTGGCCTTCTCGGAGTTGAGCCAGAACGTGATGATGCCGCCGATACCGGTACCGACGACGGCGCCGATGCGCTCCTTGAACTCGGGGTCGTCGGGCACGTTGGCGTCTTCGATCGCTTCGCGCCCGGCCACGATCGCAAACTGCGAGAAGCGGTCGAGGCGGCGCGCCTCTTTGCGGCCGATCAGCTCTTCGGGCCTGAAGTCTTTGACCTCGGCGGCAATGCGCGTGGTGAACAGGGCCGCGTCGAAAGCGGTGATCGGGGCAATGCCCGACTCGCCGGCGAGGGTGCGTCGCCAGAACTCGTCGCGCGTATTTCCGGTCGGGGTGACGGCTCCTAGCCCGGTGACGACGACGCGCCGCCGGGAAGGCGCCTGAGTACTCGAAGCGGTCAAAACTTCACCAAGTTACCACGGCCTACCAATGGACCCTCTCGAACTCAGGCCGTATGCTGAGAGCGTGAAACTCTTGGTCGCCCTCCTGCTTGCCAGCCAGACCTTCTGGACGCTGTCGAGCGGCCCGGCACCCTCGCCCTGGCCCACGCCCAGCGCCTGGCCGGCCAACTGGTACGGCACGCTCTACTACCCCGAGTACTGGCCGGTCTGCACGATCCCGGCGACGGTCCACTGCCGGCCGCCGCACCGCCCCGTCTGGCCGCCCCGCATGCCACCGGGCAAGCACCCGGTTCAGGCACCCAAACCGCCGCGCTAGCGGGGATTGCCCAACGCGGCGTACGGTCCGGGCGTATATGGCGGGGTCGGATCGATCGCGCAGATTTGCGCCGGGTCCTCGGGCCACTGCAGCACGTCAACGAGCCGTGAGTCCGAGTGGCGCGGGATCCAAGCCGAGACGGTCTTGGCTTGCACGTCGCTATGGTAGGGCAGTTCGCCCAGGATGATCTTGGCGTCAATTGGTTCGGCGATGCGCTGCGCGTCGTCGAGGGATTGCTTGAGATCGTTGCCGTCGGCCGAATACGTGTGCAGCTCGAGGTACGGCGGCTTCACGCCGGCCGCATTGAGATCGGCGACAAGCAAGTTGAGCCGGTCCGCGGTTTCAGTGGCGTTCGACGCATCCGAACGCGCCGCCGAAATCAGCCACTTCGATCCGAACGCGCTTTGAAAGCGTGACGCAATCGCGCCGAGGTACGTCTTGGCGTTTTGCAAGGTTGCCGCCGGCATGCGCGGATCGGGCGCCTGTTCGTTGCCGAGATCGAAGCGTAACGTCATCGGGCCGGCGCCACCGATCGCCGTCGTCGCGATGCTCGATATGAAATGCCAGTTTTCATCGGTGCGTTTGGCCTCGAAACAGTCGCCCCAGGCGCTGCGCTTGCAATAGAGCGAGTTCTCCTCGAGGAACGTCGGGCCGAGCTCGAGCGAATGGAAACCCGCATGCGCGACGTCGCTCACGAAATCGTGCAGCTTACGCGCGTCGGCCGGCGTGAGGCTGCCGTCGAGCGACGTGAACGAGTCGTCTTCGACATCGGTAGAATGGTCGTGAAAGACGAGTGTCCGCAAGGTGGTGAATCCCGCGGCGTGCATCGCCGCGAGCTGGCGCCGCACCTTATTGCGCACGGCGGGATCGCCGTAATGCGGTAAGATCCACACACCGACCGAACGTGACTCTGCGTTGGTGCGGCAATCGTGCAGCGATTCTAGATGAAGCGCGTACCAGTTATAGTTGACGCCGATCCCAATCAGCACTGCAAGGACGACGTGCATCACCGGTAGCGGACCTGCGTGAGCACGATGCTCAGCGTGCGCGTGTCGCTGTTGATCCCGACGTCCGCGGGCACGTACGAAACGCCCATGTCGAGAAACGCGTTGACGTTGGCCTTCTTCACCAGCGATCGCGGCAAGGTGACGGCAACGTCGTGGAGGCCTTTGGGCACGTCGATCGGCCGCATGGCAATGCCGTTGAACGTCAGCGCGATGCGTTCGGGCACAGTGGCAAACGGCGCAAAATCCGGAACGAAGAACGTGAAGATCGCCGTCGTCGCGCCGGCCGGCTTGGCGAGCACGATCGCTGCGGACTTGGCAAGAAAGCAGCACGTTTCGCCGCCGGCAGCCGGATAGACGCCGCGCCGTTGCGCGACGGTCTCGTCTTGCGGCAGCACCAGCCCGCCTGGATAGCTAAAGGCCGGCACGGGCGTGGGCGACGGCAACGGCGTTGCCTGTGCGGGAAGTTGCACAGCTCTCCCGGTCGTCTGCGGATCGTACGCTCTCGCCAGCTCGCCTTTGTCGTTGAACGCGAGAATCAAATCGTAATCGC
Organism: Candidatus Baltobacteraceae bacterium; assembly: GCA_036488875.1. Lineage (NCBI taxonomy): Bacteria > Bacillati > Vulcanimicrobiota > Vulcanimicrobiia > Vulcanimicrobiales > Vulcanimicrobiaceae > Vulcanimicrobiaceae bacterium. The sequence continues at coordinate 258,140 of DASXGW010000008.1, read as the reverse complement.
GCGGGCGTACGTCGCGCGCTTCAATCGGTCGCGCGTGCGGCTGCACCACGATCGGCGCGTACGGCGGATCGTGCACGACGGTCCAGTCGCCGTTGAAGTGCAGCAGCGGGCCGAGAAATGCGGGATAGATCCACGGATGATACGGATAGGCCAGGCCCGTCACGAGCACGTTATGCGCGGCAGCGATCTGCGGCGCGTCCGCGATCACGGCCCTATACGAATTGCGGTTAATGCTCTGCTGGATGAGCCCCCAGTTTTGTTCGGGATCATTACGGTTCTGCACGCTCAGGTACGCGACGGCGAGGAACACCACCAAGACGGTGACGGCGCCGATCGCGATCTCGCTGCCGACGAGGGCTAGCGGCACGAGCAGCGCGAGCAGTGGCATCGGAACGCACTCATAAAAGTAGATACGGTGATTGGGCAGCACGAGATACGGCAAGTACATCGCGATGGCGGCGATGAGGATCGTGACACCGATCCATAGGCGCTGGCGGATTGCCGTGCCCACCAGACAGAGGCCGACGAGGACCACAAACCACGTGCGCAGCGGCGCGGTGTAATATGTCATCAGCGCCCACATCGACGCCGGCGCGAAACTCGCGTAGTAGGGGTCCGTCGCGCGCGCGCTCGGATTGACGAACGGGGAGTGCACGAGATGACTATCCGCAAAGCCGATCGCCGCCGCGGCAAATGGTAACAGCGCGATCGCCACGGCGGGCGCCGGCGTTGCGCGATCGTGAATCGCCGAGGCGATCCCATAGACGACCAGCGCGGGCAAGAAGCTCTCCTTGGATAAGGCACTCAAGGCAAAGGCGACGGCGGCGAGCACGAGCGCGCCCCACGGCTTTTGCGGCACGCGTCCTTCCCACGCGTAGATGCCGAGCATCCCGAAGAGCAGGGCCAAGGTATAGCCGATATCGAGGCCCGGCTCGAAGTACATCGCCGGTCCCGCAAACGCCAGCACGAAGGCGGCGAACGCAATCCACCACGGAATCGGTGCCCGCACCGCAAAGCGCTCGACGACGAGCATGGCGAGCGCTAGCGCCGCCAGCAACAGCACCGTAAAGAAGATCAGCGATCCTTTAAAGCCGAGATGTCCGCCGGCGAGCAACGTGATCCAATAGACGGGCCGCGGCCAATGCAGCAGCTCGCTGAACGTCACGCCGCGCGCTGCAAAATCCACCGGCATGTACATGTCGGAGTGAAACGCCGAAAACGGCGCAAAGAACCGCGGATAGACGAACTGCAGAGTCGCGGCGTACGCGATGGCCGCGATCGCCAGAAAGATCGCAAACGAGACGGCCGGTGGGCGCAGACGTGAGGTCATCGTGCCTGCCGGCGTCGTAGCGACGAAACGATCAGGACGATTGCCGCCACGATCGCCACCGCGAGGGCCGCAAGGATGACGCGCAGCGCGGTGACGCGACGCTGAATATTCGCGCACTGCGCGTAACCGTTACCGAAGATGACCTGCGCACACCATGGGATGCGCCAGCGTCCCGTCCACTGAGTCCAGCGAAACGCGGGGTTGCTGGGCCATGCCACCGATCCTAACGCCCACTGCGTGCGTGTCGACTCGTCATTTCCAAGCCGCGTGTGGAGTGCCGCCAACGATTTCGCGTCGATACGCGGCAGCATCCATTCCTTGTCGAAGCTGTGTGCTCCGTCGGCCCAATCGCCGGACCATTCGTCGTACGCGTACGTATCGATGTTGGAAATGCTACCGTCACTGCCAAAGCGCATCGCGTAAAACGCCGGATTGTTTTGGTAAACGGGCGAGAGCGAGCCGAAGACGAGGATGGGTATGCCGCCGTACAATCGGAAGTCGAAGTGGTGTAGATGTCCGGCGATCGCGTAGGGTACGTGTGAACTCGGGTTTGCCAGAAGCCCGAGCAACGCCGTCGTATAGCTGCTCTTCATGAAGCTCCAAGCCAGGAAGCCGCGCGCGTACTGCGTCGAGACGGGATCGTATCCGGGTGGAATGTGCATCATCACGACATTGCGCGTCCCGGGCGGCGCGGCCAACAGCTCGCCCTGCAGCCACGAAATCTCATCGCGTCCGAGCGTCCTTGCCGGGCCATCGCAGTTGCCGGCATATTCGCTCGACATCGCTACGGTGTTTAAGACGATGAGCCGTAGCCCGTGCATCGGTAACGCTTCGGTGTAATAAGCGCCGGCCGAAAAGGCGCGCACGAAATCGGGAGCGCTGCCGTTGCGATCGATCAGTGGCTCCCAGATGCGGGCGAGGTCGCGGAGATACTTGTCGCCGGCGTCGGTCCGATAGTCGCCACACGAAGCATCGTTATTGCCGAGCGCGATCGCGAACTGGGCGTGAGGATACAGCTTGCCGAGCGAGGTCGCGATGCGCTGCATGGTCCGCAAAGCCGATTCGGCAGTCGTCGACGCCGGTGCGTTCGCGTGAACTTTGCCGGGGAAACCGTGCGCCAAGAAATCGCCGGGCAACAGCACCACCGACGGATTTGGAACGAAGTGCTTCATCTGCTCGACCGTCTGATCGAAGAGCGCGAGATTCGTATCGCTGCCGACCCGCGCCGGATACTCATCGCGATCGAATGGATTGAGGTGAATGTCGCTCAGGACGAGCCACGTCTGGCCGCCCGAGGAAGCGGGCGCTGCGGCACGAGCCGAAGCGCCTGAAGCGAGCAGGACAAGCGCTAAGGCGAGGGTGCGACAAAGCATACGCTGATCGCGGTTCGCGAGAGGAAGGCGACGCGCCTCGGCGACATGTTTCGGTTCCAAGGACACAAAGCAACTGCTATACTATTCGGATGAAGTCATTTACGTCTCTCACGGACGACCTTGTAGGATTCGGAGAGCTGGAGATTCGGCTGTGGCGCGTGGAAGGGGGACATGACAACTTCTTCGACTTCGCAGAGCGTCGCGATGTACTGTTTATGCAAAAAGGGCGCTCCATGGTCGAGGCCTATGGGCGCCTTGCTTCGATCGCCGGCAACGTCCGGAACATGCTCGAGGTAGGAGTCCTGCACGGAGCGAGTTCGGCCTTCTTCCATCAGTTGTTTCAACCATCACGGCTGGTCTGCGTCGATTTATTCGGACCTAAACCTGTGCTGGAGGGCTATAAGAACCGGTATGCGCCCGATGTGATAAAACCACACCTGGGCATCGATCAAAGCGACACTAAGCGGATGCAACAAATCATAGAGTCGGAGTTTTCGGATGCTATCGACATCGTCGTCGACGACGCGTCGCACCTGTACCAACCGACAAAGGCGACTTTCAATGTCGCATTTCCGAAGCTGCGGCATAACGGTCTCTACGTGATTGAGGATTGGGAACATTGGGGCGATCTGGCATCTCGACCTGCGCTCGTCGACTTCATCTGTGAATTGGTCGTAGAGCTTGGTTTCGGCCGCGACGTCATCCGCGACATCGGGTTTGGGCCCTGTATGGCGTGGATCCGGCGAGGATGTGCGGAGATTCCCGAAGGTTGGCCGAATTAGCCGGGCGGCTTCGCGTACTTGACTGTGGTAACCCGGTATCCGATGTCGTCGATGAAACACGCCGGCACTTCGGCGGAAAAGGTCACCGCCCTGACGCGATCGACCGGATTCCCCGCAAGCAGGGAACGCAGACTCCGCACGTCCTTTGGCACTGGATCGATCAACATCCCGTCGCGCGCGACGGCGGGAATGATTCGCAGCGATGCGTTGTCGCCATCGCCATAGTCGACGTTCATATTGATTGGCGGCACGTGATAGAACGTCTTGAAGAGTAGACCGAGCAGCGTGTAATGGAAGTCGGCTATTAAAAACGTTATGTTGCCGTGCGGCGCGGCCACCGTGATGGGCTCGCCGAATGCCACGGATCCGGCATCGGCGATTCGCTCGTTGCTGCACCGTTGCGCCGATGGCTGCAGCGCGACGAACGCGTCGTTTCCGCTCGAGGTCGTTACCGGCTGCGTGATGCCGGGCACGAGGACGCGACGGCACAGGAGCTCATCGTACGTGAAGGGCTGATCGCTGAGTGGATAGCGGTTGTCGACGCTGGTGTAGGCGACGAGCTCGCGCCGCGCCGCCGGCGTTTGTAGGCTCGCACGATCGATTAGATCTAACGCCGGAGCGTATGCGTTGCGCGGCTGAAAGACGGGCTCTGGTTTCCACTGTAGCCCGTTGGCAAAGATGACGTTAGTCTCGGAGCCCACGAGATCGATGGGATAGGGGCGAAGCTGTGCAACCACGCTGGGTGGAAGGCTGTCGGGCGCCAACGCGGCGCGGTACCCGTTGTCGAAGGCGAGTTCTCGACTGTGCCAATTAAGAACGGTCGAAAGAGCGCCGCCGATATTCTGTGCAACCGATGAAGGAAACGTTCGTGCAAGTACATTGCTTTGCGCGACGCCTTCGAGTAAGCGAACTGAAGCGAAGATCGTAAACGCGACGACCAACAACGCGATCGCCGCGGTATAGCGCAACCGCGCAGCAAGCAAGACGACCGCCGCGAGCAGACCTGCCGCGAGAAGGAAGACGACGAGGTGACCGGTGTCTTGTCGCACGAAGCCCTCTTTGAACGCAAGACCCAACATGAGAACGATGACGAGAATGCGCGCCAGACCAAGAGCAGCGCGCTCCCAAATCGCAAGTCCGATCACGACCGCGACGATGAAGAGTCCGGCAATCAGATCACGGGCGGAGCCGTCGGCGGCCATACCGGCAGAGTACTCCGAAGCCTCTCTCCATGACTCGATGAAGAACCGCGCGTACGGCGTGAATACCGCCGGAACGGCAGCACTGGTTGCCGCCACAACAAGCGCCAGCGATCCGAGTCGACGCCGCAGCGTGCCCGCAGCAATGCCGACCACTAATGGAACGATCCACGGCCAAAAACCGAACGTTACGCACGCATAAACTCCCGCCGAACCGAGACAAAAGCCGATGATGTAGATCGCCACTGCGTCGGTATCGGCAAGCGCGGCAAAGGCCGCGATACCGGCAAGAAGCGATCCCACACAGTACGAGAATTTGACAAGCCCGGCCGCTCCCGCAAAGAGTCCGAGCGCAAGCACGAGATATCGATTCGGCCGCTTTTGCGCGAGCGACGGCGGCGTTAGCGCGAGGACCAATGCGAAGAATAGTAAGATATCGATCGTCGTGACCTGCACGACTATCGCCACGATAAGTACCGACCCTACAGCGAACACAACTCGCTGCCACGGCTTTCCCTCGGCGACGCTGCGGAACACTACCAATGACGATACGATTGCCGCAATTATGATTGCCGCGATAATTTTCGCCGCATAGCTAGCCGGCAGCGCGGCATTCACCGCTAGATATCCGAGTGGTCCATACGTGAAGACGACGTCGCGGCCAAAAATTAAATGTTGGTGCACCGCCTGCCCGAGAGCAGCTTGCCACGAGGGCTCGTTCCCCGGGGTTGCCGTCCACGGGAGCACAAGCGCCACCCCAAACGCGTAGATGCCGATAAAAGAGTAGAGGATAGCCCGGGCCATGCTTGGCAACTTGCTTCCGCCGATGCGCAGGGCTAAACTCGGGAAGGCAAAAGGACCAGGGTCATTTTGCAAAGGTAGCTAAACTAGCGGAGTAATTGCCAGGAGCTTAGACCTTGGAGGGCTCGGTCGTATGTCGTGGGCACGGACCGTTAGAGTCGCCGCCGCTTTTTGTGTGCTGGCGTCGTTACTCATTGCCTGTAGCAGCCCGCCTGGGAACGTCGCGATCGTGCCCGCGACGAAGTTTGGTCCGGATCGGAAATCGGGCTCGGCATATTTCGTCATCACAATCCCCCACAGAACATCATCGGCCAATCGGCCGCATTTCGTCTCGCCGGCGACCCAATCAGTCTCGATGACCGTATTAACGCTCTCCGGCAAGACGATCTTTACGAAGAAGGCAAACGTCACGCCGACATCGCCCGGCTGCACGGGCATTTCTGGCGGTACGCGTTGCACGGTCAGCGGAATTTCACTGGCGACAGGCTCGTATTCGGCAGAGATCACCGCCTATAGCCGGACGAAAGAGGAGGGACAGATTCTTTCTCAGGCCCACGGCATTCCATTTACGCTAAAAGCCGGAGCACCGCGGAAGATCGCCTTCACGATGGACGGAGTGCCGACTTCGTTTCGCGTGGTACCCGCATCCGGTGCGGTTACCGGATCCGCGCTGACCGGCTTTACGATCGGGAGCGGCGGTGTGTGGGGAGGCACACAAACTTTTCTGATGACCCCGCTCGATGCCGACGGCGATGCCATCGTCGGCGCCGGCTCGCCGCATCTCTCGGTCGCATCCTCGGACTCGAGCTTCACGGTGGTTCAGCCCGTCGCGCCTCAACAGACGTTTACGATAACCCCGCCTCACGCCGTCAACGGTGCGACGCAACTCACATTGTCGGCGTCCTACGCGGACAAGAGCATCTGCAGCCAACAGGGCGCCCATTGCATTCAGATCCTAAAACTTACGTACGCACCATTTGCGGCGGACGACTGGATTGCTTTTGCGCACGACTTCCAGCGCACGGGTTCCGAAACCCGATCGACGGGGATCACTGCGTCGACCGTGTCCAGCCTGACGCAGCGTTGGAGTACGAATGTCCTCGACAACATTTATTCGAGCCCGGTCGTCTATAACGGGAACGTCATCGTCGCGACCTACGGCGGCATCGTTTACGACCTTTCCGCCTTGGACGGCTCTGTAATCTGGAAGACGACAATTTCATCCAACGCGTCCGAGAATACACGATCCTCGCCAATGATCGATACGGCTGATGGACTCGTCTTCATGGGCACCTGGTACGCCATCAACGGAATCGAGTTCCAGCCTCAGCCGTCGCACTTCTTCGCGCTGCGCCTAGCCGACGGGAGCGTTGCATGGAAGACGGTCGTGCCCGGAATGATCCACGATGCACCGGTCTACGCAAATGGCATAGTGTACGAAGGCTGGTCGGGAGGTGACGTGGCCTGTATCAACGGCGGCGTTAGTGCATTCGACGCAAAGACGGGCACCGTGAAGTGGACTTGGCTCACGAATCCCGTAAATAATCCCGGCGGCGGTGGCGGCGTCTGGGGAGCGATTGCCTGGGATGGATCGCACGTCGTGTTCGGCACCGGGAACACGTGCCAGGGAGGGGCATGGGACCAGGGTGCCGTCGCGCTAAACACCGACGGTTCCATGGACTGGCATTTTCAAGCCGACCCGACGTACACCGACGATAACGATACCGGCGGCGGCATATCTATCGCCAATGGCACGGACACGTTCATCAACAAAAATGGAACACTTTACACCGTCGACGGGACGTCTGGGCACCAGATCATTTCGACGCCCCTCGGCGGTGTCAATGGGGGGCATGCGACACCAACGACCAACGGATCAACGTACGTTATCGGCGCCGGCTTCTTTCCGGCGTCAAGCTCTGCCATCAAGCGTGTATCACGTGAGGTACTCAATCGGCCGGGCAACACGAAGAGCGGGTTCATCTCCTATCTAAAGGCGATAACTGTGAACGGCACGGTGCTCTGGTCGATTCCCATGACCGCCGCGGTCGATGCCTACGCGGCGATCGACAACGGCGTCGTCTACGAGGGCATGGACGATGCTGTCGATGCCATCTCCCTTCAGTCCGGAACAATTCTCAAGCAGTTTCCGGGGGCGGCGAACTTCAATGCCGGGCCCGTCGTCGTACCCAGCGGACTGTATTTTGCGGACCACCGCGGCTTCGTGTATGCGTACAGCTTGCCGCAAGCCTCAAGCGCGATCAAGACGTCGAAGCCTTAGCGGTTGACGGCGAGGACGACGACCTCCGGCGACGCAATTCGAACCCGGATGCGGCTTTCGCCGATCGCGCCATCCTGACTTGTGAAGGGTTGCAGTGTCAACGATCGTACCCACGCGTCGAGATATTTTGATTCATTTTGGGCAATGAGAACCTCCCCCTCACGCGAGGCTGCCATCTCCCGCACGGTTCCGAGAAACTCCGGATGGCTCGTGAAAACACCGGCAAGCATCCCATGCGTCGCAAGATCGTCGCGGGCCATAGAGTGGACACAGTTCGACCCGTTGAGCCTCGCGATCCGGGTCGTGCGCGTCTTGAAGCCGAAGCCCGACGGCGGAAGTTGGAACTCGACGGTTTCGGAAGGGCGTGCCGTGCCATCGGGATGATAGGCCGAAATGGCAAGGATTACAGAATCCACCTTCCACGAACCAACTGCCATCCGCTTAATGCCGCCTTCACTATCGACACCGCGCAGAAGGAACGCGTCACCGTCAGCCATGTGCTCGAGAACAGAATAGACCCAGGCTTGGCCGGTTGGCAGCGATCGTCGCACGCCGGCATGGTCCCGGATCTGCGTATCTAGAACGCTCCAATGCCACACGCGGTTGACTCGCGCTTCGCGAAGACAGAACAGCATCTGCAAGAGCTGGGCCGCACCCAATGCACCCGGCTCCGATCGTGCGATTTGCCCATGCGCGGTCATCTGCCACGTCGCAATTCCAAACTCCTGAACCTCCCGAGATGCACCGCGAAGCTCCGGAACGAGGCTCCCAAACTCGTCCCATACGGCGCGGCATTGCTGCCCGACTTGCTCGGGATCATCTTGTTGCCAGTAGTAACGAGAAAATGCGATGAAATCTACGGGTACCTGGGGTGTACGTGCAAAGCAGCTTCGGGCTAAAGCGAACGAGTCGACGTTTTGCGAGGGAATCGAGCGAACGTTGACTCGTGATATGTTGTAGAAGCTGACGGGCACGTCCGGCATGATCTCGCGGATGGCGGCCGCGGTATCTTGGTAGTGACGCTCGTATTGAGCCTGCGATCCGTCGAAGCGCTCGCGCCCATTACATTCGCTTCCAACGCGAAATCGCAATCTGGACGCACCGGAGGACCCGACGATCCCTAAGACCTCGCGGGCGACTTCACGAACGAACGCCTTCCACTCGGCTGGATCGCGCGGCGGCGCGATCTGCCCAAAAGTTGCAATCTTCGGTTCGGAGGGGAAGCAGTAAGGAACATTGTCGAGCACGAGGGTAATATCGCGGTACCCGTTGTCGAGGTATGGCTGCAGCCTCGGTCTGAGTAACTCCATACGATAGTGGATCGTGCCGTCGTCCCCGCGATAGGCGAGGTCGAGTTTCTGCAGCTCGGCTCCCGATAGTCCCGGCTTCACATATCCACCCAACAGTCGAACGACGGTCAGTTGATCCGCGAATAAGGCCTCTTTCAAAAACGGGCGTTTGAGATAAGGAAAGTCACCCTGCAGCATGTACGACGGCACGTCGATAAGTGCGTTACCCGTTTCGAGATAGGGGCCCAATGCCGCGCTGAAGCGCCAGAAGCGACCGAGCTTTCCAAGGGAAACGATATTCTCATTCCTCTGCGACGCCGGCGCAAGGGCAGCAGCGCTCAGGGCAAGCGGCACACTTAAAAACTCGCGCCTGCTAAGGATAACGTTCGCCAACAGTAGAGGCACCCAAACGGCTATTGGATGCGACCGACTTTATTTCCAAGGAACTCTGTAAACCACAAATTCCCATCCGGACCTTTGATGATGTTAACTGGGTGAGCGGCAGCCGTCGCTAAGGGGAACTGAGAAAAAGAACCATCAGTGGCAACGCGACCGATCGATTGCGATGCTTCGTTCGTAAACCACATCGCGCTGTCCGGGCCGGCGGTAATCCCATAGGTTGTGGCGGGAAAACCTAAAAAGGCGGGTACTAAGTATTCGGTGACTGGTGAACCTGCGGTTGCGACGGTACCGACACTGTGTGCGCCGCATTGCGTGAACCACAAATTTCCGTCTGGGCCGGCTGCCAGGTCAAACGGTTTTACCGAAGCACCAACGGAGTAGTCCGCCACCGACGTACCATCAGTCGTGATACGGCCAACCTTATTCCCAGAGGATTCCGTAAACCACATCGCGCCATCCGGACCAGGCGCAATACCGGCCGGTTGGCTCGACGCGGTTGGAACTGAGAATTCCATGACCACGATTGGTCCGCTCGTCGGAATGCGCCCGATCTTGTTTCCCAACAGCTCCGTGAACCACATAGCTCCATCCGGTCCAGCGGCGATGGCACGAGGAAAGCTGTGTGCCGTTGGAACGACGAACTCAAATATCGGCGAGCCATTCATCGGTATCCGCCCGATTTGCCCGACGTTGTATTCTGCGAACCACAATGCTCCGTCGCTACCAGCGGCAATGCTAATCGGGCCCGCGTTTGCCGTCGGCAGCGTATACTCGGTGATCTGCGAGTTGGAGAGCGTTGCCGTCGTTGGAATGCGGCCGATCTTGTTCGTGTTCTTTTCGGTGAACCAAATGGCGTTGTCTGAACCCACGGTGATACCGAACGGCTGACTGCTCGCGCTAGGAAGCGGAAACTCGGTCACGACTCCGCAGATGTCGCTGCTGAACGTTATCTTTAACACGAGAGCAACTGGGATGCCGCCGCTGCCGCTTCGCGGCGTCGCGAGCGCTTCCAAAAACACCGCCGAGCCGCCCGGCGGATAAGTCGGCGGTTTTGGAGGCATTAACACGAACGTATTGGGAGATGACGGTTTTGGCGTCGACACGGCCAGCATCGAGGAGCCCGAACGCAGGGTGACCGCCGGTGCACCGTGGCCAACGATGAAATTGCCGTCGGCGTCGATGCCGACCACGCTGACGGACTGCGGGGTTGGACTGCACCGCGGCATAACGTAACCCAGCGTCTGGTTTCCGTAGATCGTGGACGAAGCAGACGGAATGAAGGCAACCGCCGTTGGAATTCCGTCGAGTACCACCTTGACGTCGTTCGGGTTATTCTTTTTGATCGAAAAGGGAATGCTTTGATTGGCCGACAGCACGTGGCCTGTCGGCGTTTTTCCGCTCAGCAAGCCGTCGTAGGTGGTAAATGCAGCCGTGTAGTTCCCGACGGGAAGATCTGCTGTAATCGTGCAGGTCGTACCCGTCGAATCTGCAACGCAATGCGAGTTGGATGCTGGCGTGAGGTCAGCGTTAAAGCTTTTGACGGTGGCGTCGGCGAAGGTGACGGCGATCGCAACCGACTGTGTGGCGGGCGACACATAGTGACGATGCAACTTCTGTCTTTGGCGCCGAGCGGCGGCACCGATCGTGGGAATGGAAATGACGATCGTCGCGTGACTCTTAGTAGTCGTTCGGTGGCGCCCTGCCGCTCCCCCCACGAACGACGACGGCAGAACGCCGTTGCCGCCGCTACAGGCCGAAAGCGCGGCCAGCGCCAGCGCTGAAAAAACGAGGGTTCGCTTCATGTACTCCTCCACCCGAAACGCGTTTCCGTAGGATCTTGAGCTAAGGATCTTGATTTTCGTAGGCACCGACGTCGCAGCTATCCTTGTCGAGGACTGGATCTCTCGGAAGCCCGCGCTGATCGACGAAGATGTTGAACTGCAAGCAGCTGTCAAAGGGAATATAAGCGGTCCCGGGACTTGTTTTGCCGTCGGCGCTCGTTTGCGTCGGACCGCCGTTACTGGCCAATCCCGCGAGTTGCGGGTCGACGGCGAGATCGTGCGAGGTCGTGCCGCTGATAACGTTACCTACTACCGGGCTTTGAATGATGTCGTAGTCGCCTGAAACAACGCTGCCGTCGTTCGAGATCTCGTTCGGACCACCTGACGCGGTCCCGTGAGCCAGAATCGAGTTGGCGATAGTGATGGAGGCATCGGCATAGAGATTCTTGAGGCTACCACCGTTTAAGGAGGCCGTGTTGGCGTAGATCGTCATATTTTCAAGGCTGACGTTCGCGGCAGCATCGTTTTCCAAGCCGCCCCCGTCGACCGACGAAGTATTGTTCTCTATGGTGCTGTTCGTCATCGTAGCACCGCCGGCGTTGAAGATCCCGCCTCCACCAGCATAGGCGGGCGTACCGTACACCTTGTTCGATGCTATGGTTGAGCCAGACATCGTCAGCGTGGCCGCGTACGCCGCGTAGATGCCACCGCCACCGTCATTAGCAGCCTGCATGGCAGTGACACTGTTTCCGGAGATTGTGGAGTTCGTCAGCGTTGCCAGGCCGTCGATCCACAAACCGCCGCCCTGAGTAGTCGCGGTGTTGTTGCTAATGGCGCCGATGAACGAGAACGGCCCTTGCTCGATTGCCATCGCGCCTCCTTCCCCACCATAACCCGTGATCGCCGCGCTAGCGACGTTTGCGGAAAAGGAGCTCGCACCGCCGATGTTCACGGCGGCGAATGCGGCAACCCCGCCGCCGCTTGCAAACGAACCCGCCCCAGCTGCCGAAGCGCGGTTTGCCGAGAACGTCGCAGATGTAAACACGCTGCTTCCGCTTCCGAGGTAGACGGCGCCGCCTTCAGCGTAGCCTCCCGAGCCACCGACGGCGCTATTGCCGGTAAATGAATCGGACGGGAGCGTGGAGCTCGACTCGCCGTCTATGGCGCCGCCGAAGGCGTAGCCGGCCCTTGCACTATTGCTGGAAAACGTGCTTACGCTCATTGAGACGCCGTTGCCGGCATACACGGCACCCCCGTACGCGGCCCCCGATCCGCTCGTTCCGTCCGAGAAATTCTGGGAAAACTTGTTCTTGGAACCGGAAAAAGTTTGATCGGCATAAATGCCGCCTCCGTAACCGTACGAGTCGCCTCCAGCTTCGTTTGCATTAAACGTGCTGCCGGACACGCTTAGCGATCCCGCCGTTGTATATATCGCTCCCCCGGTTCCCCACGATCCGCCTGTTCCACCGCCTGCGATGTTCGAATCGAAAACGCTGTTTACCACAGTCGTCACACCTGAAATCTGTGCAATCGCACCGCCGACGCCGAAACTCCCCTGCGAATGTCCTCCGGCGACGTTCGCAGTGAACGTGCACGACGCGACGGTGAGCTTTCCGCTGTCGTAGAGCGCCGCGCCATAACCGAATGCCCCCACAACGGGTGACCCGGAGCCGCGATACCCCGCATTGTTCTTAAACACGTCGGAGGTCAGCTTCGCCATGCCCAGGTTGTCGATTGCTCCGCCGTAGGCAGCCGCGTTTTCTGAAAACATGCTCTTAGTAACGGTGAGCTTCGCGTGAGCCGCGTTGTAGATTGCACCACCCGCGCCCGCCCCCGACGCATCGGTAACCATCATCCGCGGAGCGTGGGCGTGTCTGATCGCGTGAGAGCCTAGGCGGAAGGGCCGTCGACTTAGCGGGGTCGCCTTCTCTGCGACGGCAGTCGAGCTGCCGGCGCCCGACGCCGCATTCCCGTTGAACGCCACATCGTCGACAGTGAGCGACCCGGCATTATAGATCGCGCCGCCTTGCGCGGCCTTTCCGTCCCGTAATGTGAGGTCACTGATGCTCGCCACGACGTGCGCGGCCACCGAGAAGATCTGCGACTTTCGATTTGCGGAGATAAAGAGCACCGTCGTCCCAGGCCCAGTGATTCTGATCTTCTTCGAAATTGTGATTGGCCCCGTCGTCAACTTGATCTGCGCGTGCTTGGGCAGATGGAACGTGACCGTGCTGCCGCTCTGTGCTTTCGCAAGGGTGTCACGCAACGATCCACGACCGCTATCAGCCTTCGACGTAACGACTAACTGTGGGCCTTTCCCGTCCCAAGGTGCGCCTGCGCCGGCATCGGTCATCGGCACCACCGGTGGAACCAACTGCCCTGTACCCGCACGATATGGTCCGGCACAGCCTGCGATGAGAAAGGCGCATGCGATTAAAACGCCCGCTCCGCGTTTGCCGCGTATCATCACATGTCGTCCGGAGCCCTGTGCGATGGCTTCGCCCGCAGGAAGTGAATCATACTGTACGGCGCGGATACCGGGACGAACTTGCGCGGAGACTGCAGGAAGTTGAAGCTGTCTACGAGACTGGCCGCGCGTGCGTCGGTTGCGCCGAGCGAGGGGACGCCAAACGTCTGCTCGATAAACTTGAGAACGCTGCCGAACTCGTACTGCGTGTGCGAAACGTAGTGTGCGCGCGCGTACGGGGAGATGATGATGCAAGGCACGCGGATGCCCAGTCCCAAGAAGTCCAGCTGTGGCGGCGGTACGTTGTCATACCAGCCGCCCCAATCGTCCCATACCACGACGATCGCTGAGGAGTTCCAATACTTGCTCTGACCTACTGCGTTAACCACCGAGGCAACCCAGGATGGTCCCGTGTTACTGTTCGTATCCGAATGATCGGAGTCGAGCCAGTCTGGTATGACGTAAGAAACCGCCGGCAAGTCTCCGCTCGAGATATCTTTGAGCACGTTCGTCGGTGGACTGCTGACATTATTCTTCCAGTCCGGTCCGTAGCGCACGTCGCGGATAGAGTCGAAGACGGACCATTGAAAACCGGGGTTAGACAAGGCCGGGTCATAGTATTTCCAAGAAACCTTCGCAGCATCGAGGGAAGCGGCGATGGTCTTCGGACCGAAGATTGAGTTCGAGTCATCAAAGCAAGGAAAAGGGCCATTTTTATACGTGTAAACCCCAGACGAGCTGTACGTATCGGATCCAGTCCCGGCTGGCGCATCACAGCCCCACGGCATCGCGGTCGGCGTGTCGACTTCGGCCAGGCCCGTCTGCAACAGCGTGTCGCCGGCAACGAGCGTGAGGTGCCCAGTGTAGCTCGGGCCAAACATCGTCGGGAACATATGGTCGGCCAGCACGTATTGATGTGCCATCGTCCAATATGGCGCAACGAGGTTGCGCGGAATATAGCTATAGACATCGTTGCCGACGGGAAGCTTGTTAATGTTCTGCGCCAGATCGAACCCGTCCATCTTCCCGTGATCGTAGTCCGCTTGGCCTTGCTGGAACGAGTAGTAGCCCCAGGCGTCCCCCGGCGCGATAAACCCTAAGGGGCGCAATGGCACCGTCGTCCCGTCGTGCCGCTTTCCAAACGTCGGTGCCTCTGCGCCGGGGAAGCCGGCGAAGATGTTATCGAAGCTTCGGTTTTCCTGGACGATGACGATGATGTGCTTGATCGGCGTGCTTGGCGACATCGCGGGGCGAGCCTGCGGTACGGCGGACGCGCCCCCCAGCAACGAGGGGGCGGCGCCAGGCGAGCAGCCGGATAATAGCGCGCTCGCTACGATCGCGGCGCACAAAGTGCGCCCGCCGGCACGCATTGAAATGACGACGTCGCTAAGGAGCGCACGCATGGGCTGCCTGTACTTTGTCGGTTCCACGTCCTAACCTGCAACGTATGGGGCGCTGGCCTGGTTACCCCCGGCCGCATACCATACTTCCACTTATTCGGACCTTCGGCGCGAGGGCTTACCTGGTCGGGCTCTTTAGCAGCCCAGCCAGCCCTTCCTCGATTCAACGCGCTAGGAGCCGCTCCGTTCTCTCGTAAAATCCACGGCACCGGCAATGATAGAGAACAAGGAATTCAGGGTTCCGCTGGATTTGGCTCTGACGCCGATTGGGATTCGTCGTTGCATCGTCCTGGGCGAGTGCCTCATAACCGGCTATCCGCCTTATATCGAACACGCCGATAATGGATGCCCGTGCGACTTCTTCCTAATCAATAACGTTCCGCGGCTTCCCGAGCTTCCGCCCAAACCAGTCGCGGAATACGACTTTCAGGTGCTGCAAATACCGATGCGGTCTATCCTGAAAGATTACGAGTATTTCTCGTTGTCGTACGGCGACGTCACGGCATATGAACGGTTGTTCGAAACTTCGAAGCAGAACCTCCGTATGTTCTTGGACGCGGCGCTGCTGTGGAACGTGGAGCATGGGTTATTGACGTTCGTTTGGAACTTCATGGTCCCACAACAGAACCCGATGGGCAGATTCTTCCCGCGGTACGATCTCCGCAATATGGTTCACTTCGTTGAAAAGTTGAACGAAGCTCTTGCGGACATGCTCCTCGATTATAAGAACTGCTATTTTTTCGATCTAGATTCCGTTATCGCTACGTTCGGACGCCGCTATTATCAGGATGACGTGCTGGCCGTAACCAACCACAGCAGCCAACTTACCGACTACGACTTCGAATACGACGAACAACGGCTCGAGGGCCCCGCACGCGCCACGGAGTGGTACCCTTCGAATGGCGAAGACGTGATGGTTGCCGTCTGGGACGAGATCGTCGCCATGTATCGAACGTTGCGACAGGTTGACTCAGTAAAAATGGTCATTCTCGACCTCGACGACACATTGTGGCGCGGCGTTGCCGCCGAGTTCACAGAAGTACAGCCGCATGCGCTAGAAGGCTGGCCGCTCGGTGTCGTTGAGGCGCTGACGTATTTGCGCCGCCGAGGCGTTCTGCTCGCCGTCGTCAGTAAGAACGACGAAAAGCGAATAAGTGACCTGTGGAACCAGATATTTATGGGGCGGCTTAGGCCCGAAGACTTTGTCGCTTTGAAGATCAGCTGGGAACCTAAAGCCAACGGAATCGAACAGATCTTAAAAACGGTGAATTTAACACCGCGCAGCGTCCTTTTCATCGACGACAATCCCGTGGAACGCGCTGCGATCGAAGGCGCCTTCCCAGGCATTCGAACGTTGGGCTCTAACCCGCTGTTGTGGCGGCGGATATTGCTGTGGTCTGCTGAAACGCAGGTAGCGCGCCTTAGCACGGAAGCGGCAAGCCGCACGGAGATGGTTCGGGCGCAGATCGTGCGGGAGGAGCAGCGCCAACAGCTTGGGCGCGAAGATTTTCTCAAAACGCTCGATCTTAAGGTGTCGCTCAGCGAGATCGTCGACACGGATTCAGAGGAGTTCGCGCGTGCCGTCGAGCTGCTCAATCGGACCAATCAGTTCAACACGACCGGCGTGCGGCGGTCCGAGCAGGAATGTCGGGAAGCCCTTCGCGCGGGAAAGCGCCTTTTCACGCTGCGCGCGAGCGACCGGTTCACCAACTATGGGCTCGTCGGCATTATTATTACCGAGGGGTCGCACATCGAACAGTTTGCAATGAGCTGCAGGGTCATTGCACTCGACGTTGAGGTGGCAGCGATGTCTGCGCTTTTAGAGCTGTTCGGTGAGAGTGGGCGGAAGAGTGCGGTCGGGACGATCGTTGAGACACCACTCAACAGCGTCGTGCGAGACCTCTTTGACCGCTGCGGTTTTGTTGGCGCCAACGGCCGATGGGAACGGCCGTTGGCTCAGGCGCTTTGTGTTCCAGCGCACGTGAGGTTAACGAAATCTTGGGAGACGGCTCCCAAGAGTGGCGACTCCCTTCCGGCTTAAGCCCGGACCGGCGGCATCAGAACGTCGTCTGCAAACGCGCGACACATCGCATCAAGGGAAAACTCACGACGAACGATTTCCTGCGATCGCGCAGAAAGCTCCCGCCACAGGTCGTCATCCTCGAGCAACGCGACGATATAGTCCGCAAGCGTCGTCGCATCGTCTGAAGCTCGCAAGGCATCGGATGCGTACCCGAGTCCCTGCACGCCGACGCTGGTCGTAACCATGGGCAAGCCATAACGCATCGCCTCGACGACTTTTCCCTTCACGCCCGCGCCGAACCGCATGGGCGCAACGGCGACTCGTGCGCGCTGGTAGAATGCCTCCAGTTCCGCTTCGGAAACCGACCCCGTAACGGTCACGTCGGGACCGGCGAGCGCTCTCACCTCATCCGTTGGATTCGAGCCGACGATCCACATATGTGTATTCGGCCGGCGGCTATGGACCTGCGGCAGGATCTTCGAAACGAGCCATTGCGCCGCGTCGATATTTGGCGGATGACCGAAACCGGCGACGAAAATAACGTCGCGCCGCTCGCTAAGATTTGCCGCCGGGCACGCTGCGACGTCTTCGAAGGCCAGCAGCGGCACGGTGCGAACGCGGGTCGACAATCCGCGACTAGCAAGCCATTCCCGCGCATATTCCGCTTCTTCGGCTGAGAAATAATAAACCGTGTCCACCATGCTCCAAACACGTTCCTCGAGTTCGCGCCAGTACGACTCTTCTTCAAGCAAAGATTCCGACGTCGGATCGACCTCCCGCTGTCTGGCTATTCGCAAGTGGTGGATGTCGTGCCCGTAGTAGAGAAGCTTGGCGCGACTGTGAGTTCGCAGCGCTTCGATAAATTCAGCAGCGACGTGCGGGCGGCTCAATAGTGCGTAGTCGACATGGGTTCCAATGTCACGGATCCAGTCCTCGAAGCTGCCGGTGTTCGAGTCGTAGAACACTTCAATACCGGACTGCAGCAGGTGGTCGATGTATTGAGGATCGCGGTAGCGGTTCTGTGGCCAGAACTTAACGTTCATCCCACATTTTTGGAGCGCGTGCATCGCGGCCAGCGTTGAGCGCGACCCGGCATCGCGATCCGGCTGCGGAACGTAGTGGTCGACGACGAGAACGCACGGCTTGTTTCGCGACCGCTCTCTGGCCGCGAAGACGTTCTCGGCGTTTGGAAAGTGGTCTCGCTCGAGCGTCTCTTTCCACCGCTCAAAGAATTTCGTCGCGTTGAGCGCCTGATAGGCTTTCACGCCCCCGCCCACGTCCGTTCCATGCGAAACGCCTTCGTAGTGCACGATGACTGAGGCGGGCTGAAAATACACCTTCTTGCCGTGAGCGCGTGCCTTGAACGCAAGGTCGGTATCTTCGTAGTATGCCGGCGCGTACTCCACATCGAAGCCGCCGACGCTCCTAAAGAATTCCGCATCGACTAAAATGGCCGCGCCCGAAATGTAGTCGGCTTCACGAACGTAAGCAAATTGAGGAGCATCGGGATCACCGAGACGCCCGTAGTTCCAGGCGCTCCCGTCGCGCCAGACGATTCCGCCGGCTTCCTGCAAACGCCCATCGGGATAGACGAGCTTCGATCCAACAATGGCCGCGTCGCTGTGCATTTCGAACACATCAACCAGGCGATCGAGCCACCAGCTCGTGACTTCGGTATCGTTATTTAAAAAGAATAGATACCGGCCTCGAGCTGCTGCGGCTGCGCGGTTGCAGTTCCCGATAAAGCCGAGGTTCTCTTGCGCGTTCAGCAATCGCACGCCGGGGATGCTCGCGAGCAGCTCTACTTCCGGATCGCCCGAAGCATCTTCGGCGACAATTACTTCGAACGCGCGGCGTGACTGATAATTCATGATCGAAGCCAAACACTGCAGCGTGTACCCGACCTTACCATACGTTGGGATGATTACGCTGACTTCGGGCTCGGCAGAAATCGGCAACCGTATCTTGGCCGCAGCATCGGCATTAGACCCGGCACCCGCATCTTCGGCGGCAACCTTCGCGACGAGCTCCGTGTACTTCAGCTCGGGAAGCCGCTCACCGAGTGCTGCCTCACGCTCGAGCGCAAGCTCGGCACGCATAGCGTCGCGCGCTTCCCGTGCCGCCGCGAGCTGCTGAAGCAGCGACTCGATCCTCTCATCGTCTCGAAGCGGCGAACGGTCACCGATGGGGACCGCCCGTTGGGACGATTCGGCTACGGGCGCCTGTGCCTGATCTTTAGAATCGAGCACCGCTTCCGCGCGCCCCTGGGCTGCTCTCGCCGAAAGGATCGCATTCTGCACTTCGATCGAGCGTTTTGCCGCACGTTCGGCAGACAGAAGCTCACGGAGATCGTTTAGCTCAGCGTCGCGACCATGGACCATTTCGCGTAGGGCTTGAACCTCGCTGCGACCGTCTTCCACGGCGGCCAAAGCCGCATCGACGCGCGCCTGACGTTCCGTGAGCTCCCGATCGCGAACCGCTAAGCGAGCGGATTCGCTGTCGGCCTCCCGCTGTAAAGAGAACAAGCGCTCGTGAAGTGCACCCGACTCGCGGCGCACCGCAGCCAGTTCCTCGCGCATTGCCGTCACGTCTGCGTCGCGTTGCGCAATTACCGACTGTAACGTAACGAGCTGCTCTCGCAGGAGTCCAATCTGATCCTTGGCAGACGAGAGGGTCGAATGGGCACTGGTGAGTTCGTTTCGGGCCACCTCGGAGTCGCGTCGCTCTGCGTCGCGCTCAACTTTCAGTGCCGCCATATCTTCGGTGGACGATGCGAGCCTTTGCCGGGATTGCAGCAATTCGGCCTCGCGAGCGGTAAGCTGCTCGTACAACCGGTCTGCCTTGGCGCTTAACGTTTCCATCTCACCGCGAACCGCCTCGGCCCGCTGCTTCGCTTCGTTGAGCTCCGAGTCTCGGGACGAGAGTTGTTCCCGTAGCGCGCGGGTCTCGCCACGCGACGCATCGAGCTCGGCGTTACGCCCGTTGAGTTGCTCGGATACGCCCGCTTCGCCGGTTCGCAGCAGCTGATTTTCCGCTCTTTCCGCCGCTGCTTGCTGCTGCGCGCTCTCCAGCTCCGCCGCGCGCGCGTTAAGCTGATTGCGCAGATCATCGGCCTCGGCCCGCAACCCCTCGCAATCGGCGCGCGACGCATCCAGTTCGAGTCGGCTGTCCTCAACGTGCTGCCGCTCTTGCGTGAGTTCCGCTTCGCGGGTAGTCAGTCGCCCGAAGAGCCACTCCGCCTTGCGGTTCAGCTCGTCGTTCTCGAGGAGCAACGCCTCGGCTTTGGCGAGAGTCTCCGTAGCGTGGGACTGAGCTTTCCCAAATTCCGACTCGATGCGCGCGGTCTGCTCGCGCAACAGCGTTAACTCGCCATGCAAAGCTTCACTTTCGCGACGCAGGGCTTCATTCTCGCCGCGAAGGGCTTCGTTTTCACCGCTGAGCGCGTCGTTGGCACCGGTCGCGGCCTTTGCCTGATTCCGAGCGGCTCCAAGGTCGGCGTCGCGTTTAACGAGTTCCGCGTGCTGCAAACGCACCTCGTTAAGTAAAATCGCGTTCCTGGCGCGGAAATCTTGAGCTTGGCCGCGCATGGCTTCGGCTTCGCTGCGCAGCGCTTCCGCTTGCTGTCGAGACTCTTGAAGTTCCTCGTCGCGCGCGGTGAGCTCCGTGTAGAGCCAGTCAGCTTTCGCACTCAGTGCGTCGCTATCGGCCCGAACTGCCTCGGCTTGCCGCCGCGCGTCCTCAAGCTCTTGCCGGCGCGCGGCGAGCTGGTCGTTGAGCGAGCCCGCTTCACTCCGTAGTGCTTCGAGATCGCCATCGCGAGCGGAAAGATCCGATCGCAGGGTCTTCACCGTTTTCTGTTCGGATGTGACTGAAGCTTCGAGGCCTTTGCGTTGCACTTCGGCGGCAGCGAGAAGCGGTTCGTACGCTTTGTCCGCCACGGCGACTTGATTTCGAATGTCGTCGAAGATCGCCGTCACGTCCTCGTCTTCCGACGCGGCAACGCATGCGCGGTAAATCGCTTTCACCCAGCGGACGACGTCTCTGCGCGCATCGAGTTGCTTGATGCTGTTGCGATGATGCCGCAGCGAGTCGGCAATAATGTACTCGAAGGCGAGGTCGATCTCGGACTGGCGACGCGGCCACGAGATATCGAGCCGCTCGCCGACCTTGTGCAGCACGTCTCGCCAATCGCTCATGAGTTGGTCGTACGTGACGAAGACGCGAGGCAAATCGCGGCTATGAAGCTCCGCTTCCAGAACGTGGCGCAGCCAAAGCAGCAGCGATTTGCTCCAGTGGAACCCGTCGCGGTCGCGAAGCGAGGCCGCAACTTCGAGCGGATGCCGCGCAATCAGTATGCAGCTCGGTGCAATGCCGCCGTCTTCCAATGCTCTCCGCAGCACCGGGAAGATTCGGCAGAGACGTGGATCCTTGGCGCAGAGGAAATCGGAGCCATCGTACTCCTCAGCGATCACCTCGGCGTAGCGCGGCATGAAGCGCTCAGTTTTTGTTGAGCGCAGCATTTCGGGCGGCAGACTAAGGGTCGAATCCCACGAGAGACCAAGCGCGGCCAGCAGCTCGTTGTCGAGAAAATACAGCGGCCATGACTCCCAGTGGCCGGTCGGGTTATCGCCGCCGCCGGCCATGAGCTGTCGCGGCGGGTCCGCGCCTGCCTTACAAAGGAGGGCAGCCATCAGCGAGGTTCCCGAACGATGCATGCCCAGAACGATCGCCGCGCGGCGCGTGACGAAGTCCGCGTCTCGTACCACGCGCTGGTTGACGTTCTTACCCGAACGGTCGCGTTCTGCTGGCACCCCTTACCTCAATCCGCTCTCTGGGCACTCGTAGCCTCTTGAATCGGCCTAAATCGGACGGCGTTTGAGCGCCCGCCGCTCGCCTCGGCGCGGGTGCCGGCCGATGATAAGGCAAAGGAAAGCCGCATCTGACGATATGGAGCGCGCGGACACTTTGAAGGCGGTTTCAGAAAACGTTCCCGATCCCGGCATTACGCGATGCGTCGACCTTCTGAGCGCGGCGCACGACGTA
This sequence comes from Candidatus Baltobacteraceae bacterium, assembly GCA_036488875.1. Taxonomy (NCBI): domain Bacteria; kingdom Bacillati; phylum Vulcanimicrobiota; class Vulcanimicrobiia; order Vulcanimicrobiales; family Vulcanimicrobiaceae; species Vulcanimicrobiaceae bacterium. Next base: position 235,969 of record DASXGW010000008.1, on the reverse strand, counting down.
CTGCTGATTGGTGACGTCGGCGAAGAATTGCTGCACGCTCTCGATCGACGCGGTTGCTCGATTGCGTGCATCCTCACGGGTTCGATGGATGAGGACGAAGCGCGAATTTTTGCGACTCAGGTTACGACGGTTATGCCCGCAGACATTTCGATTCCGCCCGAGTTCCTCGCCGGCAGAGCCGATGCAATCGTTCTTTGCGACCCGTCCGATCGCTTGAGCGATCTCGCGGGCGTGCTGCAGAGCGCGCGCCACATCTTAGGCGAAGACGGCATCGTCGTCGCTGCAGTGGGGTCGCCGCGATTCGATATCTTCACGCGAGCCGGGTACGTGATCGAAGGCGCCGACGAGTTGCATAGCGTCATTGGCTCGCTGCTGGTGCACGCGCGACCCGCTGCGACGTTGAGCTCGCCGAGTGCTGTCGGCGCTGAATCCGTGCAAGGATTGTATCTTGAGTTGGAGCGCGAGCAAGCGGCCCGGCATCAGCTGCTCCACGCGCTGGCAACCGCCGAACGCTCGGCAGCGGAAATCCAACGCAAGGCTTCCGACATCGCAGCTCGGCGTAACGATTACGAGACGCAGTCTCTGGCGCTCGTCGCGGAGCGCGAAGCACGTCTGAGGCTTCACATCGCGTTGCTCCTGTCGCAGCACGTCACCGACGTGGCGCAGCGCGATGCGGCGAATGCGGAAGCGGACTGGTATTCGCTTCTCACTCAGCTCGAGAGCACGCGCGCGGACGCCGACAAGGCTTTCTCGCAAATGCGAGCGATGCTCGAAAACGCGCGCCGCGATCGGGACGTCGCTAAAGCCCGCGTCGATCGCCTTACCACAATCGAAACGTCTTCTAAGGAGCGCGCGGCAGAGCTCCAGCGTAAGATTTCCGACTTGGAGCGCGAGGTCTCCGGCGGAGCTGCATACGTGAAGCAGCTGCTCGGCGAACTCGATGCCATCCGTATTGCCTCGTTGGCCGATAAGGCCGTCATGCAGGCATACGCTGACGACGTTCGGGAACGAAGCGAACGCAGCCTGAACGGACTTCGCTGCGAAATTGCAGCGGCGACCGAACGCGAGCGCCAAACGAGCGAAGGACTCACTCAACGCATTGAGGATTTGCAAGCGGCCCTTCGCGAAGCGGAATCGCGGTTAGGCGCTGAAACTCGCGAGTTACGTGAGCGGGTCGCCTCGGCCGAGGGAGCGCTGGCGGCGCAAACCGACGCCGTCATTGCAACGCTGCAAGCGGAAAGCGCTCAGCTTTCTCAGTTGGTCGATACCGTGCAATCGAGCCGCTTTTGGCGCTTCAAACGGTGGCTGAACCGGTTGCGCGGCAGTTTCCGCTCCTAAAGCGCGGACGTTGACTCAGCTGATCGCTTCGACAAACCCCATTGCTTCGATCGTCATTCTTTCGTATGAGGACGTGGCGCTGTTGCGGGATTGCCTTTCCGCAATCGCGCGATCGACTAAGACTGCATCAACGCCGTACGAAGTTCTCGTGCTCTTCCAACAAATGAGCCAGGATACGGTCGACGCCTTCGTAGCCGAGGTGCGGGGAATTCGTCCGTTGCATGCGCGGCTCAATTTGGGTTTCGGCGGTGGGGCAAACTTCGCGGCGAAGCACGCAAAGGGCAAATACCTCGTCTTCCTCAACGATGATAGCGAAGTGCATCCCGGCTGGCTCGATGCGCTAGTTGCCGCGGCGCAAAGCGACGAGCGCGTAGGCGCGGTTGGTTCCAGAGTTCTCTTCCCCGACGGAACGCTGCAAGAGGCCGGCGGAATCATCTGGTCGGACGGCTCCACGATGCCGTTAGGCCGCGGCGAGCGTCCCGGGTCGCTCGCCTACTCGTACGTTCGCGCCGTCGATTACACGTCGGCAAACGGCATGCTCGTCCGCCGCGACGATTTCGATCGGCTGGGCGGATTCGATATGCGCTACTTTCCGGCGTACTATGAAGATACCGATCTCTGCCTGGCGCTGCGCCATCAGCTCGAGCGCGAAATTGTCTACGAGCCGCGCTCGCTCATCTCGCACCTGGAAGCGGCCAGTTCAAACGATGCCGACTTTCGCGCCTTTCTGTTTCGGCGCAATCAAGCATTCCTCGCCGAGAAGTGGCATGACGTACTGCAAACCTATCCCTCACCGAAGCCGGACTCGCCGAGAGCGATCGAGGCAGCAGTGTCGCGCCGCCGCGGCGCACCACGCGTCTTGGTGATCGACGACCGGCTTCCGGATGCCGGCGCGGGCTCAGGCGGCTTAGGGTCGGGATTCGTGCGCGCAAGTGAGCTGTTCGCGGATCTCAAGAGCTGCGCCGTCTCCGCCTTCGTAACGCACCGTCCGCGGCGCAACACGCTGGCGGAACTCGGTGTCGACGTGATGGACGAGCCGCTCGCAAACCACTTAGCGCATCCGGGCAAAACGTACGACGCCATGGTTATCTCTCGCCCCCACAACTTCCGGTTCTTCTGCGATACCGTCCGTGCGGCGCTGCCGGGGGTCCCGTTGATCTACGACGCCGAGGCGCTCTATCACAAGCGTCTCTGGCTACAGGCGCGGCTTGAATGCAATGACGAGCGCAGAGATCTCATCGAAGCCCGTGCGCGGGACACGGAAGAGCTGGAGCGTCACATTGCCCGAGCGGCCGATCTGCTCGTCACGATTTCCCCGGAGGAACGGGCGTGGCTGGAAAGCGTCGACGGTCATGCGCCCATTAAGTTCATGCCGCCGCTGCTTTCCGGCATCGAAGTTTCGCCCGCAGCGCTCGACGGGCGCGCCGGCGCCGTGTTCGTGGCCGGGTGGCTAGGCGGGACGCAATCGCCGAACGTCGATGCGTTGCGCTGGTACTGCGACGAGGTGCTGCCGCTCGTTCGCGCCGCGCTGCCGCATTTCCGCACGATCGTTACGGGCAAGAGTCCGCCGCCGGCCGTACAAGCGCTGGCAAGCGATGCGCTCGTGCTCACAGGATTTGTCGAGTCGATAGCGCGGATGTACCGTAATGCGCGCGTCGCGATCGTGCCGATGCGGATCGGCGCGGGCGTGAAAAACAAAACGATGGAGGCGCTCCAATCCGGCGTTCCGGTCGTCGCAACCGCGGTCGGCGCCGAGGGCCTCGACCTGCACGACGGTGACGATGCCGACGTTGCCGACGATCCTGCCGCATTCGCGCAGCGTCTCATCGCACTGGCCACCGACGACGCACTGTGGTACCGCCGCCGCCAGGCACTCGAGCGTCGCATGCAGGCGTGGGAAGTTCAACGCGTAACGTGGCGCGATGTGATCGAACGCGCGCTAACCACCCGAGGAGCCGATGCTCGAAGCGCTTCGTAAGGTCTACCGGTTCCGCTGGCTCCTCTATGAGCTCGTCTGGCGCGATCTCGTTCTACGCTATCGCGGCTCGGTGTTGGGCTTCGCCTGGACCCTCCTCAACCCGCTGCTCTTCATGGCCGTGTACACGCTGGTGTTTTCCGTTTATCTCAACTCGGGCGTCCACGCCTATCCTCTCTTTCTTCTGAGCGGTATGATCCCATGGTTATGGGTCTCGAGCGCGATATCGCAAGCGGTAACATCGATTATCGACGGTCGATCCTTCGTCGGAAAGACACTTTTGCCAACGGAGTTGCTGGTTATCGTGCCCGTGCTCTCAAACGGCTTGAATTTTCTCATCACAATTGTGCTGCTGTTCTTCGTCAGTCTGGCGATTGGCATAAACGTCGTCTGGGCACTGGCTTTTTTGCCGTTGCTACTCGTTATTCAGTTGTGCATTACGCTGGGCTTCGCGCTCCTGGCAGCAACGCTCAACGTCTTCTATCGCGATTTCCAGCAGATCGTTACCTACTTGCTCATGGCCTTCGTCTTTCTCACGCCGATTTTTTACGAGCGGGCAAGAGTACCAGTGAACCTTCAGTGGATGGTGAAGTTCAGCCCGATCGCGGCAATGATCTCGGGCTATCAGCACGTCTTCTACTTCGGAACGCCCCCAAGATGGCAAGATCTGCTCTTCGCGGGCGCCTTCGGAGTCGTGCTGCTCCTGGTTGCGCTGTCGTATTTCAACCGCAATCGGGATGCATTCGTAGAATTCGTCTAGAAAAGAAGGCGCCGATGGCTCCCTTTCTTCGCTTGAGTGCTGGGATTTTGGCCCTCGCTCTACTGCTGGGCGTTCAGGCTCCCGCCAACGCCGATAACGAGCTCGCCGCGTCGGCCTCTACCTTCTATATTGTGGCGCCCGGCGGCGACAACAGCATCGCGCCGATGGTTCACTCGCTCGTCGATCGGCTGCAGCAGCTTTTCGACGAGGCGCACGCCGGCACGGTCTGGGTTCTGCCGCGCCTTTCGTGGGCGCCCAACGATCTGGAGGATCAGTGCGAGAACGACCCCGGCAAGGGCAATCCCAATGGCCCGCAAGTGCTCGGCGGCATCATCTTGGAAGGCACCAATACCTACAGTAGTAACGATCCTTTTGTGATATGGAATCACGGCTGGTCGAAAGTCAGCACCAACGCCGAGTTGATATCGTGCGCACCGACCGGTTTTCCCAAGCCGACGATCACGTGGGTCTCCAACGATCTCAAAGGCTACGGATCTCGCAACGGCTTTCCGTTCGAAACGATCGCTGCCGGCGTCGTGGGTGCCAGCATCAAGAACTCCGATTCGAAAGCGCTCTTCTTGGGCACCGCGATCGGCGGCGAGTCGGGCGCATCGACGATCCCGCCGGTGAACGACGCATTGACCACTCACGACGCCTCCGAGCGCATTGCCAACGATCTCGTTGCGAAACTGAACACCGCGTGCGGCCAAACCAATCCCGGCATTCACGCGATGTGCGTGAAACTAGGACTGCCGCGGCCGACGCTGCCGAACCCGACAGACTGACCGTGCTCTACTGCGTGATTCCGGCGTACCGCGCGGCCGAGACGGTCGCAGCAGTCGTGGGACAAGCGCTGCAATACGCCGACGCGGTCGTGGTCGTCGACGACGGATGCCCGCAGCACTCCGGCGAGGCGGTGCGGGCCGCTTACGGCGGTAACCCCGCCGTTGTGGTGCTGCAGCGCGAACGCAACGGCGGCGTCGGCGCGGCGATGAAAACCGGCATCGCTTTCTGCATCGAAAATGGGGCCGAAGTAATCGTTAAGCTGGATGCCGACGGTCAGATGGACGCCAAGTTCATTCCGATCATCCGCGACCTCTTCGCAAACGATACGTCGCTCGTGTGCATTAAGGGCAACCGTTTCTTCGACTCGTCGGTGATCTCGCAGATGCCCAAGCGCCGGCTCTTCGGCAACGCCGTGCTGTCGCTGCTCGCGAAGTTCGCATCGGGTTATTGGAACGTCATCGATCCCACCAACGGCTATCTGGCGTTCAACGGTTCGCTACTGGCGCTGCTGCCGTGGCAGAAGTTCGCCGATTCGTACTTTTTCGAGACGTCGGTGCTCTGCGAGCTGGGTTTGCGGAGACTGCCGATCCTCGAGCTCGAGATGCCGACCATCTATACGAACGCGCCGAGCTCACTTTCTATACCGCGCATAATTTGGGATTTTCCGTTCAAGCTGTTGCGGTTGATCCTGCGCCGCGTACTGGTGCAGTACTTCATCTTCGATCTCAATCTCGGATCGCTCTATTTGTTCTTCGGCAGTTTGCTGATGCTCGGTGGTACGGTGTGGGGTGCGTATCAGTGGGCCCTGAGCGAAGCGACGAATCAAGACCGCTCGACCGGCACCGTGATGCTGGCGGTGCTGCCGTTCTTAATGGGCTTTCAGCTCGTGCTCAACGCGCTGATGTACGACGTGCAGTTCGCGCAGAAAACGAGTCACGAGCTACTGGTCAACGTGTACCGACGGTTTCCGTCTTTAACGAAGACGCGGTAGCCCTGCGGGTTCGTCACCGCGATCTGTCGGTAGCCGCCGGCTCGCAGCTGCCGGGCGAGCAAAGCGCCGTAGTTCGCGTCGAGATAATCTTGCGGGCCTAGCACGACGGCGTGCGTTCCGAGGTCGGCGAGAAACTCAACGGCTTCGCCGGCGTCGATCGCCCGGGCCAGCCGGAGATAACTGGCGGGACCGTTGCTGGTACCGATGCTCGAAATGCCTTGGCGCAGCATGTAGTAATCGAAAGCCGTGCCCGAGACGACGAAGACGTTTCCGGCGTAACCGTGCGCGCGCATCCAATCCATCGCCGCTTGTGCGGCCGGATACCCCTCGTCGTTCTCCATCAAAAACGCTTGATCGCCGTGATACGACGGCAAGTGCTTGAGATCGGAGATCACGTCGTTGCGGGTGAACTGGCGCATCACCGGCTCGTTGGCGAGGTTCGGCATCGCCCCCACGACCGCGACGGCCAGCGCGGCCGGGATGAGACGCGGCCACCGGTAGGCCAGCTCGAGCAGCACCATCCCCATGCACACGGCGAGCAGCGGATAGAACAGCAGCGCGTACCGCAAGAGGTACGTGGTTGCCAGGTAATAGCCGATTAAGCCGGTCAGCACGAAGATCGGAATCGCGAACTGCGCCGATACCCGGCGCTTGCGCAATAGCGCTATGAGCCACACCGCGGTCGGAACGTACAAGAATAAGATCACGCCGGACGCGCCGTACTCGCGAAAGTCGTCGCTGGTCGGATCGACGTACGCGCGAACCGGTAACGTGGCGTAGGCCTTGAGCGTGCGCGGCGTTGAGAAGTCCGAGACGATCCCGTCCCACTCCGCCTTCTCCCACACGCCGTCGTGACCGTAGAGAGCGAGATTGAGCACCGGATCGATCGGATCGCCGGTCAAAACGAGATTGCGCACGTACCACGGTGCGGCGACCGCGCAGAGCAGCGCCAGCATCAATGCGATTCGCCCACGCGGCCGGCCGGCCGTTACCGCCGCCCACGCAATCGCGATCGCAAACAGCGGCACTAACAGGAAAAACGACGCCTTCATACCCGCGAGAAAGCCCGCCATCACCGCCGCCGCGTAGAACCAACCCGGACGGCAGTCGCGGATTCCGATCTGAATGGAAAGCACCGCCAGCAGCGCAATCGCGCCGATCTGCACGTCGACGTATCCCAAAACGGAGTAATCCAAAAAGATCGCCGTCGCGATGAGCGAGAAGACGCCCAGCAGGGCGATGATCGCGCGCACCGCTCGATGCACGCTCGGCAGATAATCGTCGATCGCCGCGTATACCGCCAACGCCGCAAGCAAACCCGTCAGCCACGTCAGGTACGTCGAGAACTCGCCGACGCCGTACACCATCCACGTGACGTAGAGCAAGAGAAAGTTGTTCGCGTAAAACGGATACTGCAAGAATGGGTCGGGCTGCAGGCCGCCGGCATTGGCCCACCATTGCGCTTGCGCCAAGTGATAGTAAATCGCATCGGAGTAGACGTTGGCGTCGGGAACCGTCGCGCGCACGCCGATGAGCAGCAGGGCCGCGTAGACCGGCACCATCGGCCAACTCCAGCAATGCGTCAGCGCGCGTAGGCGCGAGTGCCAGAATCCCGCACGCAGCGGAGATGTGCGCCACGCCGCGCAGCCGGCCCCGAAGAGCACCACGAGCATCGCCGTCGTCGCCGGAACGTTGAACCATCCCAGCGAGCCGATAGCGAACATGCCGAGTCCGACGAGCGACAGGCCGAGACCGCACGTGCACGCAACGCGCAGCAAGATGCGCGACGCGTTGCCGAAATCCGCTTCCATATCGCACCACGGAAAGGCCACCGAACCGATCAGAAAGAACAGCAGTAGGCTCACATGGGCGACGGCAAGACCTTGCAAAACGTGCAACAGCGCCTGCATTTTCGCTACATTACCGCCGTCATCGCGGTGTGCCTGCTCGTTTCGTGCGGCCCGCGGAACGATGCGTACAATCCATCACATTTCGTCGTGCACGCGGTCGTCGCGCCGCCTGACGTCGCCGTTCCCGGCGGATGGACCAACACGTCGTTCGACTTCAACGGACTCTACGTCGAGCCGCCGCAGGTGTTGACGTGCTGCTGGATAGCAGCGCAAGCAACGCTGTACGTGCGCAAGCACGGCCCCGCAGACAAGCTCGTCGCCGGTTTTTGGGTTCCGAATTTGGCACCGTTCAGCGAGGGTCAGCGCGTGCGAATTGCGTTGCCCGGCGATGCTAAGCGCGCTTGGTACGATCTCGATGCAAATGGGCCGACTGCGGTTACCATTTCGCTTCCGCCGGCCTTGCGCGGCGCGACCGGACTGATTCCGGTCAACATCACGAGCGCGACAGCGTACGTTCCAAAAGAAAACGCGGCGCCGCCGTCGTTGGTCGATCGAGTGCTCGTCTTTCTCGGCTTGCGAGTGGCGCAGCACGGCTCCGACGCTCGCCGGCTCGGCGTGATCTTGCGCTATCTCTACTTCGATTCGAAAAACGGTCCGCGCGCAAAGGCGGCGGCAATCCCGCCGGCCGCCTTGCAAGCGCCGTTCTTTCCACTCGGCGTGCTGCCGCCGGCGAACTGGCAGCAGCAACAGCGAGACGGTGTGTGGTCGGCCGATACGCGCGCATCGTGTTGCTTCCTTGCTAAGCGAGCCGGCGTTCGTCTGGCCAATCCAGCCGGCACGCAAATGGTCGCGTTCGACGTCTACGTTCCGTCGAACGGACCGCTAACCATTAAGCCTGTCACGTTGTCGTGCGCGTTCGATGGCGTCACGGCCGGACCGCCGGTACGCTTACAGTTGGGACTGCAGACGATTACCTTTGTCGTGCCGCCCGCGTTACGGAATACACCGCACCTGACCGCCACGCTCGTGTCATCGGTGACGTGGGTTCCTGCACAACTGGGACTCGGCAACGACCGGCGCGAGCTCAGCGTGATGCTCCAGCGAGTCGGCTATATTTAACAAAGCGCGAACGATCTTCGCGGCCCACGGCCCGATTGGTCTCGTTCGCCGTGCCGGCAGATGGGTCGCGCGCAACGCCCGCGAACGCACGGCGTCCGCCCGACGTAAGCGCGCGCTGCGACGCGCATGGCGGCTCCCAAAGAAGCCCGTTCCCGTTCGCTTTGCCGGCGCTGCCGGAATACCGGTGGTTTCCGTTATCGTTCCGGCGTTTAACCGCTGGCACTATACGAACGCCGCACTGCGCGCATTGGCGGCTTCGCGCGACCCGGCGATTGAAATGGAAGTCATCGTCGTCGACGACGGATCGACCGATCCTACCGCCGAGCTTCTCGCGGCGTGCGACGGCGTACGCACGATCCGCCTCGACCGCAACGGCGGTTTCGTTGCCGCGAGCAACGCGGGCGCCGCCGCCGCACGCGGCAGGTACCTGCACTTTCTCAACAACGACGCGATCGTAACGCCCGGCTGGCTTGCGCCGCTCGTCGAGACGCTCGAACTCAATGCGAGCGTTGCGGCCGCCGTGTCGCAATTGCGTTACGCCGACGGCACGCTCGCCGAAGCGGGCGGCGTAATCTGGCGCGACGGACGCGGTTCGAACTACGGCCGCGGCGATTCGCCCGGCGATTGGCGGTATGCCAGCGCCCGTGACGTCGACTATGGATCGGCGGCAAGTCTAATGGTGCGCGCAACGGCTTTCGCGCAAGCCGGCGGTTTCGCGCCGGAGTTCGCGCCCGCGTTTTATGAAGATGCCGATCTTTGCTTCAGGCTGCGCGAGCGCGGCGGCCGCGTCGTCTATCAGCCGCGTTCGGTCGTCTATCACGCCGAAGGCATCAGCTACGGCAGTAACGCGCGTCCCGACGCGCGCGCGCTGCAAGAGCGCAATCGCAGCGTCTTCGTCGAAAAGTGGGCGCAGCGCTTGAGCGAACACGTCGAGCCCGATCCCGCGGTCATCGATCGTGCGGCCCGCCGGCTAGGCGGCACGCGTACGATGCTCGTCGTCGACGAACACGTGCCGTTCACCGATCGTGACGCCGGCTCGCGCCGCATCTTCGCGCTGGTCGAACTGATGGGCGCGCGCGGCTGGAACGTCATCTTCGGCAGCATCGACCGCGCCGCGTACGAGCCATATACCGATGCGCTGCGCGAGCGCGGCGTCGATGTCATCACTGGATTCGGTGCTGCCGCGTTCGACCAACTCGAACGCGACGGCATCGCGATCGATGGCGCATGGCTCTGCCGGCCCGAGCCGGCGGAACGTCTGCTCGACGCGCTGCGTGACGTTCCGGTTATTTTCGATACCGTTGACGTTCACTACGTGCGGCTCGAGCGCGAAGAGCGCCTGCGGGGAAAGAAGACCGGCTGGCAAGCCGTGCGCGAGCGCGAGTTGAAGATTGCGCGCCGCGCCGCCGTTACTGTGACGACGACGACGAACGATCGCGACGCGCTCTCGGAAGCCGGCGTTCGTAACGTCAGCGTCGTGCCGGTCATCGAATCAATTCCGCCGCGCGCACCGGACGGCTGGGAGTCGCGCGACGGTATCGTGTTCTTAGGCAACTACGCGCACGCACCGAACGTCGACGCAGCGCAGTGGCTCTGCTCCGAGGTCGTGCCGCTGCTGCGTCAACGCGTTCCCGGCATCACGGTGACGATCGCCGGCGCCGATCCAACGCGTGCGGTTCGCGCGCTCGCGCGGCGCGACGTTGCGGTCACCGGCTACGTCGCCGATCCCGCCGCCCTACTCGATCGCGCGCGGGTGTTCGTCGCGCCGCTGCGCTTCGGTGCGGGGATGAAAGGGAAGGTCGTGTACGCACTCGCGCACGGCATTCCCGTCGTGGCGACGCCGATTGCCGCCGAAGGTATTTTCGCGCCCGGCGAATGGGAGGCGATCGCAAACGCGCCCGCCGAGCTTGCCGCACTGATCGCGCGCGCCCACGACGATCGCGCGCTCTGGGAATCGCTCGCGCTACGCGGACGCGAGATCGCGCAACGCTTCTCACCCGAAGCCGTAGGAACGGCGTTAGACGACGTGCTGGCGTTACTGCGGCACTAACGACCGTACGCGGTCGAAGATATCCAGGAGGCGCGGGCGTACCCATTCGGGCGTGAAGGGCTCGAGGGTTTGCGCCGACGCACGCGAGTATCGCTGCCAACGTTCGGCGTCACCATAAAGCGCGACGACGGCCTGTGCGAACGCTTCGGGGTTCGCGGCGACGATCGTTGCGTTCTCTCCGTCGCGCAGGTTGAGCCCTTCGGCGCCCACCGGCGTCGTGACGACCGGCAGCGCGTACTCGAGCGCCTGACCGATCTTGCCTTTCATCCCCGCACCGAAGCGCAACGGCGCGACGAAGACGCGGCTCTGCAGAAAATACGGCGCGACGTCGCGCACGTAGCCGGCGACGCTCACCCGATCGGCGGCTAGCGCCTCAACTTCGCGCGGCGCGTTGCTGCCGAGCAAGGTCAATCGAACGTTCGGGAGCGAGCGCCATACGATCGGCATCACGTCGTGGCAGAGCCAGCGAACCCCGTCGACGTTGGGCGGATGGTTGTAGTTGCCGATGAACAGCAACCCCGACGACGCGTCGAACGCGCGCTCGTCGCCGACGCGCGGCTCGTGAATCGTCGGCACCACGAACACCTCGCGCGCGCCGAGATCGTGGAGCACGCTTTGCTCCTCGGGCGTCACCGCGATCGTGGCGTCGGCGCGGCGCGCGGCCGACGCTTCCTGACGCTGCAGCTCTTCCCACTGCCGGTCGGTCTCGCCGTGCACCTCGGCTTTGCGCCTCTTGCGCACGTGACTCAAGTCGACGGTGTCGTAAATGATCCGGAGGTTGGCGTTGCGGCGCAGCAGCGGTTCGTACTTATCGTAAAGCTCCGTGCGGCTGATCCACGCGACGTCGATATACGGCAGCACGTGCTCCAACGACTCTTGCGGCGTACGGCCGCCGTCGAAATGATGCAGCACCTCGACGCCGAGCTGCTGCAGCTCGCTCGTGTACGGCTGCAGCGGCGCGTAGTTGTCCGGCAAGAACACGACGCCGTAGCCGGCCTGCCGCAGCATCGTGACGACGTGCAGCAATCGCAGCGATCCGGCTTCCTTATCGTAAAGCGGTACGTAGGAATCGACGACCAGCACGCGCGGGCCTTTGCTGTGGCGGCGCATCGCCGCGGGAACGTTCGCGCGCGCGTTTTCGAAATGATCGTCGAGCTCGGCTTTCCACTTTTCGTAAAACTTGGGCCGGTTGATTTCTTGAAAGCGTTTTGCGCCAGACGATGCATCGGTCGAGCTGCCGCCGTCTTCGTGTACCAGCACCGAGCGCGGTTGATAGACGACGCGGTAGCCCAGCGCGCGCGCACCGAAGCAGAGATCGGCGTCTTCGTAGTACGCGGGACGCAGCGCTTCCGAAAATCCGTTCAAGCGCCGGAACAGGTCGATGCGCACGATCAGCGACGCGCCCGACACGTAATCCACGTCGCGCACGAACCCGTAGCGCGGATCGTCGGCGTGTTCGTTGCGCCCGACGTTCCAGCCGGTCGCGTCGCGCCATAGGATGCCGCCCGCCTCTTGCAGCCGCCCGTCGGGAAAGAGGAGCTTCGAACCGGCGATGCCGACCGACGCGTCGTGTTCGAGCGTCATGACGAGATAGTCGAGCCAGCCGTCGCGCACGATCGTGTCGTTGTTGACGAAGCAAACGTATTTGCCGCGCGCGAGCGCCGCGCCGCGATTGCACGCGCGCACGAAGCCTTCGTTCTTCGCGCTGCGCACGTACTCGACGCCGTCTAAACGGGTAGCCACCGCGCTCGTTTGGTCGGTCGAGCCGTCGTCGACGAGCACGAACTGCACGTCGAGCGATTCGAACCACGAATCGGCGATCGATTGCAGGCAGCGCACCGTGAGGTCGCGGCGATCGTAAAACGGAATGACCACGGTGACCAGCGGCGACTCCGACATCGCGCGCGCGGCGACGCGCTCGTTCCACGACGAAATCAGGGCCGTCTCTTCTTCCGAAAGCGCGGCCGTCGGCGCGACGTCCTTGCGTTTGCCGTTGCCGCGCTGCGCCCGTCGACCACCGGTCAGGCTCGGCTCGAGGCCGGCCGACCACGCCGCGTAGACGTCTGAGGGGCTCGAAACGCCGAAGAGCTGCTTGATCGAAAACCACAACATGCGCAGTGCGTGAAAGCGGCTGCGCATGATGACCTCGTAATCGGCACGCACGCTCTCCAGGCGCGTACGCTCGTCGCGCACGCGTGCTTCAAGCTCGCGATAGCGACCGTTCTCGTTCATCTGCTTTTGCTGTTATCGGCGTTTCCCGGCGGGACCTGGCACGCTGGGGTACCGAGCCGCACTGGTGGGAATCTCACTGATTGTCAGCGAACGTGTATTCGTATGCGCTTGTCGACCTGGGCTAAAAAGCATGGCGTCCACTATCAGACGGCCTGGAGGTGGATCCGGGACGGAACGATGCCGGTTCCGTGGACCCAGCTTCCCACCGGCACTATCCTAGTCCACCCGCCGGAGGTTCACAGCGGCGGCGTTGCGCTCTACGCGCGTGTTTCCAGTGCCGATCAGAAATCCGATCTCGAACGGCAACTCGGACGACTTGCCCAATACGCGACGCGCGAACGGCTTTACGTTGTAAAAACCGTCGGCGAGGTCGGCTCGGGCCTGAATGGACATCGCCCCAAACTCATGCGGTTATTGGGCGATCCATTCGTCCAAACGATTGTTGTGGAACATCGCGACAGGCTCGCCCGCTTCGGATCGGAGTATTTGGAAGCGGCACTGCTGGCCGCAGGTCGTACGCTCGTCGTCATAGATCGGGCAGAGATGCGCGACGATCTCGTGCAGGATATGATCGACGTTCTCACAGGCTTTTGTGCGCGCCTGTACGGTCGGCGCTCGGCTGGTCGGCGCGCACGAAACGCCGTTAAGGCTATCGAAGCTCCATGATCGTCGCGCACCGCATCCGACTCGATCCCACGCCGGAACAATCGGCGTATTTTACGCGCGCCTGCGGCGTCGCACGGTTCGCATACAACTGGGCGCTGGCCGAATGGAGGCAGCGCTACGATGCCGGTGAGAAGCCTTCCGAGATCGCGCTACGCAGGATGCTCAACGCAATCAAGCACGAGCGCTTTCCTTGGATGCGCGAGGTAACCAAGAACGCGCCGCAACAGGCCGTCAAGAACCTGGGACGCGCGTTTTCGAACTTCTTCGACGACCTAGGGAAGTACCGTCGCGGCGAGCTTGCTTGGAAGCGCGTGCGGGTACCAAAATTCAAGAAAAAGGGCCGGAACGAGCGCTTTCGAGCCGACAACGGTCCGGATAAGAACCACCCGAACGCGGTGCAGATCGATGGCAAACGCGTGAAGCTCCCGGTCGTCGGCTGGGTGGCGATGCGCGAAGAAGTCCGCTTCGCCGGTCGCGTTCTCTCGGTAGTGATCTCCCGTGAGGCCGATATCTGGTACGCGAGTTTCTCCATTGACGTTGCGTACCAGGTCGACGCCCGCTCCGATACGCGTGTCGTCGGCGTCGACCTAGGCATTACGGCGCTAGCGACGCTCAGTGACGGCTCTCCAAAGATTCCCGCACCCAAACCACTTCGGAGGTATCTCAATAAGCTTAAACGACTCTCGCGTGCCGTGACGCGCAAACAACGCGGTTCGCGCAACCGTGCCAAAGCAAAAACCAAGCTGGCACGATTGCATCGGCGAATCGCTGCCATCCGGGCCGATGCACTCCACAAACTCACGACGCACCTCACGCGCTTTGCGACCATAGTCATCGAGGATCTCAATGTCAGCGGCATGCTCGCGAATCGACATCTCTCGCGCTCGATTGCCGACGTCGGCTTTTTCGAGTTTCGGCGGCAGTTGGAGTACAAAGCGGCGATGGCCGGGTCGACGGTTGTGGTGGTAGATCGGTGGTTTCCGTCATCGAAGCGCTGCTCGACCTCGCGATGCGGCTGGATCAACGAGTCGCTCGCGCTGGCAGAGCGTCAATGGACGTGCGACCAGTGCGGCGTTACTCACGACCGCGATGAGAACGCGGCCAAGAACTTGGAATACGCCGGGAGTTCCCCGGTGTCAGCCCACCGAGCCGTAGGCGCTGGCGACGGTCAACAGATCGTCGTGAAACCGGCGGCGTAGAAGTGGGAAGGGGTTTTAGAGGCGATGAGACATTCGCTGATAAAATCGAGAACGGTACCGAAGGAGCGGGCAGTGTCTTTTGTCAGCGACAATGCCGTCGAGGTCGTCGGCGTCTCGAAGCGCTACCGCTTCCCTTCGGTGGGAAAGCAAGCAACGCTTAAAGACGTCGTCGTTCGGCGCGTCCTCCACGAGGGACGCTACGGCGTGGTGGACGCGCTCGACGACGTGACGTTCACGGTTCCCCGCGGCCAGACGCTCGGCATCATCGGCGTCAACGGTTCGGGCAAATCGACCCTCTTGCGGATCCTGGCCGGCATCAGCAAGCCCGATCGCGGCGAGGTGCGCCTGCGCGGCACGGTCGCGCCGCTGCTCGCCCTGGGCGCCGGGTTCAATCCCTATTTCACCGGCCGCGAAAACGCACTCATCGAGCTTTTGAGCTTAGGGCTCAGCCGAGCGCAAGCTTTCGGCGAGCTCGACGCCGTCATCAACTTCTCGGAGCTGGGCGATTTCATCGACGCGCCGATGCGCACGTACTCCTCAGGCATGACCATGCGGCTGGCCTTTGCTGCCGCCATTCGGGTCGACCCCGACATTCTGCTCATCGACGAAGTGCTGTCGGTCGGCGACGAACGGTTCGCCGCAAAATGCTCCGCGTGGCTCGACGGCTTTCGCGCGCGCGGCAAAACCGCGATATTGGTGACTCACAGCACCGGCGACGTGTTGGCGCAATGCGAGCTCGCGCTCTGGCTGCGCGACGGACGCGTCGCGGCGTACGGCGACAAGGTCGACGTCGTGCGCGCCTACGTCGAAGCGACGCGCGGCAAACCCGTCGCCGACACGCTGCCCGTTCGCGCCGAGAGCGTCGAGCAAGCCTCGGCGATCGCCGAACGATACCGCCGGCGCATCATCGGCATGCTTCCGCTGCTGCGTCTCCCGATCGTTGGATTCGTGCGACAGTCCGGCACGATCAAAGGCGGATACGAAGACGGCTGGACCGACGGCGCGCTCGAGTTTTCCATCGAGCCGATGCGCGACGTGCGCGCGTGGAGCGTGCGCGTAACGGTGCCGCCGGGAACGACCAAAGGCAACGTCGCGGTGGAAGTCGACGGCGCGCGGGTCGCCGCTGCCGAGGCGACGCCCGGCGAGATGCTGCTGCGCTGCAACGCGCCGCTGCGCCGCGACCGGCCGGCGCGCGTGCGCATCGTCTCCGAAACGGTGAACCAATCGGCGCTGGGCATCGGCAGCGACGAACGCGACATCGGCGCGCGCATCGACGAGATTCTCTTCGAGCACGAGCCGGCGGAGAAGCGCTCTTGACGCTCGTCGCGACCATCGTCATCTGCGTGATTATCGCGGGGCTAGGCATCCGTTTTCAACTGCGCTACTCCGCGCGGGCGGTCACGCAGGGGCCGGCACTGCTGACGATGCTCGGCATCGCGGGAACGTTTCTCGGCATCGCGATCGGACTGTATTACTTCAACGCCAACGACGTGCAGGGCAGCATTCCGGGCTTGCTCGAGGGCATTCGCACGTCGGTCTGGGCGTCGTTTACCGGCATCTTTTTTGCGATTCTCATCAAGCTGCGCTACGCGTTTTCACCCGAAGAAAGCGACGCGACCGGCGACAAGTCCGACGTCGAAGTGCTCGTCGAACGCCTCGAAGCGATTCGCAAGGCGATCGCCGCCGACAGCGATCTTACGGTGACGTCGGAAATCAAGCTCATGCGTTCCGAGCTGGCATATAAAATCGAAGCCTTGCAGCGCTCGGTCGCCGAACTGGCCGAACGAGAAGCCCGGACGCCGTGAGCCGCCTCGGCCTGCGCCTGCACGCCGACGAAGAACATTGGATTCCGCTCAGCGATCTAATGACCGGCTTGATGTTTCTGTTCTTGCTGATCGCGCTCGCGTACATGGTCGCCGTCGAGCATCAGAAGAATCAGCCCAAGAACGTGGCGCTGCAGTACGCGCAGACGCGTGCGGCGCTCGGCGGCGAAATCGACAAAACGTTTGCGACCGACTTCGCGCGCTGGGGCGCGCAGTTCGACCCGAATACGCTGACCGTTCGCTTCACCAATAAGCAAGCGCTGTTCGCCACCGGAAGCGCCGAGCTGCAGCCGCGCTTCAAGGCCATCCTCGACCGGTTCTTTCCGCGCTACTTGAGCGTGCTGACGCAGCCGAAGTATCGCGACCTCATCTCCGAAGTGCGCATCGAAGGCTACACGTCGTCGCTGTGGAAGCCCGGCGCGTCGCTCGATCAGAGCTACATCGGCAACATGCAGCTGTCGCAAGATCGCACGCGGTCAGTGCTCGCCTACGTAATGGGATTGCCCGCGACGCAGCCGCACAAGGATTGGCTGATGGACGTGCTCACGGCCAACGGCCTTTCGTTCTCGCATTTGATCCGCAACCCCGATGGTTCCGAAGACGCGGCCGCGTCGCAGCGCGTCGAGTTTCGCGTCCGCACGAACGCAAGCGCCCCGATCGGCCAAATCCTGGCGGCGCAAAATCTCGCTCCCACCGTTGCGGCAACGCCGTCGCTGCCGTATCCCGCGTGGTCGGCGGCGATGATCGGTACGTCGCTGCGCACGCTCTATCCGAACGTCACGACGAACTGTTTGGGCTATCTCGACGGCGTTGCGGCAAAGTATGCCGGCGGACGCGGCGCGCAGCTGCATGGCTGGGGGTACGATACCGCCGCGAACGCGCCGGTCGAGCGCGTGCTCTTCGCCGACGACCGCGGCATCGTGCGCGGCGCCGCCGACGGCGGCGGTCAGCGTTTTGACGTCCCCCAAACGCTGCCGCAGGTGCGCTCGGAAACGACCGGCTGGCAAGGCTACGTGAGCGTGACGTCGCGACCGGTTCAAGCCTGGGGCATCATGCGCGCGCCCGCAACCGTCTGCCGGTTCCCGCCGGCGTCGGAATCGGGCGGTGAAAGCATGTGACCGCGCGGCGCTCGCTCTTTCTCTTCGCGCATCAAGACGACGAATACGGCGCCGCGCCGTGGATTCTCGACGAGCTCGAAAGCGGTGCCGAGGTTGCGTGTCTCTATCTCACCGACGGCGGATCGCGCGTCGCGCCGGCGGTTCGCGATGCGGAGAGCGCAAAGGTGTTGCTTTCGCTGGGCGTCGCCGCCGACGGCATCGTCTTTCTGGAAAACGCGGGCGCGCGTATCGCCGACGGAGCGCTCGCCGCGCGCTGTCTCGACGGCCTGGCGATGGTCTCGGACTGGATCGAACGCAACGCCCGGCGGCCCTCGCGCATCTACAGCCCGTCGTACGAAGGCGGTCATCCCGATCACGACGCCGCGCATCTCATCGCCGCCGCGATCGCGCGGCAGTTCGGAGCGATCGAGAACGCGTGGCACTTCGCGCTCTATAACGGTTATCGGTGCCGCAAGCCGTTCTTCAGCGTGCTGCGCCAGCTGCCGGCGAGCGGGCCGGCGCGCGGTGCGGGCCTTTCCGCCGATCGGCGCGTTCGGCTCGCGCTCCTGTGCTATCGCTATCCTTCGCAGCGCAAAACGTGGCTCGGGCTGTTTCCCGGCGCGTTCGTCGAACGCGCGCTGCTGGCGCGGGAATCGGTCGTGCGTTTCGATCTCGCGCGCTTGAACGCGCGCCCGCACGACGGCGAGCTGCTCTACGAACGGCTCTTCGGAAAAACGTACGCCGCGTTCGCGGGCGACGTTGCGGAGTTAGTTGCCTTGCTCGGCCGGTAACGCGCGTTGCGCGGCGAGGCTGCGCGCGTCGGGCAGCGTTTGCGTGCGTACCGGCAGCGCTCGACGCACCGCGGGCTTCATCGCCGCAAAGGCCAGCAGCGACGGCGAGACCGCAAAGCGGCCGAACACGATGCCGGCAGCTAAGATCAGCGCCGCCACGACGGCCGCAGCGCGCCTGACGGCAAGCGAGTTGACCGGCTTGTCGGCAATCGCGGCGACGTAGTGCGCGCGGATCGTCGCGTCGGAGTGTTCCTTCGCGCGTCCGTCGACGCCCGCCACGAAATCGCGCAGCGCGGCGCACACCGCAATCGCGCGCGCGAACTGCAGGCGCACGAGTTTGGGCAGCAGCGAGCGCAGCGCGTAATAACTAAACGCGACCGGCAACGACTTCGGAAAGAACTTCTGCACTAAGCGCAGGATGTTGCGCACCGCGTAATAGTCGTGCGTCGGACTCTTGAAGCCGATCGACCGCGCTTGCTTGTGGCGCACGACGGCGTCGGGCCGGCAGAACAGCCGCCAGCCGTGCCGGCGCATGCGAATGCACCAGTCGGTCTCTTCACGGTACAGAAAATACGACTCGTCCATCAGGCCGACGTCGCGAATCGCTTGCGAGCGTACCAACAGGCACGCGCCGATCAGATGATCGAGCTCGATGCGACGCGTCGCCCGATGACGGCGCCGCTTGCCGCGACCGAGCTGCGTGTCGTGGCACACGATCGGCAGGATGTAACCACCGCCGATCGCTTGCACGACGTTGGGCTCGTCGTAGTTAACCAGCGTGCAGCCGACCATGCCGGCCTTGGGATCGTCCTGCGCGATCTCGAGCATCGACTGTAGCGCGTCGGGCGAAACCACCGCGTCGTTGTTGAGAATCCAGCAATACTCGGCGCGCGTGCGCTCCAGCACGTACCGCAATCCCACGTTGTTGCCGGCCGCGAACCCGCGGTTCTCGCCGTTGGCAATGAAGATCAAATTCGCGCCGTGATACGGCGAAGCAAGCGCTTGCGAAGACGAATCGAACGATTCGTACCCGATGCCGTTATCGGCGGCCCACTGCTTGAGAAAGCCAAGCGAGCCGTCGACCGATCCGTTATCGCACACGACGATGTGCGACGGACGCGACGTCGACGCCAGTAAGCCTTCCAGGCATTCAATCGTGTCGCGCCAACCGTTCCAATTCAAAACGACGGCAGCGACGTTAACAACGCCCGTTCGCGGGACTACGCTAAGCACATGACCCCTTCCAAAGACGTCCAGGGAGCGACCTGGGGGTACCCTACATTCATCGTCACTTAGGGGAGCCCCGCTAAGGGCGGTTAACCGCCCGCTTGCCCCATCCGGATGAACGCTAGCGAGCGCCAGGAAGTTCCTTCCGAAGCTGCCGGCGTCAAGCGTCCTTGACGCTCCGTAGGGCCCCTGGCTATACTTAGGGGCTGTCTGCCGGCGACGTCGATTCGCACGGCCGCTCTCCCAATACCGGAAGGAACCTCGTCAATGAAGCGGACGTACCAACCGCACAACCGCCGCCGTAAGCGTGTCCATGGCTTCCTCGAGCGCATGTCGACGAAGAATGGGCGTAAAGTCCTGGCTCGCCGCCGCAAGAAGGGGCGCCATCGCCTCTCGGTCTGATGCGTCATTTTGCCAGCCTGCGCCGCCAAGCCGACTTCGTTCGCTTGCGGCGACGCGGCCGGCGCGCGTCGAGTCCTATCCTTACTATCTACCGCAGTGACGTCTTCCCGGGCGATCCCGGATCGCTCGTGGGCATCACCGTGACCAAGTCGATCGGAAAAGCCGTGGTCCGTAATAAAGTGCGACGCCGCCTCGCCGCGATCGTGGACGATGCGCTCGCCGGGCAGCCGCCGATGCGGTTGCTCGTGATCCCGCAGCCCGCCGCAGCGCAGGCCGGCTTCGCCGCGCTGCAAACCGCGATGACGGCGCTGCTCGGACGCGTTCGCTAAGCGTGCGCTTCGTTTTGATCGCGCTGCTGCGCGTCTACCGGACGATCGTTTCGCCGCTGCTGCCGCCGGCTTGCCGCTATTATCCATCGTGTTCGAACTACGCGATCGACGCGATCGCGCGATTCGGCGCGCTGCGCGGAACCGTAATGGCCTTGTGCCGGTTGGCACGCTGTCATCCCTGGCATCCCGGCGGCGTCGATTTTGTCCCCGGAACTGAAAGGTAATCTTGCATCTTCTAATCGCCGCGAATTGGTTTTTCGATCCGATCGTCAACACCATTTGGACGGTCGTGTCGGCGATCGACGTACCGCTGAAAAACTACGGCTGGAGCATGATCGTGCTCGCAGCCCTGATTCGTCTGGTCTTTTGGCCGCTCAACACCGCGCAGTTCAAAGCGATGTTGAACATGCAGAAGATCGCGCCGATGATCAAACGGCTGCAGGCGAAGTATAAAGACGACGCGCAGCGCCTGCAGCAAGAGACGATGGCGCTCTACAAGGAGCACAAGGTCAACCCGCTGGCCGGCTGCTGGCCGATGGCCGTGCAGTATCCGGTGATCGTCAGCGTCTACTGGGTCGTCCTCAATCACAAAAACGTTTTCGAGAATCAAACGTGGGGCTGGATCGGCAGCGGGATTTCGCAAGCCTTTGCCACCTTGACGCTTTTCGGACAGCCCGTGGTCGCGCAAAGCCTCGCGCACGCCGACCTGGTTCTGGTCGTGCTCTACGCCCTCTCGATGTACTTGAGCGTTCGCTACGTCAGCATGCCGGCGACCGATCCGCAGCAAGCGCAGACGCAGCGAATCATGGCCGTCGTTTCGCCGGTGATGCTCGGCTTTTTCGGCTGGAAGTATCAATGG
Source organism: Candidatus Baltobacteraceae bacterium (assembly GCA_036488875.1). Taxonomy (NCBI): domain Bacteria; kingdom Bacillati; phylum Vulcanimicrobiota; class Vulcanimicrobiia; order Vulcanimicrobiales; family Vulcanimicrobiaceae; species Vulcanimicrobiaceae bacterium. The sequence continues at coordinate 214,475 of DASXGW010000008.1, read as the reverse complement.
CCGTCGGCGATGGTGCTCTACTGGTTCGCCTACAACATGTTCCTGATGGGGCAGCAGTTCTATCTGCTGCGTAGATACCATCAGCCGCTCGCGATGATCGATAGCGAGCACGTCATCACTTCGGACGCCGGCAACGGCAACGGCGCGAAAGCGCTGCCGGTCAGCGCCCAGCCCGCCAGCAACGGCGCTCCCAAAAGCGGGAACTCCAGCTCGCGGCGCAGGCGAAAAAAGAATAAGAAAGGCGCTTAAAACAAGCGATGCTCTACGAAGACGATTTCGAGTTCGAGGAACAGCCGGCTAACATTCGCGATCGCGCGATTCCCGGCAAAGGCGGCGGCGGTGGCGGCGGAGGCCGGCGCGGCGGCGGTAACGGCGGCCCGCGCGGACGCGGCGGCGATAGCCGTCGCAACAACTACGGACGCCGCAGCTACGGGCGAAGCGCGGGGGCGACCGAGCCCCCCGATCAGGCTAAACCAGCGCTCGAACTGCTGCGCGAGATTATGACGCGCATGGGCGTCGGCACCGTCGATATCGCCTACATTCCGCGGCCGGAAGGCGAGTATCTCGAAGTCAGCGGTCCCGATCTCGGCATGCTCATCGGCAAGCACGGCAATACGCTCGAAGCGCTCAACCTGATCTTCAACAACATTCTCAACGCCGGCGTGCGCAACAACCGCCACTACTACACGATCGACGCCGAAGGCTATCGCGCGCACCGCGCCGATCAGCTCAAAGCGCTCGCGATGGAAACGCTCGAACGCGTCCTGCGCGAAAGCTCGCCGCAGAAGCTCGAGCCGATGCTGCCGTCGGAGCGAAAGATCGTTCACCTGGCGCTCGCCGACGACGAACGCGTACGCACCGAATCCGAGGGAGAAGAACCCGAACGTCGCGTCGTGGTGTTTCCCAAGTAACCAGCGACGCTACGGTCGTTGCGATCGCGACGCCGCCCGGAAAGGGCGCGATCGCGGTGGTGCGCACGAGCGGACCGCTCTCGCAAACGATCGCACGGCGGCTCTTTCGCGCGCCCGCGAAGCTCGAGCCGCGCGTCGCGCGATACGGAACGGTCGTCGACGAGCGCGGCGCGACGATCGACCGCGGCCTAGCGATTCTGTTTCCCGGGCCGCACAGCTACACCGGTGAAGACGTGTTGGAACTGCACGTGCACGGTTCGCCGATCGTCGCACGCGAAGTCGTGCGAGCAGCGCTCACGTGCGGGGCGCGTAACGCGCTGCCGGGCGAGTTCACGCGCCGCGCCTTTCTCAACGGCAAAATGGATCTCCACGAAGCGGCTGCCGTCGCCGACGTCATCGACGCCGAAACGCGCTCGGCCGCCCGAGCCGCCGTCGCCAATCTCGGCGGCGGACTGGCCGGCGAACTCGCGGGGCTGCGCGCCGAGCTGACCGCGATGCTGGAGGAGCTCTCCGGCGCCATCGATTTTCCCGACGAGGTCCCCGATCCCGACCGCGGTGCGCTCGAGCGGGTGCTGGCGGGTGTCGTCGAGCGGCTCGAGACCCTGCGCCGCGACGGCGAGCGCGGGCGGCTCGTGCGCGAGGGTGTGACGGTGGCGATCGTGGGTCCGCCCAACGCGGGCAAGTCGTCGCTGCTCAACGCGCTGCTGGGCGAGGACCGGGCGATCGTCTCGGAAACGCCGGGGACCACGCGCGATACGATCGAGGAGTCGATCGCCGTCGGCGGTGTTCCGGTCCGGCTGGTCGATACCGCCGGCATCCGCGCGCACGCCGACCGACTCGAGGCGGCCGGGATCGAACGGACGCGCCGCGCGTTGGCCGGGGCCCGAATCGCGCTGGTGGTGCTCGACGGCAGCCGGCCGCTCGACGCGGAGGCCTACGACCTCCTGAGTGCCACGAAGGGCCGAGAACGCATCGTCTTCCTCAACAAAGCCGACCTGGTCACGAAGATCTCGCTGCAAGGCGCGGTCGCCGGGAGCGTTTTCGACCAGGGCTCGCTCGACGCGCTGCGCGACGCGATCGCGCGGGTGGGCTGGAACGGCGAGCTGCCCGACCTGGAGCGTCCGCACCTTGCCTCGCTGCGCGAGTTCGACGCCGTCAATGAGGCACTCGACGCGCTCGAACGCGCCCGCGCGACCCTCGCGGCGGGCGAGCCGAGCGATCTGTGCGCGGGTGAGCTGACGTGCGCCTTTTCGGCCCTGGGGCATGTGTGTGAGCGCGTTGCCGCCGAAGAGGTGCTCGACGGGATCTTTTCCCGTTTCTGCATTGGAAAGTAATCCTCTGGCTAGAAGGGCTGGTTATATGTTTCGCACTCTTGGTATCTTTGCAGTAGCCTTGGCCGTTTTGGGCGGCAGCGCGCAAGCGGCATCGTCAGTGTATGGGCAATACGGGGTTAGCGTCGCGAGCTGCACCGTGAACAACAACAACGGCTACACCAACGGCGTCAACGTCGTGTACATCAACACGCACCCGTCGCCGGCTACCGAAGTGGACTTTTACGTCGCCTACCGCGGCCATCACGCCATCCTGCCCGACCGCGGCACGTTCAGCAAAGGCGCGGTAATCAACCACAACCTGCGTACCGCGCTGGTCGGCAACGTCTGGAAAGGCCCTAACCCCAACCAATGCTACGTGTATCGCGCGTACTTGGCCAACGGCCGGTACTTCGGACCGTAACGTCATGCTGCTTCACGCACTCGCACGTAACTGGTGGGCGCTGCTGATCCGCGGAATCGCGGCGGTGATCTTCGGTATTCTGGCGCTCGTCTGGCCCGGCGCGACCTGGGTCGCGATCGGGATTCTCTTCGGCGCGTACGCGTTGGTCGACGGCGTTTTCGCAATCATCGCGGCGGTACGCGCCGCGGAAACGCACGAACGCTGGTGGCCGCTCGTCATCGAAGGCGCCATCGGTCTCATCATCGCAGCGATCACGTTCTACGACGTCGGCATCACGATCTTGGCGTTGTACTTTACGATCGCAGCGTGGGCGCTGCTCACCGGAATCATGGAAATCGTCGCCGCGATGCAGTTGCGCAAGCAACTCGCCAGCGAAATGTGGCTCATTCTCGGCGGCGTTCTGTCGATTCTGTTTGCGGTGCTCATGTGGTGGCGGCCGATCGCGGGAGCGGTGGCCGTCGCTTGGATCATCGGCATCTACGCTATCGTCTTCGGCATCATGATGATCGGCCTGTCCTTGCGTCTACGGACGCATGCGGCCGGCCCGCACGCCGCCGTAAGTTAGTACCATGCAGAACGACGACGCGGGTGTCATCGTCGTCGGCGGCGGGCATGCGGGAGTCGAAGCCGCGCTCGCCGCCGCCCGCATGGGCGTTGCGACACTCCTGGTCACTGGCGAACCGGAAAAAATCTGCACGTTGCCGTGCAATCCGTCGATCGGCGGCAGCGCGAAGGGACAACTCGTTCGCGAAATCGACGCGCTGGGCGGCGCCATGGCAAAGCTTGCCGATCGCTGCAGCCTGCACGCGCGCTTTCTCAACGAAAGCAAAGGACCGTCGGTCCGCGCGCTGCGTCAGCAGATGGATAAACCGGCGTACGCGCGGTCGGCGATCGGCGCGCTGCGGGCGCAGCCCGGACTGCGCATCGTGCGCGGCCTCGTTGAGGATCTTATCGTCGACGCCGGTCGCGTGCGCGGCGTCGCGTGCGGCGACGGTACGCACTACTTTGCTCCTCGCGTGGTGCTGGCGACCGGCACGTTTCTCGGTGGAAAAACCTTCCGCGGCGGCGTGGTGCAAGACGAAGGCCGTTTCGGCGAAGCACCCGCGATCGGGCTGGCGGCGACCTTGCGGCGTCTCGGGTTTCCGACGCGCCGGCTGAAAACCGGCACGCCGCCGCGCATCGACAAAACAACCGTCGATCGCGACGCGATGCTGCTGCAGCCGCCCAGCGACGTTCCGCTGCTGTTTTCGTACACGAGCGAGCGGCGTTTCGGCGGTCCGCAGCTGGCGTGCTACGTCACCGAAACCAACGCGCGCACGCACGCGCTCGTGCGCGACAACCTGCACCATTCGCCGCTGTACGGCTTGGATTTGATCCGCGGTATCGGGCCGCGCTACTGCCCGTCGATCGAAGACAAAGTCGTGAAGTTCGCGCACAACCCCAGCCACCAGATCTTCATCGAGCCCGAAGGCTGGGACGAACCGACCCTCTACGTCGGCGGCTTCTCGACGTCGCTGCCGGCCGAGATCCAGATCGAGATGCTGCACACGCTGCCGGGTTTGGAAACGTGCACGATGCTGCGCGCCGGGTATGCCGTCGAGTACGACATGGTGCCGCCGACCGAGCTGCTCGACACGCTCGAAACGCGCCGCATCGGCGGCCTCTATCATTGCGGGCAGCTCAACGGAACTTCGGGCTATGAAGAAGCGGCGGCGCAAGGCTTGATCGCCGGCATCAACGCGGCGCTCGGGGCGCGGGGCGACGAGCCGCTACGGCTCGAGCGCGGCCAGGCCTACATCGGCGTGCTGATCGACGACTTGATCACTAAAGGCGTCGACGAGCCGTATCGCATGTTCTCGTCAAGGGCGGAGCACCGCGTGGTGCTGCGACACGACAACGCCGACGTGCGCTTGACGCCGGCCGGCCGCGCGATCGGTTTGGTCGACGACGCGTCGTGGCAGGCATTCGAGTCGCGGCGCGACGCGCTGCACGCGGCGATCTCCGGCGCGCAACGCCGCCGGCTTCCGGTCAAGGCCATCGGCAGCGAAACGTTCGAAGCCGGCGCGACCGTGGCCGACGCGCTGCGACGGCCGCAACTGTCGTATTGCGACGTGGCGCCGTACTTCGAGCCGCCGCTCGACGACGAGACCGGCGAGCGCGCGACGATCGAAATTAAGTCGGCCGGGTACGTACGTCGTCAAGAGATGGCGATCGAAAAGGCCGCGAAAAGCGAGCGCGTGCTCATCCCCGACGATTTCGACTACGCGTCGCTGCACGCGCTTTCCACCGAAGCTCGCGAGAAGCTCGCGCATCAGCGTCCGCGGACGTTGGGGGCGGCCGGCCGGATTCCCGGCGTGACGCCTTCCGACGTCGCGATCGTCGGCCTCTTCGTGCACAAGCTTTCGCAGGAAGTCGCCCACGCTTAGAGCGCTGCTCGATGCGGTCGTAAACGCGGACGTCGCGCAGCGGCTCGCGCATTACGGCGAGCTCGTTTTAGAAGCCAATCGCAAGTTCAACCTTACCGGCGCGAAAAGCGAGGCCGAGCTGGCCGAGCATTTGCTCGACAGCTTGACGATCGTTCCCTACGTCAGCGCTCCTTACGTCGACGTCGGATCGGGTGCCGGACTGCCGGCGATTCCGGCAGCAATCGCGGCCGGCATCCCGGTCACGATGATCGAGACGACGCGCAAGAAGGCGCGGTTTCTGCAGCACGCAATGGCCGAGCTGCATCTCGACGGCGAAGTCATCGCGCAGCGCGCCGAAGTTGCGGCACACGACGAAACGTTGCGCGAGCGCTTCGCGTCCGCGACGGCGCGCGCAGTTGCCGTCGCGCCCACGGTTGCGGAGCTGGTTCTGCCGTTTCTTGCGATCGGCGGCGCCGCGGTGTTACAGCGCGGTAAGCTCGACCCGCGCGAACGCACCGCGCTCGACGATGCGGCGCTGATGCTGGGCGGCGCGGTCGAATCGGAGATCGCGCTCGACGGCGAGCGGCGCATCGTTCTGGTGCGCAAAAACACGGCGACGGCGATACGGTTTCCGCGCCGCACCGGCGTTCCCGAAAAACGGCCGTTGTGTATGTGAAATACGTCCGAGCTACGTAGCGCTGAGATCTTCGCCGCGGGCTGCTTCGGCAAGCGCCGCGTCAAACGTCAGTATCTGCAAGCGCGGCCGTTCTAAACGCAACGTAATAGCCGCCGCAAGATGCCAGAGGTCTGCGCCCTTGAGCAACCATTTGCGTGCCAGATCGCGCAAAAGCGCACGTGAAGGCACGTCGACGGCATACCGCCACCTCCCCGACTCAAATCGCGCGCGCGCGGCTCGCGCATCGTCAACCGATATCGCGTGACCGCGCTCTAACCGCGCCAACACCGCGTAGACTTCGGCCGCACCGACGGACGAAATGAGATGCGAAAGATTGAGCTCCGAATGTTCCATCGCGATGCTCGAATTGGAATCGGGAAGCAGCAAAGACAGCACGGCGGACGAATCCCAGTAGCACTGGCCGTCGCTCACGGGCCGGCGTCTCGGTCTTCGCGCAGCAATCGTTGCGCGACGTCGGACGGTTCGATGTCGAGCGGCCGCGGCATTCGCGCACCCGGTGGAAGCGGGATCAAGCGCCCCTCACGCTCCAGGCGCGCGACCCACTCGGCGTCCGTTTCCGCTTGCGTACTCACCGCAGAGAGTTTTGCGATTGGACGTCCGCGCTCGGTGATGATCCATTCCTCGCCGCGACGCACGTCGCGCAACAACTTGCTCAGTTGCGCCTTCGCCTCGCGTATGCCGATCCGGTTCACTTCGCAAATGTAGTTCTTGTAACTACATTGGTCAAGAAGCGGCCTCGCGCAGAAAGGCTGCGTAAATGGTGCCCGCCAGCGGTTCGTCGAGCGCCATGCGCTCGGGATGCCACTGCACGGCGACCAGCCACGGCTTCTTCTCCGGCGCCGACCACTCGATCGCCTCGACGATGCCGTCGGGGCTCGTGCCGACGACCCGCAACCCGCTGCCCGGCCGATCGACGGCTTGATGGTGCGACGACGAGACCGCGCCGGCGCTGCGGCCGGCGATGCGATCGGCCAGGAACGACCCGGCAGTGAGTGCCACGCTGTGGCGCTCCGAGTCGTCGTCCCAGTCATGATCCGGCAGATCCGGCAGCAGCGTGCCGCCGCAGGCGACGTTGAGCATCTGCATCCCGCGGCAGATCGCCAGCACGGGCAGTCCGCGCTCGAGCACCGCTTCGGCCAGTGGAAACTCCACGGCGTCGCGCTGCGGATTGGCGAACCGGCACAATCCGTGCGGATCGGGAAAGCCGTACCGTTTCGGGTCGACGTCGGCGCCGCCGGTCAAAACGACGCCCGCGAGACTGTCGAGGGAGTCCGGCGCAAAGACCTGCCCCTTGCCGGCCAGCCAGACCGGTTCAACCGGAAAACCGTAACGTGCGCCTGCCTCCAGCAGCATGTCGACGTAGAGCCGGTCCTTCGGCCGCCCCTCGTTGTAGCTCAGTCCGATCTTCAGCAAGGCGTTCCCCGGGAAACATTCACCCTTGAGAATGACCTCCAAATATTTGGGTATATTGGCAAAAGTGAGCGTCTGGTCGGTGCGATTTCATGCCCTTAGCCTCGCCTTGGGCGAGCCGCGTCTTACCGTTGGCGAATCGGTTCCCGACCGAATGCGATACGCCTGGGACTGCGGCTGTCATGCCATTACCGCCGACAACATCACGTGTCTCGTCACTGCCTGTAGTCAACACGAGGGGCTCTTCCCGACACAGACCGCGCTCCGCGAATCGGAGTAGCGTTTCCCGGGAAACATCCCGCACCGCATTCCCCGCTAGTGCTACCATGGAGCGGATGTACCGGCCCCATCCGCTGGATAGCAAGCTCGCGTCGGTTCTGCCCCCGGGCTCCCTTTTTGCGGTCGGGGGTCGAGTTCGCGACGAGCTGCGCGCGGCGCTCGAAGGCGCCCAACCAGCGAGCAAGGATCTCGACTACGTGGTCACGCGGGTGCCGATCGAGGAACTCCAGAGTCAGCTCGCGCCGCTCGGGCGTCTCGACGTCGTGGGTGCCGCGTTCGCCGTCGTCAAGCTGACCGCCGACGGCCAGACCGTCGACATCGCGCTTCCGCGTCGCGAACGGTCGGTTGGGCACGGCCACCGCGACTTCGAAGTGCAGAGCGGCCCGGACATTCCGCTCGCGGAAGACTTGGCGCGGCGCGACTTCCGCATGAACATGCTGGCGCGAGCGCTGCCGGCCGGCGACCTCATCGATCCGCACGGCGGCGAAGCCGACATCCGTGCCAAACGGATCGACATCCTCACCCCCGAGACGTTCGAAGAAGATCCGCTGCGCATGCTGCGGGCGGCGCAATTCGCGGCGCGCTTCGGGTACGCGCCGACACAGGAGACGCGCGCCGCGATGCTGGCCTCGGCGGCGCTCGTGCGCACGGTCTCGGCCGAACGCGTCTGTGACGAGCTCACCAAACTCTTCACCAAGGCCGAGCGGCCGTCGATCGGTCTCGAGCTGCTGCGCGAAACCGGCGTCCTCGCCTACCTCTGGCCCGAGCTGCTCGAAGGCGTCGGGGTCGAGCAGAACGAGTGGCACGCCCACGACGTCTGGAACCACACGATGCGCACGCTCGACGCGACGCCTCCGGGCGACCTCGTGTTGCGGCTGGCGGCGCTCTTTCACGACGTCGCGAAACCGCGCACGAAAGAGGGCCCACACTTTTACCGTCACGAGATCGTCGGTTCTGATCTGGTCCGCTCGATGCTCGACCGCTTCCGATTTCCGAACGACGTCGTCAAGACGACGGCTCACCTGGTCCGATCGCACATGTTCTCGGCCGATCCGGAGATGAAAGATGCCACGATCCGGCGCTTCATCCGGAGGATCGGGCTCGAAAACATCGAACGTCTGTTCGATTTGCGCGATGCCGATGTCGCGGGCTCCGGTTTGCCCAAACGCGGCGACCATAATGAGCGCTTTCACCGGCGGGTTCGCGAAGAAATCGCGCGCAAGCCGGCGTTTTCGGTGGCCGACCTGCATCTCGGCGGCAGCGACGTAATCGCCGCCTTGGTTTCCCGCAGCGAAGTCCCGCCGGATTTTCGCGGAGACGAGCGCGTCGGCACTGCGCTGCGCTGGCTTTTCGAGCAGGTCACGGACGCACCCGAGCGTAACGAGCGCATTTCGCTTTTGAAACTCCTAGATCAATATCTCGACGCGGAGCGCCCGTAAAATTTCGCGTATCATCGCACTCGTCAATCAAAAAGGCGGCGTCGGTAAAAGCACCACCGCGGTAAATCTCGGTGCCGCACTTGCAGTGCTCGGCGAGCGCATTCTCGTCGTCGACTCCGATCCGCAAGGCAACACGACCACCGGTTTCGGCGTCGACAAAACGCGTCTGCACCGCGACATCTACGACGTGCTGCTGCAAGAAACGTCGATCGACGATGCGATCGTCGGCACCGAAATCGAGAACCTCTCGCTGGTGCCCGCGACGATCAATCTTGCCGGCGCGGAGATCGAGCTGGTTTCGGCCCTGTCGCGAGAAACGCGCTTGCGGCAAGCGCTGATTCGCGTTGCCGCGCGCTACGACTTCGTTTTCATCGATTGCCCGCCGTCCCTCGGACTGCTCACGATCAACGCGCTTACCGCGGCCGACGAGTGCATCATTCCGGTGCAAGCGGAATACTATGCGCTCGAGGGTTTGTCGCAGCTCACCAGCGTCGTGCGCCGCGTGCGCGAAGCGCTCAATCCAACCTTGCACGTTAGCGGCGTGCTCGTAACGATGTTCGACGGACGCACGCGGTTGGCGATGGAAGTGCTCGACGAGCTCGAGAAGTTTTTCCCGCAGCAAATGTTCAAGACGCAGATACCGCGCAACATACGGATCTCCGAAGCACCGTCGTACGGCAAGCCGGTCATTCTGTTCGACGTGAAGAGCCGCGGCGCACAAGCTTACCTTGCGCTCGCTCGCGAGATGCTCGAGCCGGCGGAAGTTCACGCGTGAGCGAGCTGGAGGCGAGCCATAGGCACCCCACAGGATGTGGGCGCGGGCCGGAGGCACGCGTACCGCGGAGCGGTGTGAGTTAGTGTCCGCTCCGAAGCGCGGTTTGGGACGCGGATTAGGCGCCTTGCTGGGCAACGCGCCCGTGCCGGTGTCGCCGGTCGAATCGCTGCAAGAAATTCCGGTCGACCGCATCACGCCCAACCCGTATCAGCCGCGCAAACACTTCGACCCCGAGGCGCTCGACGAGCTCAAGACCTCGATCGCCGAGTTTGGCGTGCTGGTGCCGATCATCGTTCGCCCTCGCAACGACGGCTACGAGCTCATTGCCGGCGAACGGCGCTGGCGCGCATGCGCCGCCCTCGGGCGGCCGGCGATTCCGGCGATCGTGCGCGGCAGCGACGACCGGCAGACCCTCGAGGTCGCCATCATCGAGAACCTGCAGCGCGAAAACCTCAACCCGCTCGAAGAGGCGGCCGGCTTCCAAAACCTCATCGACGAGTTCGCCTTCACCCAGGATCAGCTGGCGTCGCGACTTGGGAAGAGCCGGCCGGCGATCGCCAATACGCTGCGATTGCTCGCGCTGCCCGACCAGATCAAGGCGATGCTCGCCGATGGACGATTGAGCGGGCGGCACGGCCGCGCGCTGCTCGGCGTCCCCGAAGCCGTTCGCACGCAGCTCGCGCAGCGGGCCGCTATTGAAGGGCTGACCGTGCGCGCGCTCGAGGCGCTCGTCGCTGAGGCCACGGGCCCAAATCAGCAAGCGAAAAACGCCGTGCCGAAGGCGCGCACGCTGTCGCCCGAGGAGATCGATTTCGAATCGCGTTTGCGCGAAAAATTCGCGGCGCACGTCGCGCTCGTGCGCGGCGGCCGCGGCGGTCGCATCGAGTTTCGTTTCGACAACGAGGACGAGCTGCTGCGCTTGGGCGATCTGCTGCTCGGAAACGACTGATGGCCTTCGTCGGGATCTCGCGCTTGATGACCGTCTTCATGGCCGGCGTCGTTTGCTTCGGCTTGATCGTACCGCTTGCGCTGATGCGTCACGACGTCGTGCTCGCGCGCGCCCTGATCGCCACCTATGCAATCTATCTCGTCGTCAACGTGCTGCTATGGCTATGGCAGCGAAGACGCGCTTAATCGACCGAACGCAGCGCGCGGCGCTGCTGCACGGCATCTACGCGATCGTCAATGAATCCGCGAGCGCGCTTGACGTCGCGCGTGCGGCGTTGGACGCGGGAGTGCGCATCGTACAGTACCGTGCGAAGGGCGGCATCGTTGCCGACACACTGTGTCCGCTGCGCGTGATGACGCTCGAGAATGGCGCGCTGCTCATCGTTAACGACGAACTCGAAGCGGTTCGCACGTTCGACTGCGACGGCATGCATCTCGGTCCCGACGATGCGGGCTTTTCCGACGTGGCACGCGTGCGCGCGGCGTTTCCCGAACATCTCATCGGTCTGTCGTGCGGCACCGTCGAGGAAGCCAATCCGCGTAAAACCGCCTTCGCCGACTATCTCGGCGTGGGTTCGGTTTACGCGACGACGTCCAAGGACGACGCCGGCGCACCGATCGGCGTCGGCGGCTTAGAACGCATCGCTTCGGTAACGGCGCTGCCGGTTGCCGCAATCGGCGGCATCACGCTCGACAACGTGGTCAACGTGCGGCGCAGCGGCGTCGCGATGGCCGCGGTCATTTCGGCAATTTCCGCCGCCGCCGATCCGCGGGCCGCGGCCGTAGCGCTTGTCGACGCTTGGCAAGCGCCGTGAAACCCATTGTGATCTCGATCGGCACGACGCATCCGTGGAACGTCGCGGGGGTCGGGCGCGACCTCGTCGTCGCCGCTGAGCGTGGCGTGCGGGTCTTCACCGCCGTCGCCGCCGTGAGCGCCCAGGACGCCTCCGGCGTCACCGCGCTGCACGCCGTGCCGGTCGACGTGCTGCGCGCGCAGTTGGCCGCGCTGCCATGGGACGCCGCCGGCGCGATTCGAATCGGCGCCCTGGGAAACATCGCCAACATTCGAGCCGCCGCCGCAATCGTGCGGGCGCGCCCCTCGATTCCCACCGTCGTCGATCCGGTCTTCACCGCGAGCAGCGGGGGCGAGCTCGTCGACGTCGACGGGCGCTACGCGCTGCGCGACGAGCTTGCCACGTTGCCCAGCGTCGTGATGACGCCCAACCTCGCAGAGGCCGCCGAGATGCTCGGGGTCGAGCCGATAGCGCGTGACGCGATCGGCGAGGCAGCGTCGGCGCTGCAGCGGCTGGGCCCCCACGCCGTGCTGCTCAAGGGCGGACATCTCGACGGCGATCCCGTCGATGCGTTCGCCACCGCCGAAGGCGTCGAGCTCTTCAGCGAGCCGCGCATCGCGGCGTCGATGCGCGGCACGGGGTGCACGCTCGCAATCGCCCTTGCGTGCGAGTTGGCCAACGGCACGCCGCTGCGCCACGCCGTGCACGCGGCGCGCGCCTTCGTACGCGCGGAAATCGCGCGGCATTAGCCAATACACGGCCCGCGATGACCGAAACCAAAAAACCCCGCGTGATGGCCGGCATGCGCCCGACGGGCGGACTGCATCTGGGCCACCTGCTCGGCGTGCTGACGCAGTGGGAAGCCTATTGCGAAACGGCGGACGCCTATTTCGAAATTGCCGATCTGCACGCGTATACAACCGAGTTCGCCGACCCCGCGAAGATTCGCGACGTGCGCAACGACATGGTGGCCGTGTGGTTGGCGGCCGGCGTCAATCCACAGAAAGCCACGATTTACTTGCAATCCGGCGTGCCGGAAATTTCCGAGCTGCACGTGATTCTGTCGATGATTACGCCGATCTCGTGGCTCGAGCGCGTACCGACGTTCAAAGGGCAGATCGAGGCGCTCGGTCAGGAAATCGCGACCTACGGTTTTCTCGGCTATCCGCTGCTGCAGTTGTGCGACGTAGCGATCGTCCGCGGCGAGTACGTTCCGGTGGGTCGCGATCAGGCGGCGCACCTCGAGTTCGGACGCGAGGTCGTCCGCCGTTTCAACCATCTCTACGGAAACGGCGCGCAGATTCTCATCGAACCGCAGCCGACGTTCTCCGAGTTTCCCGAAGTGCCCGGCACGGACGGCCGGAAGATGAGCAAGTCCTACGGCAACGCTATTCTTATTGAAGACGACGAGGAGACGACGACCAAAAAGGTCCGCTCGATGATTACGGATCCACTAAAGGTACGTAAGGGTGATCCGGGCCGGCCCGAGGTCTGTCCGCTGTTCTATCTCTGGCGTTTCGTCAATCCGCTCAAGCTGGACGCCGTCGCCGAGGGGTGCCGCTCGGGCGCGCTGGGGTGCGTTGCCGACAAGACCGACTTTGCCGAACAGCTTAACGCCTATCTGCGACCGGTCCGGGAGCGGTATAGAGCCTTTCGCGACAATCCCGCCGAAGTAGAGCGCATCATCGAAGAGGGGACCGCTCGAACGCGCGAGGTGGCAGCGCGGGTCCTAGCCGAGGTTAAGCACGCAATGAGGCTTACGTGATGTTCTTTCGGAAGCGACCGAAGGATGAAGACGACGAGGCACAGTTCAACAAGCTGAACGAGCTCGTCGGCAGCGGCGATCAAAACCCCGTCGCCGAAGGTATTCGCCGTGCCCTCCAACGCGACGATCTCACCGACGAAGATCGCGCCGAGTTCGAAGCCGCCCTCAAGCGTCTCACTTCCGGCGACGCGAAACCTCCGAATTGAGAACCGATTTCGGAAGCTAAGAACGCCGCAGCAGCAACGCCCCCAGCGGCAAACCCAAAATAAGCACGAACGGCAAGAAAAAAATATGCCCTCGCGAGGCGAAGAAAACAATCGCCGCTATCGCGAGCATCACGAGAACCGCTACGGCGATTCGGAGGAACGTCGCCACGGTTGCGCTATCGGCGGCCTATCCGGACGTTTCGCCCGACGCGCGTCCTGGAATTGAATTCGCTATAATTCATCGTGTATTGCGCGCGCCAATCGCTGGTGACGCGCTCATGTATCGTATACGAAACGATCAGGGTCATAACGGCCGCCACAATAAGCCATACCAAGTCCGACATCCGGATAACAGCGCGAACAACGAGCGATAGCGGAATACAGAAAAGGGCCGCCATCAACAACGCTTTCCAGTATTTCGGCTCGGGTGGGTCCGGAAGACCGTACAAACCGCTAGCCCTTGAACTTCGGGATTGTCTTGGCGATAGAATCCAGCGCCCAGTCGATGTCTTCCAGCGACGCCGCGTAGGAGAATCGCAGATAGCCTTTTCCGGCCGCGCCGAACGAAGAGCCGCCGCCGCACGCGACGCCGCCTTCCTCTAAGAGGAACTTCGCGAGCGCGCGGTCGTCGTGCGTGATCTCGGTCACGTTGGGGAACGCGTAGAACGCGCCTTCGGGCAGCGTGCACGAAACGCCCGGAATCGCATTGAGGCCGTTGACCAAACGGTCGCGCCGTTGGCGGAAGATGTCGTTCATGCGGCGCACCGGCGTGTCGTCGCCGGTGAGCGCGGCGATGCCGGCCATTTGCACGAACGTCGCCACGCAGCTAAACGTGTTGTTGTTGAAGAGCGTCACGGTCTTGGCGAGACGATCCGGCATCAGCGCGTAGCCCAAGCGCCAGCCCGTCATCGCGTACGCTTTCGAGAATCCGTCGACGATAATGGTACGGTCGCGCATGCCGTCGAGCGCCGCGATCGAGACGTACTCGGTGTCCAGATAGAAGTTGCGGCTGTAGATCTCGTCGGCGATGACGATGAAGTCGTGACGGTTCGCCAGCTCGGCAATGCGTTCGAGATCGCCTTTGGTGAGCACGCCGCCGGTCGGGTTGTGCGGCGAGTTGATGACGATCGCCTTGGTCTTGTCCGAGACGCGGCGCGCGAGCTCGTCGAGGTCCATGCGCCACTGGCGCGACTCGAGCAGTGGGATCGCGTGAATGTTGGCTTGATGGTAGCTCGCACAGGAAGCATACGCCGGATACGCAGGATCAAAGTAGACGAAGTCGTCGCCCGGATCGAGCAGAGCCGACAGGATGTTCCAAATAATCGGTTTGGCGCCCGGCGAGATGACGACGCTCTCGGCCGTGTAGGCCGGCGAGATGCGGCGGAAGCGGCTGGCGTAATCGGCGATCGTCGCGCGCAGCGTCGGAATGCCGGCCGACGGCGTGTAGTGGGTGTGGTTGTCATAGAGCGCGTCGACGGCCGCCTTCTTGATATGCTCGGGCGTATCGAAGTCCGGCTCGCCGATCTCCATGTGAACGACGCGACGCCCTTCGGCCTCGAGTTGACGCGCTCGAGCGAGCACTTCAAATGCATTTTCGGAGCCGAGACGCGCGACGGCGGCGGCGATACGATCTTCGTGAACTGCGAGCATGGCAACCCTTTCCTTGCGGCGAAACGTCCCGCGTCATGCGCACGCTGTCGGAAGTTTTCGCCCCCGGAGCACCTACGTTGCCCGAGGGCCTTAGAACCCTCGCCGTTTCGCCCGACCGCGAGTTGGAACCTGGAATGACGGTACGTGCGACGTTCACGTTCCGCAACCAGGGCGGCGCCGTGGCCACCGGCGTTCGCGTACGATTCAATCTTCCCGACGGCCTGGTGTATCTGGTCGGAAGCGGCGAGCTCGACGGCGCGTCGCTCGACGACGAACTCGGCAACTCTCCGCTGCTCGCGCGCAGCGGCGCGCATATCGGCGACGTTGCCCCAGGCGAAGAGCGCAAGATCGAAATTGCGTACAGTGTCGCCGGCGCGATCGAGAACGGTACGACCGTCGAGCTCCAAGCGGCCGTCGCCTCGTTCGAGCTCCCGCCCGTCGGCTCCAACGTCGTCCGGCTGGTCGCGCGCAGCCGTCCGCAACTGCAGAACGCGCTCACCCGCATTTCGGTCGAGGCGCGCCAAGATCCGAGCCCCGGATCCGAAGCGCAGGTGACCATTCGCATTCACAATGCCGGGGAGTCGAGCGCGCACGACGTGGTCGTCGTCGCACCGATTCCCGAACACGCCGCGTACGTCACCGGTTCGGCGCGCGTGAACGGCCGCGAACTCGAACGCGATCTCGGCATTGCGTACGACCGGCTCTACGCGCCGATCGTCGCCGCGTCGCTATCGGCAAGCGCGTCGGCGACCCTGGTCTATCGCATTCGCATCGACGCCCCGCTGGCCGACGGCACGCGCGTCACGGCAAGGGCGCAGATCGCGTCCCAAGAAACGGCCGCGTTCGAGCTCGAACCCGCGACGCTGGTCGTTCGCGCGGCACCGGATTTCGGCGACGACCGCACCGGACTGTCGGTCGAACCGTCGCACGACGTGCGCCCGGGACAGCGCGTCACGCTCGCGGTAACCGCCTACAACACCGGAACCGCGGCCGCCGACAGCGCAACGGCGACGCTCGAACTTCCCGATACGCTCGCGCTCGTTCGAGGCGCGTCGAGCATCGACGGACGGCCGATCCGCGACCGCCGCAAAGATCCGTTGGTCTTCGATCTCGGACGCATCGACGCGGGCGAACACGTCGACCTCCGCGCCGAAGCCGTCGTCGTTTCGCCGCTGCCCGATGCGACGACGCTATCGGTTGCCGCTTCGCTGACGTGGGAACCGTCAACCGACGTCGCGGCACGGCGGCTCGAACGCAGCATCGCCATCCATTCCGAGCCGGCGCTCGCGCAGCGACGCAACTATATCGCGCGCCTGGGCGGCGAGGTCGTGCGGCCCGGCGGCGACGTCGAAGCCACCATCGACGTTGCCAACGACGGCAGCGCGCCGGCGGCCGACGTCGTGCTGCATCTGCGTCTCGATCCGGCACTGGAAGAAACGCGCGTGTTCGAAAAGAATTCGCGGCTGACGCTCGAGAGCGACACGGTCGATCTCGGCACGCTCGACGCCTACTCCGCGCGCCGCATCAACATTCGCGGGCGCATTCGCACGCCGTACGCCGATCGCAGCGAAGTGCGCGTCGGCGCGAGCGTGCACACCCGCGAACTGGGCGAAACGCCGCTGGGCGAAGCCGCGTGGCGCGTCGATTCGCATCCGGCGTTCGACGCGCAAACGTCGCGGCTCGAGCTCGCCAGCGACGCGGTGCTGCGTCCCAATCAGCTCGCCGACGTCGACGCGATCGTCGTCAACACCGGCACCGACGTCGCGCACAACGTGCGCCTGCGCCTCTACGTTTCACCCGAAGCGCGCCTTGAAAGCGTCGACGGAGCGATCCGCGAGAAGTCGTCGCTCGTCTTCGGCGAGATTCTGCCCGGTGCGACCGCCAAAGCGCGTTTGGGATTGCGTTTGCTGCGCAGTCTGGCCAAAGAGTTTCCGGTCACCGTCGACGGCGTGCTGACCGCCGACGCGATGCTTCCGGTTCCGTTACCGCGCTTGGTCATCGCGACGACTGCCGAGCCCGACTTCTCGGTGGGAACGTTCCGCAGCGAGCCGATCGACGTCGTCGACGTCGGCGAAACGGTGGAATGGGTGCTGCACGTGCGAAACGGCGGCGACGGTCCCGCGCGCCGCGTCATCATCTCGGTCGAGCAGCCCGAGACGCTCATTTACGTTCCGAACTCGACGACCGTCAACGACGTTCCGGTACGCGACGTCGGCGCGCAAGCGCCGTTTGCCAGTTCGCGCGGCATCGTGCTCAACGACGTCGATCCCGGCGTCGAGGCGACGGTGCGCTGGCACGACGTGGTGCACAACGGTCTGCCCGCCGGTGAAGCCATCGTCCGCGCCGCACACATTCGCTACGACGGCGAGCGTGACGACGAAGTCGCCAGCGGCGAGCTCAAAGTGCGCGCGACGCCGGTGTTCGCCAACGCCATTCCCGGTTTGCCGTTCGGCCTCGACGGCATGATCGGGCCGGCTTTCGGCGGCAGCCAGCGCGCGATCGACTCCGAGCGCTTCCTGGAACTTCCGCCGGCCACGCCGGTCGGCGAAGCCAACGGTCACACGCGCGTTCTCAACCGGTATCCCATCGCCGCACTCGAGCAAGGGCAAGAACCCGATAACGACGCGACGCAGAGCGGCGTCGTCGAGGGGACGCTGATGGCCAACGGTGCGGGCAGCTCGGTTGCCTTTACCGGCGACCGGCTCGCGCGCGCGCTCCGGCTGTTGGAAGAAGCGCGCTTCGGCGGAATGGTAACGCACTTGTTCGCGCTGCGCGCACTGCTGCCCGATGCGGTCGGCGATACGCACGGCGGATCGCTTCCCGCCTTGCGCGATCTGCTGCGCGAAGAGTTCGACCGGCTCTTCATCAAGCTGCGCCTGCCGAGTTACGTTATCGCGCCGCGCGATCTCGAAACGCCGTCCGTGCGCACCACGATCGAACGCGTGCTCGAAGACGCGGCCAACGCGCGCGGCGTTCCGGCCGAATCGCCGGCGGCGACGGTCGTGCTGCGCGGCAGTTACGATCCGTCGGAACTGCGCGACTTTGCCGATCGTCTCGAAGAGGCTCCGCTCGCGTCGGCGCTTCCGTGGGGCGCGCTCGCGCGGCTGCTGCCCGACGGTACGCAGCAGCTGCAGCACTACCGCGCGCTGCTGATCGACCGGCTCGATGCCCTCGCGCAGGCCGACACGACCGAGTTCATCGACGCGCTGCAGCGCAAGCGCGATGCCGCGCTCGACGGAGCGCTCGACGTCGTGCGCACGTCGCTTCACGCCGGCGTCTAGCCAAGGATGAGCGCGATCGCGATTGCCCTGATCGTGGCCTTCGCCATTGGGGCCGCGCTGGGCATCTACGCACTGGTCGCTCCGCGCAAGGCGCGCGTCGAACGCGAGGTCGCTGAGACTCCGCGCGAGGACGTGCACGTGGATACCGGCTTCAACACGGCAACCGCCGCAGAGTTCGACTCGCTTCTCGAGGCCGCGCGCTGCGACATGATCTTCGGCGTCTCGGCACTCGACGACGAGCGCTCCGCGCAGCTGCTCGAGCACGCGTTGGACGACCCGTCCGAGACCGTCGCGCTGGCCGCGGCCCGCGCGCTCAAGGAACGCGGACGTTCCGACGCCGTCGACGCGTATCTTGCTCGGCACCCCGGGGAACGAGCCGAGCGCATCGCCCATACGTTAAGCTTACTGGCGCCGCCGTAGGTCGCCGTGCCGTACAGCGTGAAAGAGGCTGACTAGTGGCATCCACGTCGCTGACCGGCATCTTTGCTCCGGGCTCTCCCGCATTGGTCGAGAGCCTGCGTACGCTCGTGCTCGAGCCCAAGCGCTCGGTGCTTCCAGGTGAAACGGTTCGCGCGGAGTTCAGCTTCTCGAACTTCGGCGGTGCGAGCGCGACCGGCGTGCGCGTGCGGTTCTCGCATCCGCAGGGCGTCTCGCACGTACCCGAAGACGATCTCGTCGACGATCGCCCGATCGCCGGTGAAGGTCACTTGGTCGACGCGAACGGCACGCTGATCGGCGATCTCGAACCCAACTCACAACGCAAAGTCTCGTGTTCGTTCCGCGTCAGCGATCCGATCGAAGACGGAACCGAGCTCGTTTTCCAAGCGGCGCTGGTCAGCGATCAAACCGCGCTGCTCGCATCGAACATCGAGCGCGTCATCGTGCGCAGCCGTCCGATGCTGCAAAACACGTCGACGCTCGTCACCTTGAGCGCGCCCGACAAACCGCGTCCGGGCGACGCGGTGTCGGTGCGCGCGACGATCGTCAACACCGGATCGGCGAGCGCGCACGACGTGGTCGCACTGCTTCCCGCGCCGGAGCACACGACCTACGTTCCGCGCAGCGCGCGCATCGACGGACGCGTGGTGCTGGGAATCGAAGGCGAACCGTTCGATTACGACAGCGCTACCGTCGTTACGGAAAAGCTTGCGCCCGGTCAGTCGGTGACCATCGAATACCAAGCGACGATCGACTCGCCGCTTCCCGACAGCACGCGCATCAAAGCCGTCGGCGGACTCGGCTCGCGCGAATGTAACGAGTTTCCGATCGCGTCGGCGGAGATTTACGTCGCGTCGCCGGTCGATTTCAGCGGCGAAGAAACCGCGCTGACCGTGTTGTGCGACGATGCGGTCGCGCCGGGAATGCGCATTCCGATCGCGATGCGCGCCGTCAACGCCGGCACCGGCGCGGCCGAGTTTGTGGCGATTTCGTTCGCATTACCGCCCGGCCTGGTCTACGCACCCGGTTCGGCAAGCGTCGACGGACAGCCGGTCAGCGACGAATCGATTCCGGGACTCACGTTCTCGATCGGCACGCTCGCGTCCAATCGCGTCGTGGAAGTCGGCCTGGCAGCGACCGTTGCCGTTCCACCGCCCGGCGGCGAGTTGACGCTGCCGATCGAAGCGGCGCTGCGCTGGAAGGGCGGCGAACGCGATTTCGCACGGCGACTGAGCGTCCGCGTTTCACCGCGCTTCAACCGCGCGCGCAACTACGTCGAAGCCGATCACGGCGTCGCGCACGCGCGCGACGACGTCCGCTTCCTGGCACACGTTTATAACGACGGCACCGCACCCGAACGCAACGTGCGTCTGCGCGTCATTCCCGGCGTGCATCTCGACGACGTGCGGATCGCCGAAGCCACCGACGAGCCGCTGCCGTATCGCGAGCCGCTCGATCTGGGCATCGTGCCCCCGCATCACGAGCGCGTCTTCGTTATCTCCGCGCGCGTCGCGTCGAAAGTGCCCGACCGTTCGAACGTTACCCTCGGCGTGGTTCTCGAGCACGACGGCGGCGCGATCGATCTCGGCACGTCGACGGTCGTCGTACGCTCGCGACCGCAAGTCTTCCGCGAATCGGTCGCGTGGGAACTCGCTTCGAACGAGCCGCTGCGCCCGCACCGCTTCGTCGATGTCCTGGTGCGTTTCACCAACGCCGGATCCGACGTGCTGCGCGACGCCCGCTTGACGCTCACGTTACCGCCCGAGCTCGCGCTCGAGCGCGCGATCGACGCGCGGCGCGATCGCGAAGGCCTCGTCTTCGGCGACGTCGCCGCCGAGCGCACGCACGAAGCGCGCTTGACGTTGCGTCTGCTGCGCCCGGTTCCTCACGACCGGCCGCTCACGCTCGAAGGCTGGCTGCGCGGAAAGGGCATCAGTCCGGTGCAGTTCCCGCCGCTGGAAGTACCGACGCACGCGCAACCCGATTTTGCCGGCGCGCAGCTCATGGCCGCGCCCTCCGACAGCGTCAACGCCGGCGAGCACGTGTACTACGAGATTCGCCTGCGCAACGAAGGCGACGGCCCCGCCGACCGTCTGCTGGTGCGCGTCATTCCGACCAACTTGGCGGTGTACGTGCCGTCGAGCACGACGATCAACGGACTCGCGCTTGCCGACGAAGCCGGCGCGTCGATCTTGTGGTCCAATCGTGGTTTGGTTCTCGCCGACGTCAATCCCAACGTGGAGCTGCGCATCCGCTGGGAAGTCAGCGTCATCGCGCCGCTGTCGGCCGGCACGACGCTCGAAACGCGCGCCGTGCTGGAGTGGGGCGACGGGCAAAACATCGCGCTGGCCGCGCCGCCGCTGCGCGTGCAGGCGCAGCCGACCTTGGGCGAATCGACGATCGGCGTGCCGCTTTCGGTGGCGCGCATCTTCCCCGCCGAATCGGCCGCCGCATACGAACCGCCGCCGCTGCCGCCGCAGTTCGAGCTGCCCGACCCCGAAGTTGCGCTGACGGCACCGGCGCTCGAAGAACCGCCGCCGCGCGCGATTGCCGAAGTCATCGCCGAACAGGCCGATCGTCTCGAAGCGACGGCACCGCTTGCCGCCATCGCACCGATTGCCGCCGCCGGCGGACCGATGCTCTACATCGACTTCGCCGCGGACCGATTGGCGCACACGATCAAACTGCTCGAGCGCAGTGAAGCCGGCGGTTTGGTGCAGCACCTCTTCGCACTGCGCATGCTCTTTCCGGAAAACGCCGTCGCCGCATCGCCGGCGTTGTCGTCGGCGTTTACCAACACGAGCCGCGCGGTGCGCGCGCCCCTCGAGCGGTTCTTCGTCCGGTTGCGCATGCCGCGCTTAACCATTACCGGCAAAGATTTGGAAGATCGCGACAGCCGCGCCGCGCTGCGCGGTCTGCTCGACGAGCTCGTGCTCGCATCGCCTCAAGATGCGCTCGCGCCGCCGGCCGGCATCGTGCGCATCGAAGGATCGATCGACGCCGACAAAGTGCGCGCGCTGATGCCCGAGCTCGACACGGCACCGCTGGGCGCGGTCAATCCGTGGATCATCAACGCGCACCTGCTCGGAACCAGCGTGCTGCACGACGGCACGCGCTCCGAGGCGCTCGCCGCCTATCGCGAAGAGATTACGCGCGTCTTCACGGTGCTTTCGGAACTGCCGATCGACGAGTTCCACCGCGTGCTCACCACGAGCGTAAACCGCGGGCTCGACGACTCCTTCACCGGCGTCTTGGACGCGCTTCGCGGCGCGGCACATCTGGCCGTCGATTAACTACGCGATCCCGGTCCTCGTCTTCGCCGGCGGCACGATCCTCTACGCCGTCGGCACGATTTACGCGCGCGCACGTTCGGTCGATCCAAACGCCGAAGCCGCGGCGTCGGCGTGGCTCGAAGCTGCCGGCGTCGACGACGCCGCGTCGTGCGACGCCGCCACGCGCATCGAAATCGTCGAGCGCCTCACGATCGTCGGGGAACCGTGGTGCGTGGACGTCCTGCGCGCCGCGCTGCGCGACGAACGCACGCCGTCCGTGCGCAAAGCGATCGATGCCGCGTTGAAAACGCTGCCCATGTCAGGGGCCTAGTATCCCGGGCCGGGGTCTTTGATCTTGAAGTATTCGATCATGATTTGGCGGGCGATCGGCGCTGCAACGCTCGCGCCGTACCCGCCGCTGCGATCGACGAACACGGCAATCGCAAGTTTCGGATGACCCGTCGGAGCCCACGCGATGAACCACGTCGTGTTCGGGCCGGCGCCGCCGGCGGTTTCGGCGGTTCCGGTTTTCCCGGAGTACGGTAAGCCTTTGATCTTTTCACCGTACGCCGTGCCGCCGGGATCGGTGACTTTCGCCATGCCCTCGCGCACCGCCGCAAGCGCTGCCTGCGTCACCGGAACGTGGCGAATGATTTGCGACGAAAACGTTTTGACGAGCGTTCCATTGGGTTTGCGAATCTCGCGCGCGATGTACGGGCGCCACAGCGTGCCGCCGTCGATTACCGCCGACGCGATGTTGGCCATCTGCAGCGGCGTCGCTTGCATCGCGCCTTGCCCGATCCCCAAGAAACACGAGTCGCTGGGCTCCATCGGAACGCCGAAGTTGCGCATCGACCACGCATTGGTCGGCCAGTTGCCTTCGTTTTCACCCGGCAGGTCGATGCCGCTCTTGGAATCGAGGCCGAACGCCAACGCGTACTTGCGCAGCCGCTCGTTGCCCAGCCACCACGCCAGCCGGAAGAAGTATCCGTCGGACGACGCCGCGAGCGCCGGAACGAACGTCGTGTTCCCCAGACCGCCGGCCGCGATGTCGCGCGCGTAGAAGCCGCCACAGTTCCAGCCGCCGGTGTCGTAGACGACCTGATCGACTTTCACGACGCCCTCGGTCAACGCAGCCGACCCGGTGACCATCTTGAAGGTCGATCCGGTCGGCGTGGCTGCGGCAATCGCGCGATCGAACAGCGGCTGAGTGGGGTCGAGCAGGTCGAACGCGACCTTCTTATAGTTGTCCGCGGCGAAATCGTTGGGATCGAAGTTCGGATAGCTCGCCAATGCGAGGATCCCGCCGGTCCACGGATCCTCGACGACGACCCCGCCTGACAGCTTGCGGCCGTGTCCCCAGCTCTTGATGCCGTCGGCGAGGGCCTCTTCGACGATCTGCTGGAGCCGAAAATCGATATTGGTGATCAGGGTATCGCCGGAGATCGGGGCCTGGGCCGAGGTCGTCGAGACGACCGATCCGGTCGCGTCGACCACCACCCGCTGCCCCCCGGGCACGCCGCGCAGATACGAATCGTACGTGTATTCCAATCCGTCTTTGCCGACGACGTCGTTGAGCGCGTAGCCTTGTTTTTTGAGCCGCGCGTATTCGCTTTGCGTGATTTGTCCGACGTATCCGAACAAATGCGATCCTTCACCGTGATACGGATAATCGCGAATCGCTTGGACTTCCAGATCGACACCCGGTAAATCCGTCAGCACTTCCGAGAGCCGCGCGACGCGCGCGACCGGAACGTCTTCGTCGAGCAGCACCGGTCCGTACGGCTCGTAGGTCACCACTTCGTCGAAGTTGCGATAGTTGACGCCGTGATGGTGCAGCAGCTTGTACTCGAGCGTGTCTAAAGGAATGCCGAGCTTTTCGGAAACGGTGTGCAGCTCGGCGTCGATATCGGCCACCTGCGACGGAATCAGTCCCACGACGAACGACGGACGGCTGCGCACCATCGCGACGCCGTTGCGGTCGCGAATGATGCCGCGCGGCGCCGCGACCGGAATCAATCGCACTTGGTTGGCCATCGCCGCGGAGCGGTACGAATCGCCCTCGACGATTTGAATCTGCGTCAGCCGCACGATCAGTGCGATCAATAACAGTAACACGAATCCGACGAATCCAACGATTCGCCAAACGGGCCGCTCCCAGCGCGGCTTCTTGCGCCGCTCGTACGGGTAACTCACGAACGCGGCGTCGTTTCGAAGCGGCGCGCGATCAGCATGGCAACGATCATCACGACGACGTCGAGCAGCGCTTGCCACAACGCTTGATGGAAATGCAGTCCGGCCAAGCCGCCCGGATACCCTTCGAGCGACATAACCGTCCAGAAAATGAGCGCGCGCACGAGCGTCGCGATTGCGGTCACCGCGGCGACGATCGGAATCGAATCGGCGAAGAATCCGCGCGACAGCACGCTGGTGAGCATCGCGGTCGCGGTCGTCGAAATCGTCCACGCGCCGCCCGTTCCGGCCGCCAGCACGTCCTCGCAAATTCCCGCAAAAAGCCCATAAATTGCGGCGTTTCGCACGTCGACGCGGATGGCAAACCAGACGACTGCGACCAGCACGAGGCTCGGCGTCGCACCCCGAATCGCGAGAAAGTGTAAGAGCGTCGCCTGCGCGACCACGGCCGCCGCGAGCACGAGCGCGACGATATGCCACTGCGGTCCGGTGTACGGAGCGAAGCGGCGTTTCGGAGAAGCGGTTGGTCTACTGCGGGACAACGACAACGCGATCGAGAGCACCCAACGCTGCGGCGGGTTTGACCACCGCGGTTTGATACAGCGTCGTGTCGCCGCGTTCGATCGAAACGACGTTCCCGATCGGAACGCCGGCGTGGAACGATCGCCCTTCGCCGGTGACGATCACGTCGCCGGCGTGCAGCGGTGCGTCTTCGGGAATATACTCCATGCGCACGCTGCTGAGATTTCCGCGCGCGATGCCCCACCAGCGTCCGCGCCGCACGACCGCGGGAATGCGGCTGGTGTAGTCGGTGATCAAGACGACCGTACTCGAGAACGGTCCGACCGACGCGATGCGTCCGACGACGCCGTTGGCGTCGAGGACCCCATCGTCGCGATGCACGCCGGAAATCGAGCCCTTATCGATCGTGACGGCTTGCGACTCGTTCTCGGGCGGGAAGCCGACGACACGCGCTTCGACGCCGTGGTACAGGTCGACGATCGGACGGATCGTCGTCTCCGATGCGTAAATCGAAGCGAGCTCGTGCAGTCGCGCGTTCTCTTGAACGAGCTTCTGATTCTCGTCGCGCAGCCGCGCGTTCTCGTGCACGAGTCCCGGGAGCGAAACGATACCCGTGCCGGCCGAACGCAGCGCGTCCACGCTGGTCGAAATCGCGACCTCGGTAATACCGAAGAGCGACGTTGCCGCCGTTGCGATCGGACTCTCTTCGCCCGAGCGCTCGGCACTGATTTGCACGAGCGCAACGATCGCCGCAATGATGATAACGGTGATCAACGCGAACAGTCTTCGTTCGTCCCGATAAGTAAAAATGGGCCAGCCCCTTACGAATTAACGCCCCTACGTTATTTGATTCTTCGGCAAGGGCAACGCAAATCCCAACCGGCGCAGCGTGCGAACGAAGCGCGCCAACGGAAAGCCCATGACGGTATAAAAGTCGCCCATGATCGACTCCACCAGCGCGGCGGCAAGCCCCTGAATGCCGTAGGCACCCGCTTTATCGAGCGGTTCCCCGGTTGCAACGTAGTCGCCGATCTCGTCCGGCGTCAGCCGGTAAAAGCGAACTACGGTCGTCGAGCGTTCATTGATCGTTTCGCCCCCGGGCACGGCCAGCGCAAAGGCGGTGTGCACGAGGTGCTCGCGGCCCGAGAGCACGGAGAGCATCCGGACCGCGTCGGCTTCGTCCGCCGGCTTGTTGAGCGCGGCCCCATCGACGTCGACCACGGTATCGGCGGCGACGACCGGTACGGCGGAGTCACCGATCTTGGCGATCGCGGCGGCCAGCTTTTCGCGGGCGTGCGCGACGGCAAGCTCGGCCGGGGTGAGCTGCGGCGAGTCGGGCTCGTGGTAGCCGCTGGGCGCAACCTCGACGTCAAGCCCGAGCGAACGGAGCAGCTCCAAACGGCGCGGCGACGCGCTCGCTAAGATAATTCTCGTGAGGGGACAGGGCTCGCTCATTGCAGTATCAGGGCGGGATGCGTGTTCGCATGGATCAACGCCTCCTTCAGGCTGCCCTCATGGCGGCCGCCGTCGTGCTGCCCTCAATTAGTGGTTGCTCGGGAGCGCCCGGCAACACCGTCGCGCTCAGCGGACGGATCGAAGGCGATGACTCGGCCGTTGCCTCAAAACTGCCCGGCCGCGTTCTGGCGGTTCGCGTGCGCGAAGGCGACATGGTGAGCGCAGGTGAGGTGATCGCGACGCTCGACGACGCGCAAGCGCGCGCCACCGTCGCCGAAGCGGAAGCGCGCGTATCGGCCGCGCAGCGGCAAGTCCCGGTGTTGCAGGCACAGCTGCGCCAAGCCCAACTCGGAACCGAGCAAGCCAGCGTCGGCGCATCCGGCGACGTCAGCGCTGCGCAATCCCAAGTCGCGGCGTCCGACTCGCAGCTCTCGCAAGCGCAAGCCGCGTACAACCTCGCCGCCTATAACGAAAAGATGGCGAAGAACCTGTTCAAGACCGGCGACGTGTCGGAGCTGCAGCGCAATCGCGCCGTCTCCGACGCACAGCAGGCTCAAGCGACGCTCGACGCCGCGCGTCAGCGAACGCAGGCGGCGCAGGGTCAGCTCCGGTCGGCAAGCGCGACGTTGAGCAACGCGCCGATGCGCGAACAGCAAGCGGCGGCCGTTTCGGGACAGATCAACCAGCAGACGTCGGCGGTCTCCGCCGCAATGGCGCAGCTCGATCAAGCACGCGCGAACCTGCGCGACTTGACGATTCGCGCGCCGTTTGCCGGAACGGTGCTCACGCGTTCGGCGGAGCCGGGCGAAGTGCTGGCCGCCGGCACCCCGGTCGTGACGTTGCTCAACCTGCAGAAAGTGTATCTGCGCGGATTCGTCCCCGAAGGGCAGATCGCACGCGTCAAGCTCGGTCAATCCGCACGGATCTATTTCGATGACGATCCCAAGCACCAACATCCGTATGACGCATACGTGATGCGCATCGATCCCGAAGCGATGTTCACGCCGGAGAACACGTACTTTCAAAGCGACCGCGTGCAGCAGGTTTTCGGCGTCAAGTTAGGCCTTCGCGGCGGCTACGGCTCCGCGCATCCGGGAATGCCTGCCGACGCTGAGATTCTCGTCGGCGGATCGTGGCCGAAGTAGCGGTCGCACTTCGCGACCTGCGTAAGCGTTACGGCACCCTCGAAGCCGTGCGCGGCATTACGTTCGACGTCGAAAAAGGCGAGATTTTCGGCTTCATTGGGCCCGACGGCGCCGGGAAAACGACGACCTTCGAAATTCTCGCCGGCGTCATGAATCCCACGTCGGGCGAAGTCGACGTCTTTGGACGATCCGCGCGCGACGCGCGCTTGAAAACCGGCTATCTGACGCAAGGCTTCACGCTCTATCACGATCTCACCGTGATGGAAAACATCCGCTACATCGGCGACCTGCGCTTGGCGCCGCCCGATACCGTGGTCGCGCGCGGCCGGCATTATCTCGGACTGTTCGGCATGGCGCAGTTCGAAGACCGGCTCGCGGGCAATCTCAGCGGCGGCATGCAAAAGAAGCTCGCGTTAGCGTGTGCGCTCGTTCCGCAGCCCAACGTGCTGCTGCTCGACGAACCGACGACGGGCGTCGATCCGGTCTCGCGGCGCGAGTTTTGGGATTCGCTCGCGCACTTGGCCAACGAAGGGTTGACGATTCTCGTCGCGACGCCGTACTTGGACGAAGCGGAACGCTGCAACCGCGTCGCGTTCATGCATTTGGGCGAAATCAAAGAGCTCGACACGCCCGATCGTCTGCGCAAGAGCCTGCACGCGCAGCGCCTCGAGGTGTATTTAAACGATCTGCGCCAGGTCGGTGCCGCCGTGCGTGCGATCGAGCCGCGCTCCGGCGTCGTCGACGTGCAGCGTTTCGGCGATCATCTCGACGTCTTAGCCGACGACGCGCACGTGCAGAGCGTGCAGAGCGACGTAACGTCGGTGCTGTCGCGCGACGGAATCGCGGTCGGCGAAGTCCGCACCGACGAACCCACCTTGGAAAACGTCTTCGTGGCGTCGATCCGCGCGTCGGATCCCCCACTCGACTGCGGTCCGTTTCCGCTCAAGCGCGCGCCGGTCGATCGTCCCAACGACGTCGCCATCGGTGCGCAGTCGCTGGTCAAACGCTTTGGGACCTTTACCGCGGTCGACCGGTTGAGCCTCGAGGTGCGCTTTGGCGAAGTCTACGGGCTGCTCGGCGCCAACGGCGCGGGCAAGACGACGACGATCCGCATGCTGTGCGGCTTGCTGGGACCGACGTCGGGATCGACGATTCTCGCCGGCGTCAGCGGCAACGTTCGTTCCGGCGACGTGCGCCGGCGCGTCGGCTACATGTCGCAGAAGTTTTCGCTCTACGACGATTTGACGATCGCCGAGAACCTCGAGTTCTTCGCCGGCGTGTACGGCGTGCCCAAAGACGAACGCGACGAGAAGATCGCGTGGGTGCTCGACTTTGCCGGACTGCGCGGCAAAGAAGAGGAGATCACGGGCAGCCTGCCCGGCGGCTGGAAGCAGCGCGTCGCGTTCGGCTCGGCGATCATGCACGAACCGACGGTCCTGTTTTTGGACGAGCCGACCTCGGGCGTCGACCCGATCGCGCGCCGCAGTTTCTGGAGCATGATCGATCAGCTGGCCGAGGCCGGCACCGCCGTGCTCGTCACGACGCACTATTTAGAAGAAGCCGAACAGTGTAACCGGCTCGGCTTCATGGCCGCCGGCAAGCTGATCGCCCAAGGCACCCCGACCGAAGTGAAGGCGCGCCAGCACGGTTCGCTGATCGAGATCCGGGTCGACGATCTGCAAAAGGCCGTCGCCGTGCTGCAAGGCGCACGCGAGCGCGTCTCGCTCTTTGGCGACCGGCTGCACGTCGTGGTCGACGGGGACGCCGGCACGGCGGTGAGCGCCTTGACCGCGCAACTCGAAGGCGCGGGCGTGCGCGTCATCGCCGCGCGCCGCGCCCAGTTCTCGCTCGAAGACGTCTTCATCGGTGCGGTCGAACGCGCCGAGGCGGCCGCCTGATGCGCCGCATTCTCGCACAGGTGCGCAAGGAGCTGACCCAGCTCGTTCGCGACCGGCTCGCGCTGGCGCTGGCGCTGCTGCTTCCGGCGTTTCTGCTGCTGCTGATGGGCACGGCGATCTCGCTGACGGTCGACGACATGCCGCTGGTCGTTCAGGATCTCGACAACTCGCCGGCGTCGATCGCATTGGCCGACGCCTTTCGCGCATCGCTGACGTTTCACGTTATCGCGTATCCCGTGCAGCAGGATCCCGTGCGCGCGCTGACCGGCAACCGCGTGCGCGGCGTCTTGATCATTCCCGAGCACTTCGAGCACGATCTCGCGCGCCGGCAGCCGGTGCAGGTGCAGCTGCTCGTCGACGGCACCGACGCCAACACCGCCAAACTGGTCGCCGGCTACGCGCAATCCGTGGTCGCCGCGTACAACGCGCGTGTCGCTCCGCGTCCGCCCGGAGGCATTCAAGCCGTCATCCGTCTTTGGTTCAACCCCGGCCTGGACTCGAAGAAGTTCTACGGACCGGGCATCTTCGTGCTGGTGCTCACGCTCTTTCCGACCTTGCTCGCCGCGCTGTCGGTCGCGCGCGAGGGTGAAGAGAAGACGATCTTACAGATTTACGTTTCGAATATCTCCGCGCACGAGTATCTGCTCGGTAAGATCTTTGCGATCATGGTCGTGTTTGCCGCCGAAGCCGTCTTGCTGAGCATCCTGCTGTTCACGTATTTCGGCGTGAGCTTGGCCGTCGATCCGACCTCGCTGATCGTCGGGTCGATTCTCTACGCGTTCTGCGTCGCGGCCTTCGGCGTGATGGTGGGTGTCGCGATTCCCAACCAGCTCGGCGCGATCTCGGTCGTGGCGCTCGGCGGCTTCTTGCTGGTCTTCATCATGTCCGGCTTGCTCTTCCCGATCGAGAACATTCCCGCGTCGCTGCGCTGGATCTGCAACCTGGTGTGGGGACGCTACTACATCGAAATCGTGCGCGACGCGTTTCTGCAGGGTGCCGGCTGGCCCGCGACCTGGTGGAAGGCCATCGTCATCGCCTTCATCGGAGCGATCTTCTACGGCAACGCCTGGCGAAGCACGCGCTCGATGCAGTTGAAGTATTAGCGATGTTCGGCTACCGCTTTCGCGCCTTGCTCTTCAAAGAGTTCCGGCAAATGCGCCACGACAGGCGGATTGCGTTCGTCGCCATTCTTGCCCCATTCATCCAGCTGTGCGTCTTCGGCTTCGTGCTCAGCGCGAACGTCACGAACCTGCCGATCGGTATTCTCGACGAGTCGCAGACGCCGGAAAGCCGCTCGCTGATCTCTGCCCTGACGCAGAGCGAAGCGTTCACGCTGCAGGGATTCTATTCGTCGCCGCAAGCGCTCGGCCACGCGATTACCGTCGGCACGCTCGACGCCGGCGTGGTCATTCCGTTCGATTACGCGCGCCGGCTCTACCGGCACCAAGTCGCGCAAGTGCAGTTTCTGCTCAACGGCACCAACGCCAACACCGCCGAGATCGCACAAGGCTACGCATCGGAAATCATCTCGGTCGACAACCTGCGAACGCTATCTCGCGTTCTCAACGCCGGCGGCCCGGTCCAGCTGATGCCGGCATTTCTCAACAATCCGGGGCTGGTCGGTTCGTGGTTCATGGTCTGCGGCGTGCTCGGCATGCTGATGATCCTCAACGGCTCGATGATCTGCTCGACCCAGATGATCAAAGAACGCTCCGCGGGCACAATCGATCAGCTGCTGATGTCGCCCGCGACCACGTCGGAAATCATCCTCGCGAAGATCATCCCGCTGTTTTTGCTGCTGGGCACGATGACGACGGTCTCGCTCGTAGCGGTTCGGTTCATCTTCGGCGTGCCGTTTCACGGCGGATTGGGCCTGGTGATCCTCGGCGCGGCGCTGTGCGTGCTCTCGGGCATCGCGCTGGGCATGTTCGTCGCGACCTTGGCCAAGAACGCGCTGCAGGCGCAGCTCGCGGTGTTCTTCCTCAATCCCCCGCTGGCGGCGCTGTCGGGTGCCTTCACGCCGATCGAAGCAATGCCGAAGTGGCTGCAGCCGTTTACGATCCCCAATCCGGTCGCCAACTGGGCGATCATCGCCCGCGGCGCGCTGATCAAAGGCAGCCCGTTCGACGTGCTCTGGCAGAATTTTCTATGGCTGTTTCTGTTCACGTTGATCCTGCTAACGCTCAGCGTAATCCGCTACCGCAAGCAACTCGCCTAATGTCATCCTGAGCGCAGCGCGCCAACCCATTGTCATCCTGAGCGTAGCGAGCCAACCCATTGTCATCCTGAGCGTAGCGAGCCAAGCCATTGTCATCCTGAGCGTAGCGAGCGCAGCGAGCGAAGTCGAAGGGCAGGCGCATCAAAAACACGCTCACAACCCTTTGTCGCCTCCGGAAAACGGAACGTTGCCGGGTGTCATGATACGCGCGATGTCCCGAAAGATCGCGTTGGCGACGCCGGGAGACGGCTTGTCGGCTTGCAAGTCGACCCATGCCACGATGAACGCCCCGGTCGCCGGGAAATAATAGTCCGCGGTATTGTAACCCGGTAGCCCGCCGGTATAGCCATACCAGCCGGCGCTGCAGCCCAGACCGAGTCCGAACGCAAGATTTCCGTGTCCCGTCGGAACGCAATTCATCAACGCGCGATGGGTAGCCGGTTTGCTCGCTTTGCCGGCAACGTACAGCGTGATCCATTTCCGCATGTCCGTCATGTCGGAGATCATCTCGCCGGCTGCGCCCATGAGTGAAACGGGTATGGTTCCGCTAACGTCTTCCCAGTTGCGGTTCTTGTCCAGACCGTAGCCGTGCGCCCAGGGATCCGGCATCGCTTGCGTTTGCGGATAGCTCGTTTGCGAAAGACCGAACGGGATCAGCAGCCGCTTGCGAATTTGATCGCCCACGCTATCGTGCGTGAGCGCCTCGATGATTTGCCCGAGGATGAGATAGTTGGTGTTGCTGTAGTTGTAACCCGCGTTCGGCGCAAAGTACGGCTTTTGAGCGACGGCCCAACCGATCAGCGTCTTCGGATCGAACGTCGTTTCGGGTTTGACGTTCATGCGGTTCATCTGCGGTGTGTCGAAGGCCTCGAAGAGTCCGCTGCGCATCTCGCAGAGCTCGCGCACGGTGATGTTCCGGGCGTTTGGCACCTTGACGCCGATGTCGAACTTGTCGAGCGAGTCGTCGAGGCTGAGTTTGCCTTCGTCGACGAGCTGCAGAATGACGCTCACCACGAAGGTTTTCGTATTACTGCCGATGCGGAAGTGATCGGCCGCCGTGAGCGCGCGTTTGTTGGCGAGATCGGCGTAGCCGAAATCGTGCACGTACGACCCGCCGGCGCCGTCCCATACACCGATCAGCACGCCCGGTACGGGCGTCTTGCCACCGTAGACGATTCGCTCGCGCTCGACGGCCGCAGCGATCGCTCGCGAGACGTTCGCATCTGCCAGCACCGCGTTCTTTATGCCGCCCGCGCTTGCCGTTTGCGCCGGTCCCGCAAAGCTCAAAGCGATGAGAGCGGCGGCGATGAGCTTGCTCATTGATACGTCTTTCCCCCGATGATGATGAAGCCGGCTTCGTGACGGAAACGCGGATCGTGATGCGTCCAATGAATGACGCCGCCGCGCGAATAGTATTCGTACTCGCCTTTGACCGTTACCGGATCGCCGTTTGCAATGGGAAACGTGCCGGCGAGATCGGTATTGACCTCGACGCGCACGATCGCGCTGCATCCGGAGTTGAGCCGCATGAGAAACCCCTCGTGCGGGCTCACGCGACCGTTTTGAATCCCAAGCACGCGCGTGACGTGACCGTCGGCGACGACCTCGACGTGCGAACGCCCCGCGTTGTACGCATCGCACACGGCGGAATCGTTCGGAGAGGTTTGTGCGGCGCAGCCTGCTAGTACGAGCAGCGCGCCCGCAACGGCCCTAAACGGGGGCCGGAACCCCATAAAGCTTCTGCGAGACGATGTACTGCCATACCGGTTCGGGGACCAGATACCGCACGCTGCGTCCTTGACTGAGCAGCGTCCGGACGGTCGTCGACGAGCTCGGAATTTCCGGCATATTCAGCGTCGTGGCACGGTCGCGCAAATGATTGGGCACCGCGGCGATCACGCGCTGCAGCGCGTCGGCGCGCACGCCCGGACGCGGCGCAATCGCAAACTTTTCGAGCGCCTCGAGCACTTCATCGAACCGCACCCACGTCGAGTTCACGAGCGAGTCGGCGCCGATAATGAACGTAAAATTTGCGCCCGGATGCTTAGCTTGCAGTTTAGGCAACAGATCGGCAGTATAACCCGTGGAGTCGGGCCTTAAGTCGGTGTCGTCGAGCTCGAACGCGCGATTGCTCGCGATGGCACCCAAGATCATCGCGCAGCGATGCTCCGCGGAGGTCTCGGGCTTGTCGCGATAATGCTGATTGCTCGCGGGCACGAACAGCACTTTATCGAGGCCCTCGAGCAGGCGCGCTGCTTCGGCTACGAAGAGATGACCGTTATGGATGGGATCGAAAGTCCCGCCGAAAATTCCAAGGCGCATTATGAATACGTAAACTCATACTGCCCAATGCGCACGGTATCCCCTTCGACGGCGCCAAGTTCACGCAATTTTTTCTCAACGCCCATCTTGCCCAGCGTGCGCTCAAAGCGCGCCAGGCCTTCATCCGAGTCGAAGTCCGTCATCGACGCAAGGCGTTCGATGCGCTCGCCGGAGACCTCGAATGCCCCGTCTCTGGCACGCTCGATTTTGAAGGCGCCCTGCGGCACGAGCTCGATGTGCGCCGTCTGCGGCGCGACGATCTCGGGCATCGGCGCGTGTTCGATGAGTTGCCAAACGGCATAGATCAAGTCGCGCACGCCTTCGTTGGTCGCCGCGCTGATGCCGCGAATCTCCGGGAAATGGTTGCGCAACTCTTCGAGCCGCTCTTGCGCGTCGGGAAGATCGAGTTTGTTGAGCACGAGCAAGGTCGGTTTTTCGAGCAGCTGCGGATTCCACGCACCGAGCTCGCGCTCGATCGTTTCCTTATCGTGCACGATTTCGTCGAACGCTTTCGCGCCGTCGAGCAAATGCACGAGCGCACGCGTGCGTTCGACGTGCTTCAAAAACAAGTCGCCTAATCCGGCGCCTTCGTGCGCGCCTTCGATGAGGCCGGGCACGTCGACCATCACAAACGAGACTTCGTCCGAAACGCGCACGACGCCGAGCTGCGGTTCGATGGTCGTAAACGGATAATCCGCGATTTTCGGACGCGCCGCGGACACGACCGACAACAACGTCGACTTGCCTGCGTTGGGAACGCCCACGATGCCGCAATCGGCGAGCAGCTTGAGCTCTAGGCGCACGGCGCACCGCTCGCCGGGCTCGCCCTTCTCGGCAAAGCGCGGCGCCTGACGGGTGCTGGTGGCAAAGTGCTGATTGCCCAGCCCGCCGCGCCCGCCTTTGGCGACGATGACGCGATCGCCCGGGTGCGCGAGATCCGAGACGAACGTCTCGGACCGGCCTTCGAAGGTGCGGTGGACGAGCGTCCCCACGGGGACCGGCACGACGAGGTCCTCGCCGCTGCGGCCCGACTTATTCGAAGTGCTGCCCGGCTTACCGGCGTCGGCGGCAAAGCTGTGGCGGAACCGGAACTCGACTAAGGTCGAGAGCTCGGGGGTCGCTTCCAGGTAGACGCTGCCGCCGTGGCCGCCGTCGCCGCCCGCCGGACCGCCCTTGGGAACGTACTTCTCGCGACGCCACGCGACGATGCCGTCGCCTCCGTTACCGGCGGCTACCGAGATCTTGGCTTCGTCGATGAACTGCACGGGCGGCTGTAGGTTCGCTGGAAATGGAAAGGGGCCCGTAGGCCCCAGCAGTCCTTAGCGCTCTCGGATTTTACGCGGCCGGCATGACGTCGACATGCTTGCGATTGCGCCGCGTAGCGAAGGTCACCGTCCCGTCGATCAGGGCGAACAGGGTGTGGTCCTTGCCGATGCCGACGTTGTGGCCGGGGTGGAAGCGGGTGCCGCGCTGGCGGACGATGATGTTGCCCGCGATCACCTGCTCGCCGCCGAACCGCTTGACGCCCAAACGCTGAGCGTTGGAGTCGCGGCCGTTGCGAGTGGATCCGGCGCCCTTCTTCGAGGCGAACAGCTGGAGGTCGAACTGGAACATAACCGGTGGAGTATACCAGGGCCGCCGCCCGGATGGCAAGGCCGCGAGTCGCTGACGCTCCTCATTGCATGATCCTCAGGACCCTATAGCCGGCAAACACCCCAATCACGATACCGGCGATCGTAAATAGCACCAGGGCCTGCGCGTTATGCCAGATTCCGGGCAACCTGAGGCTGACCCAGACGCCCATGACGATCCACAGATACACGACGGAGCCTATCGCGATTCGCATAGGAGTCAGTACGGTGGCCATCGCCGGGAAGAGGCGACTAGAGAAAACGAGGGCCGGCATCGTCAGTAAAAAGAGCGCGATCCATGCGATGGACATTATCAGTAATTCTTTCGGCCACGAGGCAACCCAGCGGCACGTGCTGCGGGTTTTGAGGCCAAAGGCCTAGGCAACCATTAGGAGCGAGCGCCAGACTTTCCACATGTGTGGACAACCCTGTGGAGAAGCGTCGCGAACGGCCCTCAGAAACCTCTCAGAAACGCCTATGGGGCCGCTGCTTTAGGGCTTGTCAATCCCCCGGATTTTTGCGGTTCATAGATTCGAAAAATCCCGGTAAAACCGTTCCACGGCACCTGTGGATAAGTGTATAAAGTCGTGCATAGAAACCGCAGGACCGGGCCCTGATTAAGCCAACGAGAGCGCCCTTCGGGGGCCGGGTGGCGCCTCCAAATCCGACCAAAAACGAGGACGCATTAGGATGGCGCTTGCGGTTGGCTCACCCGACACATCTAATGAGCTGTGGCGTTCGGCGCTTGATACGCTCGAACGCAACTTCTCCAAGCCGGTCTTCGAGATGTGGATCAAGCCCATGCGGTTCGTCTCCTATCACGGGGACGAACTGCACCTGGCCGTTCACAGCAAGTTCGCCCGCGAGTGGGTTGGGAGCAAGCTCCAGAGCCAGATTCTCGACGTTTTACGCGAGGTTTTCGGGGCTTCGCTAGAGCTGCGCTTGTCGGTGGCCGAGCCCGGCGGTGACGCCGGAGCCGCATCGCCCGCAACGCCCGCCGTCGCGGCCCGCGTCCCTGAAGAGCTGCGCACGGCGAACCTCAACGTTCGTTACACGTTTGAAGAGTTCGTCATCGGCAACTCCAATCGGTTCGCGCACGCTGCCGCACAAGCCGTCGCAAGCGCGCCCGCCAGAGCGTACAATCCGCTATTTCTGTACGGCGGCGTCGGCTTGGGCAAGACGCACTTGATGCACGCGATCGGTCATCGCGTACTGCAAGACAACAGCGGCGCAAACGTCGTCTACTGCACCTGCGAAAAGTTCACCAACGAGTTCATTATCGCACTGCAGAACAACCGCACGCCTGAGTTTCGCAACCGGTACCGGCAAGTCGACGTTCTGCTCATCGACGACATTCAGTTCTTGGCCGGCAAAGAGACGACGCAAGAAGAGTTCTTCCACACGTTTAACGCGCTGCACGAATCCGGACGCCAGCTCATTATCTCGTCGGACCGTCCGCCCAAAGAGATTCAAACGCTGGAGTCGCGCTTACGCTCGCGATTCGAGTGGGGATTGCTCACCGACATCCAGGCGCCCGATCTCGAAACGCGCGAAGCCATTCTGCGCAAGAAAGCCGAGAGCGAGAAGATTCCGGTGCCCGACGAAGTGACGTCGTTCATCGCCAAGGTTATTCCGTCGAACATCCGCGAGCTCGAAGGCGCGCTCATTCGCGTCGTGGCATACGCTTCGTTGACCAAATCGCCGATCACGATCGATCTGGCCGCCGAAGTGCTCAAGAGCGCCGTCGCGCAGGTTCCGCTGCAGCGCATCACGATCCCCAAGATCAAAGACACCGTCGCCGGCGCGCACGGACTCACCGTCAAAGAGATGGACAACGGGCGGCGCGATCAGCGCTTGGCAGCCCCGCGTCAGATCGCCATGTACATCGCTACCGAGCTCACGCAGTATTCGCTGCCGCAGATCGCCCGCGAGTTCGGCAAGAAAGACCACACCACGGTCATGTACGCGCGCGACAAGATCAAGGACCAAATGCAGCGCGACGAGGCTTATCGCAACAAAATCCGGCAGCTGATTGCGATGTGTCAAAACCCCTAGGCCCGTGGGGATAACCCCGGCCCTCGGATACCCGGCGTGGAACTGTGGAGGTCCCGGGATAACCGTCCACACGTTATCCCACGCGAAAAGTCGCGCCGCAGCAAGCAAATGGGCACTTCTTCGCAGAATACACCGCTCTACTACTATTACGACTCCTTACGTATATTCTTACTAGGAAAAATCGCACGCCCGACGACGGTGGAAAATGAAGTTTAGCTGTAACACGAAGGACATCTCCGCAGCAGTGGGGGCCGCCAGCAAGGTGGTCAACCAACACACCACGGTGCCCATTCTGTCCAACGTGCTGCTGCAGGCCGACGACGGAAAGATCGCGGTGCGGGCGACGGACCTCGAGCTGACCCTCGAACACGCCTTCCCGGCAGAGATCACCGAGGTGGGTTCGGTAACGGTACCGGCCAAGCTCTTCTCGAGCTATCTGGGGAACTTGCCGGCGGGGATGCTCGAGCTCACCGGAACGCCGACGCGTGCCAGCATCAAGTGCGATCGCAGCAACTACGACTTTCACGCGCTGCCCGCCGACGAGTATCCGCCGCTGCCGGCGGCCACGCGCGGCTCGCACTTCACGATCGCGGCAAAGCGCTTTCGCGACGGCATCGACGGCACGATCTTCGCGGCCTCCAGTGAAGAGGCGCGCGGCGCCGTCCTCATGGGAACGCTGCTCGAGATCGAAGGCGACTCGCTGACGATGGTCGCCACCGACGGCTACCGTCTCGCGAAGTTCACGACCACGCTCGACGACGGCATCACCGGCAGCGAACGGTACATCATTCCATCGCGGGCGTTGGCCGAAGTCGCGCGGAATCTCGGCGGAGGCGAGCAGATCGCGGTCAGTGCCCTGGGCGCGCAGAGCAATCAGCTTCAGCTGACCGCCGGCACGGTGTCGATTACGGTGCGTCTGGTCGACGGACAGTATCCCAACTATCAGCAAGTCATTCCCGCGAAGTTCGACCGCTCGGTCACGGTCAACACCGCGGCGCTCATCGGCAGCCTCAAACGCGCCGAGCTCGTCGCCGGCGACCGCGCCAGCATGGTGAAGCTCTCCGTCGCCAATCAGACCCTGATCGTCACCGCGAGCTCCGACATCTCGGGCAACGCCTACGAAGAGATCGAAGTCGAGCAGACGGGCGAAGATTTGACCATCGCGTTCAACGCGCGCTACTTGGTCGAGATTCTCAACCACGTCAAGAGCGACAAGACCGCCATCGAGTTTCTCGGACCGCTTTCGCCCGCGGCAATCCGCCCGCTCGAGCCGCTCGATTCCGGCCAACAGCTCTACGTGCTGATGCCGCTGCGTCAGTAGTTGCTTCTCGAGCGCGTAGCACTTTCAAACTTTCGTAATTATGCGGAGCTCGATCTCGAGCTTGCGCCCGGACTCAACGTATTTGTCGGCGCCAACGCGCAAGGGAAAAGCAACTTGCTCGAAGCGATTGCGATGCTGGGCACCGGGAAATCGTTTCGCACCAGCCGCGATGCCGACGTGGTACGCACGGGCGTCGAGCTCGCGGTCGTGAGCGGCAAAGCATCGATGCGAGCGGGAAGCGTGTCGCTGGCGTGCGCGATCGCCAAAGGCGGACGCGGAACGAGCAAAACGTACACGCTCAACGGCAGCAACGTACGCTACGCCAACTTCCTCGGAAAGCTGCGGGTCGTCACGTTCGTCCCTGCCGATCTGCAACTGGCAAGCGGCGCGCCCGGCGTGCGGCGCGCGTTCCTCAACACGGCGCTCGCGCAAGACGAGCCGCGTTACTATCGCGAGCTCGCGCGCTATCGCAAAGCCGTTTCGCAGAAGAACGCGATGCTGCGCGGAACGGTTACGTTCGACCAAGAGCTGCTGTCGATCTACGACCGCACGCTGGTGGAAGCGGGGACGCAGCTGATCCTAGCGCGCGAGCGGTTCGTTCGCGCGTTGGCGGCGCAAGCCGCGCGCGCACACGCGCGCTTTACCGGCGGTGCCGAGGCACTCGGCGTCGAGTACGATCCCGACGTCGCGTTCGAATCCCCAACGGCCGACGCCGTTGCCGGCGCCTTCGAAGCGCGCCTGCGTCACGTCGCCGACGCCGAACGCGCACGCAAGGCGGCCGTCGCCGGCCCACATCGCGACGACGTTCTGCTAACGCTCGACGGTGTGACGCTCGACACGTACGGCTCGCAAGGCCAACAGCGCACGGCGGTGCTCGCGCTCAAGGTTGCCGAATACGGCGTCATGCACGAACGCGCCGGCGAAGCGCCGCTGCTGTTGCTCGACGACGTCCTCTCGGAGCTCGATCGCGACCGCGCAGCGGCCTTCTTGAACAGCGTCGGCGATTACGAGCAAGCCTTCGTGACCGCGACCCATCTGCCCGACACGTTGCACGGCACGGTGCATCGCTATCGTATCGAAGCGGCGCGCGTCGCGGCGGAGATTCCGGCATGCTGAAGCTGTCCGAGGCGCTGAAGAACTGGCAGCCCACGGCGGGCGCGCCGCGCGACCCGGTAGACCTGCTGGGCGCGGGCTGGGCCGAGATCGTCGGCGCGGACGTCGCCAAGAACTCGCGTCCCACCAAGCTCGCCGGCGACGCACTTCTGGTGACGGTGCGGTCGAGCGCGTGGAGCCATCAGCTAAGCCTCCTTTCCGAGACGATCCTCACGGCAATCCGCGCGCGGGTACCGAGCGCCGGCGTGGAGCGGCTGCGCTTTCGCGTGGGGCGAATCGCCGAAGCGGTAAAGGTCGCGACCCCTTCGAAACGGCCGGCCGGCTCGCCGCGGCGCGTTGCTGCGCGGCCGGAATCGGCCACGCTGGAAGAGGCGATGACGCGGCTGCGCGAGGACGTCACGGCCGCGCGGCGGGCAAAGCTGGCAGCGGGGTGGAAAGAGTGCAAAGGCTGCGGCGCACTCGTCGCGCCGGACGAGCCAGCGCTGTGCACCGTCTGCGCCGACGCGCGGACACGCGAGCGGGCCGGCGAAGCGGCGCGGCTGCTCTTCGAAGCACCGTGGTTGGGTTATACCGGAACGGCGGCGCTCGTCTCGGGGTTATCACTAGAGGATTACGAAGCGATTCGCGCGCGCTTACTCTCGGCGTGGTGGGAAACGTTGTCTAGAGCGCGGGCGGCCAAGCGCCTTTCCCGTGACGGACGCGAGCGGTCGGTTGCCAGTTCGTACGTCCTCTTGCGCAGCAAGCTGCCGCCGGAAGATATCGTTCCGGCGACGGTACGCAGCGTGCTCGGCGACGAGCTGCACGATTTGATTTATGGAACGGAACACAGTTAAAACGAATGTCCAATAACTACACAGGCGAACAGATCGAAGTTCTCAAGGGTCTCGAGGCGGTACGCAAACGCCCAGGCATGTACATCGGCAATACCGCCGAGCGCGGTTTGCATCAACTCGTGTACGAAGCCGTCGACAACGCCGTCGACGAGGCGCTCGCGGGATACGCGAACAACGTCGTCGTGACGCTCCACGCGGACAACTCCTGTTCGGTCGAAGACAACGGCCGCGGCATTCCGGTCGACATCCACGCCGGCGAGAAGCTGCCGGCGGTGGAAGTCGTCATGACGATCCTGCACGCCGGCGGTAAGTTCGGTAAGGGCGGATACAAGGTGTCGGGCGGTCTGCACGGCGTCGGCATCTCCGTCGTCAACGCGCTTTCGGAATGGATGATTACGCGCGTCAAGCGCGACGGCAACGAGTACGAAATGAGGTTCGAGCGCGGCATCACCGTGCAGAAGCTCAAGAAGATCGGGAAAACCGAGGGAACGGGCACGGTGCAGTGGTTCAAGCCCGATACGCAGATGTTCGAAGTGCTGGCGTTCCACTGGGACATCTTGCAGAAGCGGCTTCGCGAGCTGGCCTTCCTCAATCGCGGATTGTCGATCACGCTGCGCGACTTGCGCGGCGAAACGCCGCGCGAGCGCAATTATAAGTTCGAAGGCGGCATCGTCTCGTTCGTCGAGTGGCTCAACGAGAAGAAGGATCCGCTGCACCCGATCATCTCGACGCACGCCGAGCGCGACGGCGTCGACGTCGAGGTCGCGATGCAATACACCGACACGTACGCCGAAACGATCTTCGCGTACGCGAACAACATCAACACCATCGAAGGCGGCATGCACCTGCTCGGCTACCGCACGGCGGTCGCCAACGCGGTGAACTCCTACGCCCGCAAGCGCGGGATGCTCAAAGAGAGCGACACCCAGCCGTCGACCGACGACATCATGGAAGGGCTGACCGCCGTCGTTTCGGTGAAGCTGCAAGACCCGCAGTTCGAAGGCCAGACGAAGACCAAGCTCGGCAACGCGCGCGTGCGCAGCATCGTCTACGGTTTGGTCAACGAGCGGCTCGAGTTTTTCTTCGAAGAGAATCCGAAGTTCGCGCGGGCGATCATCGACAAGTGCATGCAGGCGCAGCGCGCGCGCGAAGCAGCGAAGAAAGCGCGCGATCTCTCGCGGCGCAAGAACGCATTGGAAGGCTCGGGCCTGCCCGGCAAACTGGTGGACTGCAAGAACACCAATCCCGCCGAGAGCGAGATCTTCTTAGTCGAAGGCGACTCGGCCGGGGGTACGGCCAAGGGCGGACGCGATCCGAATACGCAAGCGATTCTGCCGCTGCGCGGCAAGATTCTCAACGTCGAAAAGGCGCGGCTCGACAAGGTGCTGGCCAACGAAGAGATTCGAACGATGATCACCGCGTTTGGAACGGGTTTCGGCGACGAGTTCAATCTCGACAAGCTTCGTTACCACAAAATCATCATCATGACCGACGCCGACGTCGACGGTTCGCACATCCGCACCTTGCTGCTGACGTTCTTCTATCGACAGATGAAGGCACTCGTCCAAGAAGGCTACGTGTACATCGCGCAGCCTCCGCTGTACGGCGTGAAGAAGGGCAAGAAGCAGTGGTGGGCCTTCAACGAAGCCGAACTCAAGTCGATCCTCGGTGACGACGGCAAAGACTATACCATCCAGCAATACAAGGGTCTGGGTGAGATGGATGCCGACCAATTGGCCGAGACGACGATGGAAGTCGGACACCGCCGTCTCAAACAGATCACCGTCGAAGACGCGGTCGAAGCCGAACAGATCTTTACCGATCTGATGGGCGACAAAGTCGAACCGCGCAAGCAGTATATCTTCGAATACGCGAAGTCGGTAAAGAACCTCGATCTTTAGCCCCGTTAATGCGGCCCGAAGGCCCCTCGGGGGCCGCGGGTAATAGGCCGATAGGCATGCGCAAGCGATGGATGACCGTGTTGGCGGTCGTTGCGGCCGGCATCGGGTTCGTGATCGTCAACCGTCACGAGATCTTGCGCTATTCCATCCAAACCATCGGCGGGCTGGCGAGTGGTTACACGATTGCACTGGCCGACCAGCACGTCGCCGGCGACGAACTCTCGCTCTTCGACGTCCGCGTGTCGCACCGGGGATACCCGTTGCTCGGCGCGCGCCGCATCGACGTTCACTACTCGCTGCGCGATCTGCTGCCGGGCAGCGTGCATCGTTTCGGCTTGACCGGCATCGAAATCACGCGCGCGAAGCTGACCATCGTGAAGTTTCGCGACGGAACGTACAACTTCAACATTCCCGGCGGCGGCCCGCCGGGGCCGCCGGTTCCGCAGGCACCGGTAACGGTGCCGCTGCGATTTTTCGTGCGCATGCACTCGGCCTCACTCGAGCTGCGCGAACCCGAAGCCTTTGATCCGAGCGCTAAGGACGTGCTCGTGCGCGACTTCAACGTCGACGCGTCGGTCGACAGCGCGGCCGTCACGAGCTATCGAGCGCGCGGAATCTTCCGCGAGCGCCGCGACGAACCGTTCACGATCGCCGGACGAATCGACTCGATCCGCAGCTACGCGATGCACCGCATGCTCGCACCGCGCTTTCCGCTGCGCGCGCTCGCAAACTACTTTGCCGATACGCCGGCGGTGCGGATTCTGCGCGGACGCGCGCGCAACTTCGACGCGCGCCTGTACTCGCTCGACGTTCGGCCCAACGTCGCGCCGAGCTACCACGTCAACTTGACGCTCGACATCGATGGCGGCCGGATGGCGCTGTCGTCGCTCGCGCAGCCGCTCGAAAACATTCACGGACATCTGCAGCTGGTCGATAACGCGTTTTTCCTCAAGCGCGTCGACGGTACGCTGTCGGGCATTCCGCTCGAGGTCACGGGCGGGATCTACGATCTCACCGGCCAGCTCACCGGCGGTGCGCAGCTGCGTTTGGGCGTGTGGGGAACGGGCGACCTGCACGACTTGCGCCACGCGTTTACGTTCACGCGCGACCAGCCGATCTCGGGCTCGACGGCGCTCGGCGTGCTGGTCGAAGGTCCGATCGATAATCCGCTCATCTTAGCGCGGGCCCGCGCGCAGCGCACGATCTACCGGCAGCTTCCTTTTGATGCGCTCGAGGCCGGCATCGTCTATCACGACAACACGCTTGCCTACGCACCGTTGCACGCCTATTACGGCGGAACCGAAGTCGGGATTCGCGGAACGATGCTGCTCGGCAAGAAGCTGCATTCCGAGTTGGCGATGCACATCGTCGGTTCGGCGGACCGCTTGCCGTATCTCGACGAGATGCTCGGCCGCGAGCCGGTAATCGTCGACGCCGATGCGGTGGGCAACGATCTGCTCTTCCACGTGCGCGGCGCCCTCGCATCGGCGCGCGGCGTCAACCGCGTCGCTGCAATGATCGATCTCGAGCCCAACGGAACCGGAAACGTCGAGCCGTTTTGGTTCCACACGGAGCGCGGCGATTTCGACGGCGGGTACTACTTGGATCGTCCGCACGACGCGAGCGGCTTTTGGGCGCTCGCGAGCGGCCTGCGTATGCGCGCGCCGACGTATAAGGCGTTCCCGGGTCTCGAGCTGCCGCAGATGCCGAAAATCAACGGCGACGCGGTCAGCATAACCATGGCCGGCGGCGGCGCCGGAAAACAGATCGTGCTCGCCGGGTTGTTCGGCGCCGAGCGCACCGATATCGCGGGCGTCAAGTTCGATCGAATGAACGGCGCGTTCTCGGGAACGCTCGCCGGTGCGTCGATCAATCTGCTGCACGCGTCCGGTCCGTGGGGCGTCTTCGACGGAGCCGGACAGTTCTCGACGCAAGCGTTCGTCGCTCGCGGCAACTATCGCGGCACGTTCGAAGGGCTGCAGCCGTTCTTGGGCAGCTCGATTCCCGGACACGGTTCGCTGGCCGGCACGGCCGCAATCGCGGTGGAAGGGAATCGCATCGTCGTTCAGGGCGTCGACTTGAAGATGCGGCGCGCGACCTTGCACGGCATTCCGATCGATCGCGCTTCGATCACGCTCGCCGTCGAAGGCAACGACTTGCAGGTCTATTCGGCGCACGCACGCGCCGCCGGCGGTGACGTCGTCGCGGCGGGAAGGTTCTCGGTCGGGAACCCGCCGCAGACGTCGCACGCGCTCTCGCTGGTCGTTCGCGGATTGAACTCCGCGCAGCTCCGCGGCATCGGTTTGCCGTTCTCCAAAG
Source organism: Candidatus Baltobacteraceae bacterium (assembly GCA_036488875.1). NCBI lineage: Bacteria > Bacillati > Vulcanimicrobiota > Vulcanimicrobiia > Vulcanimicrobiales > Vulcanimicrobiaceae > Vulcanimicrobiaceae bacterium. The sequence goes on along the minus strand of DASXGW010000008.1, from coordinate 169,545 downwards.
GCACGCTCGATGCAAGCGGCGATCTGGCCGGCGGCGTACCGATACCCACGTTCAACGGCGGTGTCGCGATCGCGCACGGCCGCATGCAGCAGTACGACATCTCCGGCGCGGGCGACGTTCGGCTCTCCGGCGACACCGCGTATTTGAGCCGCATGACGGCGTCGCTGGGGCCATCCTATGCATACGTCAATGGAAGCATCGGATCGCTGACGTCCAACGCGCCGACGTACTCGATCGACGCCGACGTCCCGGCCGGCCCGATCGCGGCGTCGCTGCACTCGCTGGCGTTTCCCAACTACATGACCGACGGCTCGTTCAACGCTCGGCTGCATCTCGGCGGCCGCGGAGTCGCTCCCGACGTCAGCGGGAATATCGGGGTCCCGGCCGGCGACGTCAACGGGCTGCCGTTCGTCAACGGCAGCGCTACCCTGGATGCAGATCCAACCGGCGTGAGCATTACCGGCGGCAAAGTCAGAGTCGGATCGACGCGCGCCGCGTTCAGCGCGATCGTGCGTCCGCACACCAACGAGATGCACGTCGTAGCGCCCGACGCGACGCTCTCCGATTTCAATAACTTCTTCGATACGGGCGATACGCTGGCCGGCACCGGCCGCGTGAAGATCGCGGCGACGCAACAGGCCGGACGCTTTACGACCAGCGGCGATATCGACGTGTACGGCTTCCGGTACCGGAACTTTCCCATCGGCGATACGCGCGCGACGTGGTCGAGCGCGCGCGACGTCATCAACGGATCGGTAGCGGTCGGCGGAAGTGAAGGTATGCTGCGCGCGCACGGATCGATCGGCATCGGTTCGGGCAAAACGCTGCAGTCGAGCTTGCTCGACTCGCGTTTCAATCTCACCGGCACCGTTTCCGATCTCGATCTGTCGTTATGGGTTCCGGCGTTGGGGTTGCAGCGGGTGCCGATCACCGGCCGCGCATCGGGTAACGCCACGATCGTCGGGCGTATGCCGGCGATCGGTCTGCGCGCCGCAGCGCGCGTCGACGGCGGTACGCTCGGTCCACTAACCCTCGACACCGCCGACGTGGCGCTCCATTCGATCGGCCGGCGCATCGCGCTCGATCACGCCGAGCTCGTCACACCCGGACTCTCCCTATCTGCAAACGGATCGTTCGGCTTACGCCCGGCCGACAAACTCGACGTGGCGGTTCACGCGGCGACCGGCGATCTGCCGCGGCTGGTCTATCAGCTCACGCGCGTAAGCCTTCCGGTTTCGGGTTCGTTTGAATCGACGTTGCAGATCGGCGGCGACGTCAAGTCGCCGGAGTTCCGCGCGGGAATCGACGCAACCAACGTGCTGGCGTATAACATGGCGATCGCATCGCTCTTCGGCGAAGTACGCCTGCGCGGGAACACGCTGGTGCTCTCCAATGCCGGTGCGACGTTTGCCAAGGGTGAAGCGTCGATCGCCGGATCGGTTCCGCTCGAGCTCTCGCCGCTGCGCGTCGGTCCGCTCAATCAGCCCGTGAGCGTCGACGTCGACGTGCTCGATCTCGATCCGTCGATCTTCGACAGCGTGCTCGGGAACGACACGAAAATGAGCGGCACGATCAACGGCCATCTCGGCATTTCGGGAACCGTGCGCGAGCCGGTCGTCATCGGCCACGCGTCGCTGACCAACGGTTCGTACGTAAGCAACATCGAGCGCGTGGCAATCACGCAGACCGTCGCCAGCCTTTCATTTAATCGAACGACCGCGTCGATTCAACGCGTTTCCGCGCGTTTGGGCGGCGGCACGCTCAGCGGTTCCGGCAACGTCGAGTTTCCGAAGGGACGCGGCCTATCGTTTGTCGTGAAGGCCGTCGCGAAGGGCGCGCAGCTCGACTTACCGTCGTTCGGTACGGGAACCATCGACGCCGATATCGCGCTGACCAAGACGCCGAACTCCTCGGCGTTGCTTTCGGGGAGCGCCGTGCTCAGCAATGCGACGCTTCCGTTCGTGGCGTTCATCAACGCCGCGCAGGGCGGCGCGGCCGGCGGCCTTCCGCAGATTCCGATGAGCTTCGATTTCAAGGCCGTCGCGGGCAAGAACGTACGCGTCCGCGGCAACGGTTACGGCGCGGGGCTCGACATCGGCGCAACGGGCGCCGTGCGTTTGGGCGGTACGCTGGCAAAGCCCACGCTCGACGGAGGGTTTACGTCTTCGGGTGGGACGCTTACGTACTTCGACCGCGCCTTCCGCGTTCAGGAAGGCAGCGTGCAGTTCGATCCGTCCTCCGGCTTGCTGCCGACGATCCACGCGGTCGGAACGACCAATGTGGTCAATCCCGATCCCGATCGCGCGCGCAACCCATACGGCAGCGCGCAGATCACGATCAACGTCGACGGTCAGATCGAAAATCTCAAGATCGGCTTCACGACGGTGCCCGCCGGTTACACGCGCGAGCAAGTGATCGCCATGCTCGCGCCTTTCGGCGGGTTCCTAGGCGGGATCGCCTTCAATAGCGCTGGTGTCGTGCAGGTGCAGTCACCCGGCGGAATCACCCCGTACGGCGCGCTCCAGCCGCTGCCCGGAATCTACGACCTGCAGCGCAACGGCACGATCACGGTCGGCCAGGAAGCGTTCAATATCCTCAACGCGCAGTTTACGGCCGGCCTGCTCGGACCGGTTGAGAACGCCCTCGGTCAGGGTCTGGGGCTCTCGAGCGTTAATCTCTCGTTGGGCTATTACGGAAACGTCGGCGTCACGGCGACGCGCGTGTTGGGCAAGGCCGTGAGCGCCGTCTACGCGACCACCTTCGGGCTGCCGCAGATCCAGTCGTTCGGGATCCAGGTCGACCCGTCGGAGTACACGTCCGCGACGCTCAGCTTCTTTTATCAGACGGGCCCATACAAACTCTTGGACACGACGCCGGCGCAGGCGCTCGGTTATAACCAGACGGTGCTCCTGGGTCAGCCGATCTACGGCACCAGCGGCTTCAGCTTCAAGCTCCAGAGGTATTTATGAGGAAACGTTCAGGGTTTTGGACCGAGGCAAGGACCGGGGTACAGCAGGGCGAACAGGGCGTGCCGGGTCGTCAGGGGCGTGCTCCGCGCGCCGGCCTGCGCTGATGTCGTCAGCCCCCTCTCTACACAAGGAACGAACGTTTTCGCATGACCTTTGACCTTCGGCGGTGCTTGCGCGCACTAACAAGGTGGGCGGGAGCTCTGCTCTCGGTCATCCTGTCGGTCGGCTTCATCGTTGCCCCTGCTTCCTCGGCGACGCCGCCGCGGATCGTCTCCGTCGACGTGACGGGCAACCTGCACGTACCGACGCAGACGATCATGGCCGTCGTTCAGGCGAAGCCGGGCGACTTCTACGACCCGAAGGTCGTTCAGGAAGACCTCGCGCGCATCAACGCCCTGGGATACTTCGCCGATATCGCGCCGCCGCTGGTGCGTCCGCGTCCTAACGGCGTGGCCATCACCTATCGCGTCATCGAGAACCCGGTCATCACCAAGATCGACTTCCAGGGAAACCAGAAGGTCCCCAGCGACACGCTCTTGGCACTGATGGACCTCTCCGTCGGGCAGGTCTTCAACACGAATACGTTCCGGCAAGACGTTCTCAAGATCAACAATTATTACGAGCGAATCGGCTACGGCGGCCAGGTCCCGACCCACGTCAAAGATCTCAACCTCGATCCGAAGACCGGTTCGTTGACCCTGTTCGTTCAGGAAGGCCTCGTCGTCAAGGACATCATCATCGGCGGCGACCCGATTCTGCCGCCTCCGCTGATCTTGCCGTCGCTGACGCTCAAAACCGGCAGCGTGTATTCCGACGAAGTGCGCGACGCGGACTTCAAGGCGCTGCAGAAGCTCTACGAAGACAAGTACCATCTCGAGGTCGGCAACTTTGAAGGCGGCATCGATCCGTCGTCGATCGACCTCAAAGCCGGCACGGCCGCCGTCAAGTACAACATCTACGTCGCGCGCGTCGCGGTGGTCGAAATCACCGGCAACACGCGCACGAAGGATGCCGTCATTCGCCGCGAGCTGCGCGTACGGCCCGGCCAAGTGCTCAATACCGACGCGATCAAGCGCGACTACGAGCGCCTCAACGCGCTGGGTTTCTTCTCGAAGATCGAGCCCGACATCAAGGAAGGCCCGGATCCCAAGAAGCCGCAGCTGGTGACGGTCGTGTGGCACGTTACGGAGCAGCGCACCGCGCAAGCGTCGGTCGGTTTTGGATACTCCGGAGGTCTGACCGGACAGGGTTTGTACGGCACGCTCGGATTCTCCGACAATAACCTGCACGGCACCGGAAACTCGGCCTCGATTCAGTTCGAGAAAGGCGCGCGCACCAGCGTCGCGCAGCTCTCCGCGTCGGTTCCGTACCTGGGCACGACGCCGCAGGCGATGAAGTACAGCCTCTCGGGCTCGCTGTTCACGAACAGCTCGACCTACTACTATCCGGTGTACAACGTCTCGTCGAGCGGCATCACGTCGATCGGGTGTAAATCCAACCAAAACTGTGTTCCGGTCACGCTCTATCCGACGTCGACGTCGTCGCAGGTCAACAACATCGTTGCGACCAGCGAGTCGAGCGCTACCGGCGGATCGGTCACGGTCGGCCGCCGTTTGAGCGATTACACGATTCTCACCCTGGCGGGCGGCGCGCAGACGATCCGTTATGACACGTCGGTTCCGACGCCGTACTACTTCCAAGGCAATCAAAGCGGTCTCAACGTGTTGCCGCAGCCGTCGTGCAGCCCGCTGTCGAGCGGAACGAACTGCGGCGGCGGTTCGTTCGGCATCAACGCGACCTCGATCGCGAACGTCAACACCGGCGCGCCCTACAAGCTCAACACGGCAACCGTCGGGCTTCAGTCGACGACGCTCGACGATCCGTTCAACCCGCGCACCGGCCTCAAAGCCCAGTTCTCGGCGCAGTTGTCGGTTCCGTCGCTCGGCTCGAACTTCGACTTCACACAGGAGACGCTCGACGCCGCGCGCTTCTTCCCCATACTGCATAGTGCGACGATCGGCGTGCACGGAGCCGCGTACAGTTCGACCGGCGTCATTCCGCCGAGTCAGTTGTTCACGTTCTCCGACCAGCAGATGCGCGGCTACAATCAGGTGTTCTACGCTACCAATGCGTTCTTGGGTCAGATCGAGCTGCGCCAGCCGCTGGCGCTGGACCGGCGATTAACGCTCGCGTTGTTCGTCGACGAGCTCGATTACAAGATCCGCGGCGCCTACCCACTGCTCAACCCGTACACGAACCGAATCGTCGGCTATCCGGGAAACTGGGCGTTGTATGGGGACGCGGGCGTCGGCATTCGCTTCGACGTGCCTCAACTCGGCTTGCACACCATTCGCATCGACTTCGCTCGAGGCGCCAGCGGCACTCACACGAGTTTCGGCATCGGTCAAAGCTTTTAGAGTTGGGGTTTTTCTCGTCTACAGTCAAAGGGAAACTATGAAGATCCGGTTAGCTACTACTATCGCCGCCGCGTTACTCATCGCGGCGTTCGTCGCGCCCGCGGCCATCGCGGCCGATCTCTCCGACGTCGGATATATCGACCAGGCCGAGCTCGCCAACATGCCCGTCTTCGTTTCGGCGAATCAAACGCTGGCGGCTTACAAACAGCAGCTCGACGCGCAGTTCGCCTCGACCATGAAAAATGCCAGGAGCGACGCCGACAAGCAACGCATCCAGATGCAGTTTCAACAGCAATATAGCGACAAGCAGCGGGAGATCGTCGGACCGGTCTTTCAGCGCGCGCAACTCGCCATCGCGGCGGTCTGCACCACGCGCAACCTTTCGATCGTGGTCGACAAACGCATCGTGATCTACGGCGGTCAGGATATCACCAAGGACGTCGAAACGCTCTTCTCGAGCAATCAGGCGATCTCGCCGCCGGCTGCGACGCCGGCGCCTTCGGAGATCGGTTTCGTCGATCAAACCGCGCTCGACGGCATGCCCAAAGTCAAGTCGGCCAACGATCAGATGGCGCAGTACGCGTCGACGCAGCGCGCCCTCTTCGGGCCGAAACTCGCCGCTGCGAAGACCGACGCCGACAAGAAACAGGTCTACCAAGACTACAACAAGACGCTTTCCGATAAGCAAGAGCAGCTGCTCAAGCCGCTGGTCGATGCCACGAAGACCGCTACCGCGGACGCGGCGCGCAAGCACAACGTCTTGCTCGTCATCGACCGCGCCGACGTTCTCTATGGGGGCACGGACATCACTGCCGATGTCCAAAATGAGCTCAAATAACACGGCGGCGTTGATGGCGCTCGCGTTCGTTCTTTTGAGCGGATGTGGTCCCAACGTGCACTCGTCGTCGATTCGCGGCATCGGGTACGTGCGGGTGTCGGACGTGGTCAAGCATCACCCGCTCTATTCGCAGCTCTCGCAGCTCGACGACGCGATCTCGGCTATTCAGCTGAAGGCCTCGACTCCGCACGTTCCGTTGTCGGCTTCGCAGATCGCGGCGCAGACCAAAGAGCTCAACGCCGAAATGCAAGCCGCCAACGACCGCGCCGGCAAGATCATCGAGCAGAAGCAGCAGACGTATCTCAAGCGCGAACAGCAGGCGATCGCGGCAGCGTTGACGGCGGCCAACGTCCCGGGCGCGGGTGAGTTCGCGTCGAAGCTGATGTCGGCGACGTCGGCGCAGCAGGCGCAGCAAGCCGCGCAGGCTGCCGGCCAGGATTTTCAGGCGTACCAGAAGAGCGTCGTGGAGCAGAATCGCGCGGCGGCGGCCTCGATCGTGCGCCAGCTGCAGCTGCAAGGGGAGCAGAAGCTTCGCGCGAAGGCCGAGCAGCTCGCGCAGCAGGAAACGGATCTGTCGATGCGGCTGTCGCAAGAAGACGCCCAGCAGCGCCTGGCGATCAAAACGCGGCTGAACAACCTCGCGCTCGAACCGGCGACGCGCAAGCAGCTGCAGGATCAGCTCGCCGCCATCGATTCGAAGGAAACCGCGCAAACCAACGCGATGCGCAAGACGGATCAAGCCGCGCTCGACGCGTATCGCAAGCAGCTCAACGATCAGACCAACTCGCAGGTGCAGGCCGCGCTCTCGACGATTCAGTCGCAGACGCAGAGCAAGATCGAAGAACGCCGCAACGAGGTCGGGGCGCAAATCCGTCAGCTGGCACCGCCGGCGCTTCCGTCGAACCTGCCGCCCGACGTCAAAGCGAAAATCGCGCAGATTCACAACCAGCTGACCGACGAGTTTCGTGCCGACGCGTCCCAGACGATCGCCGAATACACCGCGACCAAGAACGATCTCGATCGTCAGTTCGCCGCCCTGCACGGTGCCGACGTTGGTGCCACGGGCGCGGCCGCCAAAGAACTCGACGCTCTGCAAAAGCGTCGCGACGACCTCTATAATGAGATCGTCAATCAGATCCAAAACGAAGCGAGCCGCATCGCCAAGGATCAGGGATTCAGCATCGTCTTCAACGGACCCGACGCCGCTCCGGGCGGCTACGATATGACGAACGAAGTAACCAAAGACGTCGAAAGCCTACACGAGTGAAAAAACAACATATCATTTTGGCGGCCCTAGTGGCCGTTATTGCAACCGGCTGCGGAGCGTCGAGTCCGATCGGACTCGTCGATGTGAACCGCATCGTGAACAATTGGCCGGAATATCAAGGCTATCAGAGTCAACTGTACGCCGACGAGGACCGCATCGCTAAGGGCAGGGGCAGCACCGCACAGAAGCAGCAAGCCGTGCTGGCGATGCAGCGCAAGTATTCGAAGATCACCGAGCAGTTGACGCAGCAGATTCGCGACGCCGCCGGCAAGATCGCTTCGGATAAGCAGTTGAAACTCGTGGTAACCCGCGAGGGCGTCGGTTACGGCGGCGTCGACATCACGCCCGACGTGGAAAAGAGCCTCAACATCGTCGAGAAGGCTTCGCCCGCGCCGAGCGGATCGTAGCCGGGCACAGCGAAAGCGGTCCGCGATGCTGGGTACGGTGCAACAGCTCGCCTCCCGCGTCGGCGGACGCGTCGTCGGTGACGGCGACGTTGCCATCCATTCCATCGTTGCGGTCGAGGAGGCCGGTGCCGGCGCGCTGACCTTTGCTACGGACGCGCGGTATTTGACGTCCGCGCTCGCCGGCAAGGCGGCCGCGGTGCTCGTCGATGCGACGATTCCGATCGACGCGCCTCCAAAGCCGCTCATCGTCGTCGAGAACGCACGGTACGCGCTCGCGCGGCTGTTGCGCGACCTGCGTCCGAAACGGCCGCAAGGTCCGTTCGTCCATCCCAGTGCGGCCGTCGAATCGGACGCATCGCTTGCCGAAGGCGTTTACATCGGCGCCCATGCGTACGTGGGTCACGGCGCGACGGTCGGCGCGCGAAGCATCGTCGGTGCGGGCGCGTACGTCGGCGACGGAGCCTCCATCGGTGAGGAGTCGTGGCTGCATCCGCACGCGCATTTGATGGAACGGTGTCGGATCGGAAATCGCGTCGTTCTGCACGCAGGCAGCGTGATCGGCAGCGAGGGCTTCGGCTGGGCGTTTATCGAGGGTGCGCTCGAGCGCATCCCGCAAGTCGGCAACGTCGTTCTGGACGACGAGGTGGAAATCGGCGCGAACACGTGCATCGATCGCGCGCAAACCGGCAGCACGCACATCGGTACGGGCACGAAGGTCGACAATCTCGTGCAGATCGGACACAACTGCCGGATCGGAAAACACTGCGCGGTTGCGGCGCTTACCGGAATGGCCGGTTCGACGGTGATCGGCGACTACGTCAAAATCGCCGGCCAGGTGGGCACGCGCGGGCACATGCGCGTCGGCGATCGCGTCACCATCGCGGGCCAATCCGGCGTTTGGGGCGACGTTGCCGACGGCGCGACCATATCGGGGAATCCGGCGCGCGACCACCGCGAAGATCTTCGACGAGAGGTCCTGATTCGTAAGCTGCCCAAGCTGGTCGCACGAGTCGAAGCGCTCGAGAAACGCCTCGGCAAAGAAGAGCCGTAATGAACGAACAGAGGACGCTGCGCAAAGCGGTGCACTTGGAAGGCGTCGGTCTTCACACGGGTTCGAACGCCGTCGTCGACGTCATGCCCGCGAAGCCCGATTCGGGCATTGCGTTCACGCTCGTTTCAGGCGGCAAGACGGTCGAAGTTCCGGCCACGGCCGAGCACGTGATCGATACTTCTCGCGCGACCGTCATCGGTCGCGACGGCGCGTCGGTTTCCACGACCGAGCATCTGCTGTCGGCGTTGTTGGCCGCCGGCGTGAGCAACGCCGAGATTCGCGTCGAAGGTAAGGAGATCCCGATCGGCGACGGAAGCGCGCGCGGTTTTTTCGACGCGATCGAATCGGCCGGAATCGTTCCGCAAGCCGCGCCGCGCCGCGTCTTCGCACCCAGCCAACCGTTCGTGATTCAAAGCGGCGATCGCATGGTGGCCGTTTTGCCGGCCTCCACGTTTCGCGTGCGCTTCGTCGCCGATTTTCCGGCGCCGATCGGCACGCAGTACTTCTACGGCGAGATCGAACCGGCGCTCTACCGTGACGAGATCGCCGGAGCGCGCACCTTCGGCTACCTCCACGAGGTGGAAGCGCTTCGCGCGCGCGGTCTGGCATTGGGCGGGAGTCTCGATAACGCGCTGGTCTTCGCTCCCGACGGTCCGATGCAGGCTTTGCGCTGGCCCAACGAAGTCGTGCGCCACAAAGTGCTCGACCTGATCGGCGATTTCTGCCTACTGGGTGCGTGGCCGCAGTGCGAGATCGTCGCGATCAAGAGCGGTCACGAGCTGCACGCTATGGTCGCACGCGAACTGCGCTCGCGCGTCAAAGAGGTTGCCTAAACATGGCTGAGCTCGACATCCGGCAGATCATGGAGATACTGCCGCACCGCTATCCGATTTTGCTCATCGACCGCGTCCTCGAGTACGAACCGATGGTACGCGCGCGCGGCTATAAGAACATCACGTATAACGAGCCCGTATTCGCCGGACACTTCCCCGGCAATCCGGTGCTGCCGGGCGTGTATATGCTCGAGGCGATGGCGCAGCTCGGCGGCGCGGTGGTGCTGGAGCCGGGCGAGTACGTCAGCAAGGTTCCGTATTTGGCGGGCATCGACAAGGCGAAGTTTCGGCGCCCGGTCATTCCCGGAGATCGTTTGGAGATCGAAGTGAAGATGCTGCGCCACAAGCGCAACATCGGCTGGATCGGCGGCGAGGCGTCGGTCGACGGCCAGTTCGTCTGCTCGGCCGAGCTGATGTTCTCGATTTCTTCGGACCCGCGAATGAGCGGCGACGCAACCGTTCTGCACGTATGATTCACCCGACCGCGCTCGTTCATCCCGGCGCGCAGATCGGCCGTAAAACCGAGGTCGGCCCCTACTGCATCGTCGGCGAAAACGTGTCGATCGGCGAGCGTACCGTGCTGCAGGCACACGTGGTCGTCAACGGATGGTCCGAGATCGGCGAAGATTGCCAGATCTATCCGTTCGCTACGATCGGAGCCGCGTCGCAAGATCGCAAATACACGGGCGAACGCGCCTTCACCCGAATCGGAAGCCGCACCGTGCTGCGCGAATACGTGAGCATTCAGCGGGCGACCGGACACGACGAGGTCACGGCGGTCGGCGACGACTGCCTGCTGCTCGCGTACGTGCACATCGCGCACAACTGCATCATCGGCAACGGCGTGACCATGAGCAACCTCGCGCAACTCGCGGGACACGTCGAGGTCGGCGACTTTGCAACGATCGGCGGCCAGGCCGGCGTGCACCAGTTCACGCGAATCGGACGCTACGCCATGATCGGCGGTGCCAGCAAGCTTACGAAAGACGTGCCTCCGTTCTTTTTGATCGAAGGCAATCCGGCGCAGCCGTACGGGCTCAACAGCGTCGGCTTGCGGCGCGCCGGCTTCACCGTCGAAGAACGAAACGAGATCAAGCGCTTCTACAAACACCTCTACAATCCGAAGATGAACGTCTCGCAGGCGATCGAGGCGATGCGCGCCGAGGTGGCTACGACGCCGGGCCGCGAGATCATCGCGTTTCTGGAGACACCCTCGGAACGCGGCGTTCTGAAATAGCAGCGCGGCGGTAGCATGCGTTATTTTTTCTCAACGGGCGAGCCGTCGGGCGAAACGAGTGCGTTGCTGCTGGCGAAGGCCATCGCGAGCGTCGACGCGCAGGCATCCTTCGAAGGGATCGGCACGCAGCGTATGCGGGACGCCGGATTTACGATGTGGCGCGATCACACCGGGTGGGCGAGCATGGGACCGCTTGCGGCACTGCCGCGCATTCCCAAACTGCTGGCCACGATGTGGCTGACGGCGTTTCACATAGCTCGGGTCAAACCCGATCTCGTCGTGCTGATCGACTTCGGCGTCTTCAATCTGCGCCTCGCGCAGACGCTGCGCCGCCTTCACTATACGGGTCCCGTGCTCGACGTCTTTCCGCCGGGAACGTGGCTCGACAACGAAAGGAAGGCGCGCGTCGTCAGCGCGGTCGCCGTGCCCATGACGGCGTTCCGGCATCAGTACGAGTTCTATCGCTCGCTCGAACTGCCGATCGCCTATTTCGGTCATCCGCTGGCGTCGCAGTACGCGATGCGCGCGCCGCGTGCGACCCCCCCGCCCGACGGCGGCACCGTTGCGCTCTTGCCGGGCAGCCGCAGCGGTGAGCTGCGACGCCATTTGCCGGCGCTCGCGCAGGCGTACCGGTTGCTCGCGCAGCGGCGGCCGAATCTGCGCGGCGTCTTCGGTGCGGCCGACGAACGAGCGCGCCGCCGGATCGAGCGAACGATCGAAACGTTCGGTCTAACGCAAACGCGCGTCGCCGGCGGCGTTGCCGACGCGCTGGCCGGCGCCGACGCGGCGTGGGTCGCGTCGGGAACCGCCGTGCTCGAGTGCGCGCTTTCGGGCGTCCCCGCCGTCGCGCTGTATATCATCTCGCCGATGCTCGTGAGACACGGCCGCACGATGATCAAGCACCGTTTCATCACGCTCCCCAACCTCGTGCTCGACCGTGAGATCGTGCCGGAGCTGCTGCAAGAAGAGGCCACGCCGGAACGCTTGGCCGCCGAGATGGAACGCGCGCTGGAGAATCCCACGTTGCAGTATGCGGCGTTCGCAGAGCTGCGCTCGGCACTCGGACCGCCCGACGCGCTCGAACGCTGCGCCCAGTTCGCCGTCGATCTCGCTCGCGGGCAAGCGGCGTGACGCGCATCTACCACACGTCCGATCTCCACGACCGGCGCGGCATCGCGAGCCGCTTGCGCGAGCTGCGCGCGGCGGAGCCCGGTCTGCTCTTCGACTGCGGCGATTCGTTGCGCGGAAGCCAGACGGTTTACCATCGGCGCGAACCGATCATCGGCGAGATCGACGCGGCGGGATACGACGCGCAAGCGATCGGCAATCGCGAGTTTCACTATCTCTTTCCGCTGCTGCGTGCGCGAGCCGCGCAGATGCACCATCCGCTCGTCTGCACGAACCTTCTCGACACCAAAGGACGCGCGCTGCCGTTCGTGCCGTCGCTGCGCTTCGAGCGCGACGGTGTCACCGCACACGTGCTCGGCCTACTGATCATGCAGTATCCGCTGGGCAGTCCGTGGGAGCGCGTGTTCGGCTGGCGGTTTCTCGACCCGTGGGACGCCGTCGCCCCGTACGCGGCCACCGTCCCTGCGGGTGAGATGCTGATCGTTCTATCGCACGTCGGTCTGCGGCTCGATCGCGTCTTGGCGCAACGCGTGCCGCGCATCGATTTGATTCTCGGCGGGCACAGTCACGACACGCTCGCGCAGCCCGAATACGCCGGCGACGTTCCCATCGTTCATGCCGGACCGTACGGGCGGTTCGTGTCGCGCACCGAGATGCGGCACGACGCGGCGCGCGGGCGTTTCGTCATCGACGATTTCGCTCTGGTGCCGCTGCGCGAGTCGGCGGCGTGATGAACGCGCTTTTCGTCAGCAACGGTCACGGCGAGGCGTCGATTGCCGATCGCATTGCGCTGGATCTCCGAGCGATCGCGCCCGACGCGCGGATCGATCATCTCGCACTGGTCGGCGACGCAAACTCAGAAGTGATGAACGACGTCGGTCCGCAGCGCGCGATGCCGAGCGGCGGGTTGATTGCAATGGGAAACGTCGCTAACATTGTCCGCGACGTACGCTCCGGTTTGATCGGGCTGACGCTCGCGCAGCGCGGGTTCTTGCGCGCCGCGCGCGGAGTATACGACGTCGTCGTCGCGATCGGCGACGTCTACGCGCTGGTGATGGCACTCACCACGCGTTCGCCGGTCGTCTTCGTCGGAACGGCCAAAAGCGTCAACGTCGCGCCGTACGGGCCGGCCGAGGAACGAGTGTTGCGGCGGGCGCGCGCCGTTTTCGTTCGCGACGAGGCGACGGCAAAGCGTCTGCGCGAGCGCCGCGTTTTCGTCGACGGCGCGGCCAACGTGATCGTCGATCTCTTTGCGACGCAGGACGATCCGCGCGCGGCCGGCGCGCTGGCGGGTTTCGCGCCGGCGCTCGCGCTGTTTCCCGGCAGCCGCGAGAGCGCGTATGGCGACGGACGTTTTCTCTTGAGCGTGACGCGCGAACTTTCGCGCGAGCGAGCGCAGCTCGGCGCGGCATTTTCGGTGTCGCGCGGTCTCGACGCGGACCGGTTCGCGCGCGACGCGCGCGGCGACGGATGGAACGTGCGGACCACCGGCGACGAGACGATACCGTTCGAGTTCGCCGACGGCGAGCGCGTCGTCGTGCGCGCCTGGCGCGGCGCGCTGGGTCCGATTCTGCGCCGAGTCGCGCTCGTGCTCGGACAGGCCGGCACGGCAAACGAAGCGGCCGCTGCGGCGGGCGTCGGCGTCGTCGCGTTCGAGCGCGCCGGCGATCGTAAGAGCCGCTGGTATCGGCGGCGGCAGCAAGGATTACTCGGCGAGGCGCTTGCGATGGTGCCCGATCGTCTCGGCGACGCGGTTGCCGGCGTCTCGGCGCTGCTGCGCGACGACGCGCACAGGGCGCGCATGGGCGCGATCGGACGCGAACGCATGGGCGCGCCCGGCGGTGCGCACGCGGTGGCGCTACGCGTGGCGGCGGTGGCCTCGCGTGCCTAGTTTACGCGCGCTGATGCCGGCTGCGATGGCCGGAGTCTATGCGGCGGTTCCGCTGTTTCCGGCGTTCATCTCGCTCACGAGCGTCGCGTATCCGGGCGTTTCGCTGGTTCCGGCGCCGGTCGTCTACGCCGTTCTGGGTTTCGTGGTGCTGCTCGCCATCTACGCGTCGGTCACGATGATCGTTCATCGCGCACCGGTCGAACAGCCGCTGCTGTGGCCGATGCTGGCGTGGTTCGGCGCGTCGATGCTCAGCGCGCTGCTCGGGTTCGATCCGGCCGCCGGCGTGCTCTTCGTAGGCATTTTCGGATTGGGCATCGTGTGGCATTGCGCGATCGTGCGCTTCTTCGCCGATAAGAACGTTGCGCCGGCGATCTTTTGGTCGTATCTCGTCTCCGGCACGCTGGCGGCGGCGGCGGCGATCGCGATGGTCGCAACGCACCGGCCTGCGGCGCTCTACGCGATTTCGCACGGCCGCGCCACCGGAACGTTCATTCTGCCCGGCGAGCTAGCCGCGTACCTGGTCGTCTTCATTCCGATCGCGTATGCGATCGCGCGTATCGCGCGCGGCCCGGCGCTGCGCGCGCTAGGATGGATCGCGGTCGCCGTCGGCCTGGTAGCGCTCTACGAAACGCATTCGCGCGCCGGGTGGATGGGCTTCGCGGCCGCAGCCGCGTTCTTGGTCGCGGTGCAGATGCCGCGCCGCCGCGCGGGCGTGGCTGCCGCCGCGGCGGTGGTGGCGGCCGGTCTCGTTGCGGTACTGCTGGCCTTCAACGTCCAGCACAATCCGAGCGAAGACTACACGCGCGTCGCGATTTGGAAGGCCGCCGAGCAGATCATCGATCGCTTTCCGCTAACGGGCGTCGGTCCGTTCGACTTCTCGCGTCTGTACGCGGTCGTACACGTTCCCGACGCCGACGCGACGGCGTTTCACGCACACAGTCTGTATCTCACGTTTTTTGCCGAACTCGGTATTGTGGGTTTGGGCGCGTTCTTGTGGAACGCGTGGTCGCTCGCGGCGGCTTTACGACGCCGATTGCGCGACGTGCCGCCGGCGGCGGCGCTGCTCGCGCTTGCGGCCGCGGCGGGACTCGCCGGTGTGGCCGTGCAAGGCCTGATCGATACGATGAGCGTCGTGATTTTCGGGTTGTGGATGCCCACGATGGGTTTTGCATTGGCCGCCGCCTCGCGCGATTGGGACCAAGCGTGACGCGCAGATCGGCGGCGTTCGCGGCCGCTTTGGTGCTCGTCGCGTGCAACCCGCAAGCCCCAAAGACCGCAGCCGGTCCCACGGGCTCCCCGGTCGCCACGCCGACCCAACCGGCGCTCCATATCACGGGTCACGGCACGGCGAAGCAGCCGGTGCGGTCCGTTCTGCAAATTCACAACCGGATCGAGTATGAATTGATCGCCAGCTCGTTCGAGAGCCGGGGCCCGCAGGGCCGGATGCGCGTCGTCTTCCAGAACGCGACGGTGACGTTTCACGGCAAAGACGGCAGCACGATGACCGCGCGAGCTCCGCAAGCCATCGCGGACGAAACGGCGAACACGCTAACCCTGCTCAACGGCGTGGTGGCGCACTCGAGTTCGGGTACCGTGCTCCAGTGCGACACGCTCGAGTACGATCACACGACGCAAATGCTGCATGGAAAGGGTAACGTGACGATCGTCGAGCCAAACGGCTTCAAGGGAACGGGCTCGAGCTTTGATTCGGATATCTCGCTCATCCACATCACGATGCGATAAACATGAACGAAAACGGCGATCAACTCTCTTCCATCAAGCTGCGCGGCCTCGTCAAACGATACGGCGAGCGTACCGTCGTCAACGGCGTTACGGCGCAGGTCGGCACCGGCGAGGTCGTCGGTCTGCTCGGTCCCAACGGCGCCGGCAAGACGACGACGTTTTACATGGTGGTCGGGTTGGTCAAGCCCGACGGCGGAACGGTGCTGCTCGACAACGGCGAACGCGAGATCGATCTGACGTCGGCGCCGATGTACGCGCGCGCCCGCAACGGCATCGGCTACCTGGCGCAGGAAAACTCGATCTTTCGCAAACTCTCGGTGGGCGACAACATCCGCTTGATTTGGGAGCAGAACGGCATTGCGCACGAGGAGCGCGAGCGGCGGCTTCCAGCGCTGCTGGAGGAGTTCGGATTACGCGCGTTCGTCGACGCGCGCGGCGACAGTCTCTCGGGCGGCGAGCGGCGCCGCGTCGAAATCGCGCGGGCGCTCGCAATCGAGCCGGCATTTCTGCTGCTCGACGAGCCGTTTACGGGCATCGATCCGATCGCCGTCGCCGACATTCAGGCGATGATTCGGCAGCTGCGCGACCGGGGTCTCGGCATCCTCATCACCGATCACCAAGTACGCGAGACGCTTGCGATCGTCGATCGCGCGTACATTCTCAACAACGGCCGGATCGAGGTCTCCGGTAGCGCACAGGAAGTTCTGGATTCGCCCATCGCCCGCACGTTCTATTTGGGCGAAGGCTTTAGGCTGTGAGGGCAGGCGAGTTCGGCTTCACGATTCTCGATCGCTACATGCTGCGCGAACTCGCGGGACCGTTCGCTTTTGGTCTGGCCGCCTTCACGTTGATCTTTGCGGCCACGCTGATTCTCAACATCGGCAAGCTGGTGAGCAGCGACCACGCGCCGCTGTGGGCCGCCGTGCTGATCTTTCTCTGGTCACTTCCCGCGCAAATCGTGCTGTGTATCCCCATGGCGCTGCTTTTGGGAACGCTGCTGACGATCCAGCGTCTGTCCGGCGACAGCGAAATCACCGCACTCAAAGCCGCCGGCGTCACGTTCGCGCGCATCGTGGCACCGCTGCTGGCCGTCGGCATCGTGATGTCCTTCGTCACCTTTTTTCTGCAAGAGCGCGTCGTCCCGTACGCCAACGGCGAACTGACGGAAATCGAAAACACCGTCATCAATCACACGAGTGCCTTCAGCCGCGACCTCACCGTAACGGCGCCGCTTCCCGGCGGCGGCCGGCAAGTGACGCTGGCGACGGCCTACGATCCGAACTCCCAAGCGCTCGTGCACGTCACACTGGTTCAATACGACAGCAAAAATGAGCCGCGGCAGATCGTTTTTGCCGATCGGGCCGAGTTTACCGCCAATAAGTGGGTGCTCCAGGACTCCAGCGTCTACCGCTTCAACCCCGACGGCACCACGCTGGCCGAGCCGCGCATACCGCAACAGCAGGTCGAAATCGGCGAAAATCCAACCGACATCGTCAAGCGCATCAGCAACGACGATCCGGAGAATATGAGCCGCGCGCAAATTGCCGAAGTAGTCCGTACGGGCCAGCTGACCGAAGGTGAATACCGTAAATACGTCACGACGTATCAGGAGAAGCTCGCGCGGCCGTTTGCGTGTTTCGTCTTCATTCTCATCGCGATACCGTTCGCACTGCGCCCAATTCGCGGCGGCGGCAGCACCGGCTTGGGTTTGGGCCTGTCGCTGGTCATCGTCTTCGTCTACTACATCGTGATGACGGTGTGCTCGTTTCTGGCCGAAGCGTTCATTCCGCTGGCGGCATTATGGGCGTGGGTTCCCAATCTCATCTTCACGGCCATCGGGTTGACGCGGCTGCGCCGCGCGGCGCTCGTATGAACTTCATCGAGATCTTACGCGGCATCGGAAACATCTTGCTGGTCATGGCGTTGGCCGGCGGCGTGGCGTACGTCGGCGACCGCGTCGGCCATCAGGTCGGTCGCAAGCGCATGACGTTATACGGCATTCGCCCGCGGTATACGTCCACGATCGTCGCCATCGCAACCGGCATGATCATCGCGCTGTTGATTTCGCTGGTGGCGATTTTCGCATCGCAGGAAGTACAGACCGCGTTCTTCCGCTTGGGCACGCTCAACAAGCAGATCTCCGACCTGCAAGATCGCGAGAATCAACTCGAGACGAAGGTCAACCAAGGACGCCTGGTGTGGCCCGTCGATCAGCTGATGGTTCCGTTCTACGGATTCATCGGTCAGAACGCGACCCATGGGCAGCGTTTAGCGATCGTCAAAGCGTTTTACGACGACGCCGTGAAGTACGTCAACGCCAACTTCCAGTCGCTGGGCTTAAAGCCGTTCGTCACGCCGCCCGACATCCAAAAGAAGATCGACGAGATTGCGACGCTTTCGCAGGGCCTCAGGGCAAACGCCATGCTGGCCGTCGATTCCGACCAGAACCTCTTCGTCAACGACGAGATTCACTTTAAAGTCAGGGTGATTCCGGATCAGCGCGGTTACCAAAAGGGACAGGTCTTGGCGCAGCTGCGGAACATCCCAAGCGGCGCGAACCTCAATAGCGCCATAGGCCAGCTGCTCAACGTGATCTCGACCAACGCCAAACGCGTCGGCCTGCCGCCGTTCCTCGCCGATAACGTTCAGCCCGTAACGGGCCCGCAGAGCTCCGCGCAAATGCAAGCGATGATCGCCAAGCCCGGACAATACGTCATGACGGCGTTTTCAGCGTCCGACTTCTATCCGCACCTGGGCGGCATTCCGGTCATTATCGTCCTTACGCAGCAGCCGACGTAATGACGCAAACGGTTCTCGGCATCGATCCGGGAAGCGTCAAAGCCGGCTATGCGCTGGTCGACGGCACGGGCAGCGTCCTTTGCGCCGGAATCGAGCCGATTGGTACGCTGCTCGAAAAAGTCCGCGAGGTGACGACCGGACAACCGGTCGCCTGCTTGGCTATCGGCAAAGGCACTCGCTCTCGCGACGTAGCACGAGCGCTGGGCGGATTGGGCCTGCCGGCCGTGTTCGTGGACGAGTACGAGACGAGCCGGCGGGCGCGGGAGCTCTATTTTACCGAGCATCCGCCCCGCGGCTGGCGGCGCCTGATCCCCCTGGGCATGCAGCTTCCTCCCAGGCCTATCGACGATTATGCGGCTATACTAATAGCCCGGACGTACCTCGCGGGCGCGGGCGACGGCCGTTCGAAGTGAAACCAAAGCAAAAATAATCCGATATTAATAAGCACCCGTCCCGACGGGTACGCTGGTAGTTGAGAACAGGAGCGGAGCACATGCGTCGGGGTCTCGGCGTCGTGTTGATTACAGCGCTCGGGGTAGCGCTGTCGTCTTCTGTTGCCCCGGCGGCCTCTTTCGCCGTCGCCACTTACGATTTTCGCTCGGCCGTCTTCATGCGGATCTTCGGTGAAACGACCGACCCGGCCGCGGCGGTGGCCGCGGCTTACGGCGACCGAGCCTCCGAGTCTCCGCTTCGCACCCTGGCTCTGCGGATTCCCGAGCAACAATCCGGCGACAGCTTTACCGTGGACATCGCGCAAGCGCCGACCTTCGCTGCGAGCGAAGCAACGGCGGCGCCCGACCGGTACACCGATCTCGCGCAGAGCGTGGGCGCGCGCGTACTCAATACCGACGTGTTGTACTCGGCGCCGGCCGCGCCGCGAGCCTCGGCCGCCGGCACGCAAGACGTCGTCACGCCGTCGTTTCCGGTCGCCGCGTACCAGCCCGTAAAGCAGGCGCCCGACGTCACGCTGCAATCGGGTGAAGTGTCGTTCGCGCCGATCGTGCAGTCTGCGTCGGCGTCGTTGGCAAAAGCGAGTACCAGCGGCGTTGCAGGCGCGGCCGCCACGAGCGGATCGGTTCCGGCACTGCTGCACGTGGGGCCGGTGCGGGTCGAAGGGCAAGTGCAAGGCGACTCCGCGCAGGCACCGCAAATCGCACTGCACGATAACGCGTACGGCGCGGGAGCCGATATTGCCGTGCGCGCCGGACGGCGCAATCTCGACCTCGGCCTGTCCAGCAGCTACGAGCAGCTGACGCGCAACGATACGAACTTCGCACCATCGGCGCCGCTTTCGTCGCTATCGCTGCCGGGCGACGACACGTCGCTGGTGATTCCGAACTTCGGCAACATGAGCCGTCTCTCGATCAACGCGGGTGTCGCCGTGCCGCTGATCAACGGCCTCACCCTGAAGCTCAACTACGACACGGCGCGCTTGCTCGGCAGTTACGGCTTACCGGGTCTCACCAACTTGGATGCGATCGACAACGCGTATGGCGGGGGGCTGACGTTTGCGCTGCCGCACTCGTCGAGCACGCTGTCGCTGTCGGCGTACCAGTATCGCTATCAAGACAACATTCTGCCGGCCAACTCGCTGACGCAGACTCGAGAGAATCTCAACTTTACGGTGAAGTTCTGAACGAACGCCCGCTTGGGGCGCGTTCTTTTACGTTCGCACGCGTCGCCACGGCCTTGGTTCTCGTCGCGATTGGCGCGGCGTTTGCGGCGATTCAGCTTGCATCGTACGCGCTCAACTCCGGCGCCGCCGCGCCGGGAACGCTTCCCACGCGCATTCCGCTGGCGTTTGGACTCACGGTGTATCGCGCGCTCGACGCAGTCGCGCCGGCGCCGTACGTGGTCACGACCTTGGCGGCCTACGAGCTCTCCAGCGGCGACACCGCCGGCGCGTTGCGCGAGGCGATTGCCCTTCCGGCGTCGCCGGCGCGCGACGAGCTGCTCGCGCGCATCGCGCGCGCGCAGGGCGACGAGCAGTTGGCCCTCGAGTACTTTCTTGCCGCACCCGACGTAAACGCCGTCGACGCGGCGGCACAAGCGCTTGCCGAGCGCAGCCCGGCGGCCGGATATGCGCTCGAAACGCTGCTCGAACGGCGACTGGCGTTATTAACGACGCACCCCGACGACGTCGGTGAAACGTACTTTCGGTTGGGGCAGCTCGCGAACCGCCAAGCGTGGCGCGAGATTCCCGACAGCAAAGCACAGGGTGCGTGGCTCTATCGCGGCATGCGCGATTTCCGCGCGGCGGTCGACCTCGCTCCGCTTTCAGACAAATACCTGATCGTCGCCGCCAATCAGGCGATGCTCTTGGGCGACCTCGACGGCGCGCAACGCTTCTTCGCGCGTGCCGTGGATGCAAATCCCGGCAGCGCGGACGCAGTTGCCGGCGTCGGCGTGATCGCGTAT
Source organism: Candidatus Baltobacteraceae bacterium (assembly GCA_036488875.1). NCBI lineage: Bacteria > Bacillati > Vulcanimicrobiota > Vulcanimicrobiia > Vulcanimicrobiales > Vulcanimicrobiaceae > Vulcanimicrobiaceae bacterium. The sequence continues at coordinate 148,547 of DASXGW010000008.1, read as the reverse complement.
CAGCGGGGCGATCTTGCCACGGCCGAGAAAAGCCTTCGCCGTGCACTCGCGCTCGATCCGAACTCGCTGATGGTCCGTTCTCTCGAACGTTTTCTGAAGCAGTAAATGAAAGTCGCCGTAGACGCCCAGCTGACGGTCGGCACTGCCACCGGCATCGGTGAGTACGTGCGCGGCTTGATCGCCGCGCTGCGCGCGCAAGGTACCGACGTCGCCGAGCTGGTCGAGCCGCAACTCGATCCGTGGCGCTTCGACCGGCGCGTGCTGTGGGATCAAATACACCTTCCGCAGCGCGCGCGTGCCGAGAACGCCGACGTGCTGCACTGCGCGTCGGGAACGATGCCGTTACGGTTCGAACGGCCAATCGTCGTGACGGTGCACGACGTCGCTTGGTTGCGCGTGCAAGCGCACACGCGACCGTACGCGCGCTACTATTTTGGGACGTTTGCGCTGCACCGCTATCGCAGCGCGGCACGCATCGCGGTCGATTCGAACTTCTCGCGCGGAGAGTTGCTGGAACTGCTCGACGGATACGATCCGGAGCGGATCGCCGTCGTCTATCCCGGCGTCGCCGGCGATTTCTGCGCGCTCGAGCGGCGCGCCGGCGACGGGCGCACCATTCTGGCCGTCGGCACGATCGAGCGGCGCAAGAATCTCGAGCTCATCGTTCGCGCGCTTCCCAAACTGGAAGGAGCGCGGCTCGTCGCGGTCGGACCGTCGACGCCGTACGAGCGCGAATGCGAAGATCTCGCGTTGGAGCTGGGCGTTCGCGATCGGGTCACGTTTGCCGGATACGTCGATCGCTCGAAGCTCCTGGAACTGTACGCAAGCTGCGCGGTCGTCGCGGTTCCGTCCCGTTACGAAGGATTTGGATACGCCGCGGCCCAGGCGCTGTGTACCGGCACGCCCTGCGTCGTTTCGGATCAAAGCGCACTGCCGGAGGTCGTTGGTACCGACGCTCCCGTGCTGCCGCTCGACGACGTCGACGCGTGGGTGACAACGCTCGCATCGGCACTACGCGGCGAGCGCGACGCGACCGCCGCGAACGCACGCGACGCCGCACGCGGCCGGTTCGCGTGGAGCGCCTGCGCGCGCAAGATGCAGGAAGTGTATCGAGCTTCAGTAGATGGGTGAGCCGGGACCGCCCGGTGCGACGCTGCCGTCGTCGGGAGCCAAAACCAGCCGCAGCGGGTAACTCGAACCGGCTTCCGGCGTCGTGACGATCGTGATTCGTACGAAACCACGCGCCGGTACGACGTATTGGCGAACTTTATAGCGCGAAAACGGCGGCACTTGATGCGACTGCACGAGGACGCCGTCGATCAAATACGTGCCGGTCGCGCGGCCGCCGCGCGGATTTTCGTAAATAGCTATCGCCTGCGGCGACGTCGTCGGGTTCTGCACCGTAACGACGAACGATTGCAGCACGCCGTAATCGCCGGCGAGCGCCTCACCCTGCAGGTCGTTGGGCAGCGGAATTTGTCCGATCGGAAGCTCGAGGTATTCGCCGTTAACGTTCCATTGCGTCGCGTAATGGAACTCCGGAATCGGATAGACGCCGCGTGCGTGTTTGTGCGTGTCTTCGAGCAGATCGGTGTTCGTCAAGGCGACGTAGGGGCTGTCGCCCGCGTCTTGCGCGAACAGCGTCAGCTTCACGTCGCTTCCCGAAAGCACGCGCAGCTGCAGCAGGTTGCAGACGATGTCTCCCGGCGGCAGATCTTGCTCGGCTAAGTTGACGCTGGTGTTGCCGGAGATCGCGACCAGACGGCCTTGATTCTCAACGGCGGCCGTCAAGAACGCTTTAGTCGCATCGTGACCGACCTGCATCTCGTTGGGCCCCGGTCCGCCGCTGCCGCTGATGAACTGCACGATCGCCGGTTCGCTCGACGTGTTCTCCGCGCGCAGCACGATGCGGCGCTCGGGCTGCCCCGGCGGGTTGTAGTGGAAATACAGAAAGCGCGACGGCTTCTCGTGATGGAGATCGCTGGCGAAAAGGGTGCCGTTTTCGGTCAACCGCTCGGGGTAATCGCTGACCATCAACGAGTCGGGTGAAATACGCGGAACCGCGACGTTCTGCACATCGACGTGCGTCGTGCCGTCGACTTCGATATAGTTCGTGCCTTGCAGCAGCAGCGGAACGTCGAACGACGCGACGTCGTCTTGCGCCAGCGTGCCGTGAAACGGAACGTCGTCGGGCCCGACGACGACCTGCGCGCCCGGACGCGGCTGCGCGACGTGACGCACGCTCGTCGCGACCTCGTCGCGCACGAACGCTTCCGACGCTGGATCGCCCGTGAGCTGCACTGCGATGCGCGGCGCGATCGAACCGGCGTAATACGCGACGGTGATGCCGACGTCGCGCGTCAACCCGCGTGCGTCGGAAACGGTGACCACCGTCGCGCCGGGCGTTTTACCGGTAACGGTCACCGTTTGACTCGACTGGTCGACCGCTACGTCGGCGAGCGCTGGATTATGGACGCTTGCCGCTATCGGCGCGAGCGCGGAGCCGACGGAGATGCGCTGCGAAGTGCCGACGGGCACTTGCAGCGCCGCGGGCGACACGACGATCGGCGGTGCGGTGGGCGTCGACGTGGGCGTCGCCGATGGGCTGGGCAACGTCTCGGGAACGGCCCCGGGCGTCGCCGGCACCGCATTGGGCAGCGGCGTGCCCGAAGGCGGCGGCGTCGGAAACGGCGAGTAGGTTGGTCCCGGAACCGGCGGCGGCGACTGTTGCGCGCGCGCGGTTGCGAAAAAGGCGGCTAGGACGATCGCGAGGGCGGCGAGCGCTCTAGGCAATCTTTGCCGCTTCGGCGTGGCGGACCGCAGAAGCTAATAGCGTCTTATAACCGACGTTGGGGAAGAGCACGGTGACGAGATCCTTCTCCGTCCGCTCGATCGTACCCATCCCAAACTTCGAATGCGCGACCACGTCGGAAATCTTGAACCCGCCGGTGGCCGCTCCCTGGTCGGTTCCGCGCCGAAGCGCGCGCAGGCAGTTATCGCACGCGCCGCAGTTGAGCGCGGCGAAGTCTTCTCCGAAGTAGTTAAGAATAAAGCGCCGCCGGCACGAGCTCGACTCCGCGTACTGCAGCATCATGGCGAGCTTGCTCTGATCGTACGATTTCTTGGTCTCGTAGTTGGCCAAGCTGAGCACCAGCTCGCGATGCTTGCGAACCGCTTCGGTCAAACCGTAGGCCGATTTTCCCGCCGGCTCGATGTAGCCCGATTTCTTGAGCAGCGCGAGGATGACTTTGAGCTTGGTTAACGGCAGCTGAAGAATCTTGCGCAGGTCCGTCATCGAGACGCCGCCGGCCTGTTCGCCGAAGACCTCGATCGTGCCGAAAACCCGCTGCACTTCTTCGACGTCGGGATACTTGCCGGTCAAGAAGTAGTTCTGCACGCGCGTGTCGCTCATGCGATAGATGAGGATGCAGCGCGACTCCAAGCCGTCGCGTCCCGCGCGTCCGGCTTCCTGCGTGTACGCCTCGAGCGATCCCGGCAAATCGTAATGGACGACGAACCTGATGTTGGGCTTATCGATGCCCAGGCCGAACGCGTTGGTCGCAACCACGGCGCGAATCGCCTCGTCCATGAACAGGTTGTGGACGGACGTGCGATCTTCTTTATGCAGCTTCGAATGATAGACCGCTGCCGGAACCTCGAGCTGGTGCGTCAGATAGTGCTGCACCTCGAGCGCGTTCTTGATGGTCGCGGTGTAGATGATGCCGGTGCCTTCGAGCGCGTCGTGGCCCGTGAACAGCGCGTTGAGAATCTTGAGCTTGTCGGCTTCCTTGTCGGCCTTGCGCGCTTCATACACCAGGTTTGGCCGGTCGAATCCGCGGACGATCGGCTTGACGTGCTCGATACCGAGCTGGTGCAGCACGTCCTCGCGCACCGAAGGCGTGGCCGTCGCGGTAAGCGCCAGTACCGTCGGGTTTTTGAGCTTTGCAATAACGCCGCCGAGCGCGAGATACGCCGGGCGAAAATCGTGGCCCCATTGGCTGATACAGTGCGCTTCGTCGACGACGAAAAGCGGAACGGTAATCGACTGCAGCAGCTGCAAGAACGTTTCGTCTTCGAGTTTTTCCGGCGTCGTGTAGGCGATTTTTACGCTGCCGCCGCGAATGCGTTCGCGCGCGCGCAGTTCTTGATCTTCGGAAAGCGTCGAGTTGAGTGCGACGACGTCGGTGATGCCGCGCTCGCGCAGCATGTCGAGCTGGTCTTTCATCAACGCGATCAGCGGACTGACGACGACGGTCGTTCCCTCGAGCAGTAAGGCCGGCAGTTGATAGGTCAGACTCTTTCCCGCACCGGTCGCCAGAATTGCCAACGTATCCTCGCCCCTAAGGACGCGGGAAACGACCTCTTCCTGGCCCGGGTAAAACTCTCTAAACCCGAACTTCTCTCGAAGCGCAGCGCGCAGATCCACGAGACCTCTTTCTTCCGATCCCATATCTTGGGAAGTACGAACGCCGCCGCCTTCATGGCAGCCTTCGCATATCACCTATAACCCTTAGCAGGATATTCCCGTTTCAGGCTTACCCGGCGCTAGGCTGGGTCAAACGCCGGGAGTTCTTCCCCCTCCAGCTAAGTTGGGAGTGTGTCCCTCTACCGTACCTGGCGCCCCTTGGTATTCGCTGACCTTGTGGGCCAAGATGCCGTCGTCCGAACCCTGACCGCGGCGATCGAAAGCGGAAAGCTCGCTCACGCGTATCTCTTCTCGGGCCCGCGCGGCTCGGGAAAAACGTCGGCTGCCAAGATCCTGGCCCGCTGCATTAACTGTGTCAAAGGGCCCACCCCGGTGCCCGACAACACCTGCGAAAACTGCCAGGCTATGCTGGCCGGCACCGCACTCGACGTCTTGGAAATCGACGCCGCCAGCAATCGCGGCATCGACGAAATTCGCGCGCTCCGCGACGCGGTGAAGTTTGCGCCCGCCGCGATGCGGATGAAAGTGTACATCATCGACGAGGCGCACATGCTCACCAAAGAAGGCGCCAACGCGTTTTTGAAAACGCTTGAAGAACCGCCGCCGCACGCCGTCTTTATCCTCGCGACGACCGAGCCGGAGAAGCTTCCGGTGACGATTCTCTCGCGCTGCCAGCGTTATGCGTTTGCGCGCATTTCGATTCCCGTGATGATCGAGAGGATGCGCGAGATCGCCCGCGCCGAGAACATTACCATCGACGACGCGGCGTTAGCCGCAATCGCCTATCGTGCCGACGGCGGCTTACGCGACGCGCTGACGATGCTCGAACAGGCTGCCGCGTTCGCCGGCAGCGAGACGGTCTCACCCGCGACGCTCGATCTCGCGTTCGGTGCCACCGGACGGAACTTCGCGCGCAAGCTGCTCGACGCGGTGGTGGCGCGCGACGCGTCGGCCGCACTGTCGACGATCGAAACGGCAAGCGACGCCGGCGCCGACATGCAGGTGCTGCTGCGCGCCCTGATCTCTGCCTTTCGCAACCTGCTCGTCGCACGGGTCGATCCGCAACTGCTCGCGCGCGACCTCGCGCCCGAGGACGCCGCGCACGCGACCGAACGTGCGCGCGATACGACGCAAGCGGCGGTCGTTCGCGCGCTGCGCGTGCTGACCGACGCCATGTTGCTGGCGCGCTCCGGCGGCAACGCTCGTCTCGAACTCGAGACCGCGCTGCTGCGCTTGATCCTCGCGTCGGAGGATCCAACGCTCGACGCACTCTCGTCCCGGCTCGCCTCGCTGGAGGAGCGCCTAGGCAACGGTACCCCCAATGTCATCCTGAGCGTAGCGAGCGCAGCGAGCGAAGTCGAAGGGCAGGCGCCACAACCGGCAAAGCCCGCGAAGAAAGAACCCGCCAAACCCAAAGCGGAACCGCCGAAAGCCGAAGCGTCGGGTCCGGTGTCGCTGCAAAAAGTGCGTGCGGCGTGGCAGAGCATTCGCACGAAGGTCGAAAGCGAATCGCCGCCCCTGCGCGGACCGCTTTCCGGAGCGCAAGTCGAGGAGGTCGAGGGCGACTCGCTCGTGCTCGTCGCGCGCAACGCCGTCGACGCCGACATCGTGCGCGGGCGCATTGACCGGGTGGAGTCGGCGATCGCCGACGTGCTGGGCGCACCTCTGCGCGTGACCTTGCGCGTCGCCGGCTCGGCGCCGCGCACGAAAGGCTCCGCGCCCGGCGGCGTCGCATCGGTGACCGCGGCCGAACCGCCGATCGACGATGCGGATGCGCTCTTCAACTACGCCAACGAACGGATACAGCAACCATGAACCAAGCTCAGCTGATGGCCCAAGTCAAAAAGATGCAAGCCGAGATGACCAAAGCGCAAGACGAGCTCGCCAATACCGTCGTGACCGGCGTTGCGGCCGGCGGTGCGGTCTCGGTCGAGATCACGTGCGACCAGCGCGTTAAGAGCGTGAAGATCGGTAAAGATGCCGTCGATCCCGACGACGTCGAAACGCTCGAAGACCTGGTGGTCGTGGCGGTCAACGACGCGCTGACCAAAGCCACCGAAGAGTCGCAAAAGCGCATGGCGTCGGTGACCGGCGGCATGCGTATTCCCGGCTTGATGTGATTCACACGTACTGATGCCTCGATCTGGATCGGTAGCCGGCCCGGTCGCGGCTTTGATCAACGAGTTCAGCAAGCTGCCGACGGTCGGGCCAAAAACGGCGGCCCGGCTCGTTTTTTATTTACTCAATCGCCCGCGCCACGAAGCGCAAGCGCTCGCCGAGGCCATTCTCAACGTCAAAGATCACGTCCGCTTCTGTTCGATCTGCTATTCGCTGACGCAAGCCGATCCGTGCGATCTCTGCAGCGACCCGGATCGCGACGGCGCGATGATTTGTGTGGTTGCCGAAGCCAAAGACGTCTATGCGATCGAGCGTACCGGCGCGTTCAAAGGGCGCTACCACGTGCTCGGCGGCCTCATCTCGCCGATGGACGGCATCGGCCCGGCGCAGCTGCGCGTCAAAGAACTGATCGAGCGCATCGGGCGCGAAGCGCCACGCGAAATTATTCTCGCGACGAATCCAAATGCCGAAGGTGAGGCGACCGCGCTGTATTTGTCGCGGTTGCTGCAGCCGCTAGGTGTGATCGTCACGCGCCTCGCGTACGGATTGCCGATCGGCGGTGACCTGGATTACGCCGACGAGATCACGCTCGCCAAAGCGCTAGAAGGGCGAACTGCAATTTAAGGTGCCGGCGTGACGGGTGGCGGCGTGTAGTCGACGACGACCGTGAAATGTGTCGGCGCCGTTGCGGTCGCCAGCAGCATCGTTCGATCGACCCCTTCAGCGGTAACGCGCAAGCGCACCAAATGATTGCCGCCGGCCGCGCTGCCGCCCCACTCGAACGGCACGTCGACGGGCGTAAGCGCGTCGTTTGCAAACAGCGGATCGTAGATATCGCTCGACGCATTTGCGAGGTCGGTGAGCGCGTGCGTCTCCGCCGCGAGCGCGCCGATGCCCGAATAGACGTCGCCTGCCGAGGCCGTCGTGCCGGGCGCGTACGCGTAGACCGTGACCTGCGAAGCGCGCGCGTCAAAGTCGTACGCCCACCAGTACGAACGGTGCGACGCATCCTCGCTGACGAAATCGAGCTCGTGACCGTCGGCGTTGGCGTTACCGAGGACGTCGCGCGCGGGAACGAAGACCGACCACGCGCTCGAGGCGTCCGCCGTCAAGCGTTCGGCAAGCCGGTCGAACGTGCTGCGTGCGCTCAGACGCGTATCCATGTGCGCCGCCGCAAGCACCGTGGCGTGCGCCATCCACACGAGCAGTGCGCCGATCGTGAACGCAATAGCCGAAGCGACGATGATTTCTGCGAGACTGAAACCGCGCTGGGCCTCCACCGCTCGAGCGGTACCCACCGGCACGCGCTAGGAGGACGCGATCGCGTCTCCGATTCGTATGACACCCGGCTCGACGACGTCGCAATAGATGCCCATGATATTCTCGCGCTGCTGCACGATGAAGCGCAAGATGCGCGGATCGCTGGGACCGCCGTGCAGATCGAAGGTCGGCACGGCGCACCGCTCGATCGGCTTGCGCACGCGCAAGGTAACGGTTCCGGCGTTGAGGACGCGCCCGGGCAATGCTTTTTCGTCGCCGGAAAACTCGGGCGACGCAACGGCAAAGAAGTTCGGGCGAAAGCGCAGCGGCTCGACCGCGTAGCCGACGTGTTCGCTCAACTCGACGAGCCAGCGATCGAACAGAATCGAGATCGGCGCGGCGTCGAAGAAGCGGTCGCCCTCACGGCGCTCGATGTCGACTCGGGCGTGCTGCGCCGCGGCCTGGACGTCGGGGCCGTCGGAGAGCAGATGGAGCGTCGGGTTCTCCTTGCCGCGAAACTCTTTGCCGAAGCGTGGGCGATCGGGACTGCCGACGAAATACGCCGCGGTCCGGTCGTCCCGAACGCCCGCAGGCTCGACGTCGGCGGCATCGAGTGCCTCGAAGTGCAGGCTCTTCACGGGATAGCGCCAGATGGAATGGACGGTTCCCAGGACCATACCCCTCGGCTTCCCAGGGGTTTTCCCGCCGCCCTGCCAGAAATCGCCGCGGCGATGGAACTCCGTCCGCTCGGTTTCGGCGAGATTTTCGACCGGGCCATAACGCTCTACATTCGGAACTTCGTTCCGTTTGCGCTCATCGTCGGCGTCCTCATCGTGCCGCTTGCGGTGCTGCAGTACTTCCTCGACGCGAGTTCGGTGCCGGAGTTCGATGCGATGATGAAGATCTTGACGCATCCCGGTGCCACTCCGCCGCCCCCGGTGATGCCGGCTTTCCTGCGCGATCCCGGAACGCTGGCGCTGTTCGTCCTGCTCATCGCAATCGTGTACTTGTTGTGGCCGTTCGCGCTCAACGCCATCGCGGTCGGTATCGCACGGCTCTATCGCGGACGGCCGGTCGATTTTTCGGCGTGCTATAAAGCATCGCTGCAGCGCTGGCCCGCCGTGATCGGACTGCTCTTTATCGAGCTCGGCCTCTTTTTGGTGTGGTATTTTTCGTTTATTTTCGTGACGGTGCTGGGCATGTTCGTGGCCATTGCCTTTACGCGGGCCTCGGTCGCACTGGGCGTCGTGATCGGCATCGTGCTTTTCGTCGTCATTCTCGCGGCGCTGCTCTCCATCGCGCCGCTGGTCGTTTCGTTCTCGTTTGCGATGTACGCAATCGTCATCGAAGAGCAGCCCGTCTTCACGGCGATCGGCATCGGCTTTTCGCGCGTGTTCAACCGGCATGAAATCTGGCGCGCGCTGCTCTTTGCGGTCGCTGCGGGCGCGATCATGGTGGGCGCGTCGATGCTCATTAGTGTCCTCGTGATGGTCGCGATGCTGCTGCACTGGGTCGTGCTCGAGGTTTTGCTGACGTCGTTGTTCCGCGCGGCGATCGCGCCGTTTTCAGCCGTGCTGCTCGCGGTCTACTATTTCGACGTCCGCATTCGCCGGGAAGGGTTCGAGATCGAAGCCGGCCTCGACCGGCTCGCGAGCGTTGCGCAACCGGCATGATCGCCGCGGCCGCCGTTCTCGCGGTCGTGCTGACGACTTCGACGCAACGCGACGCATTGACGTCGCGCTGGACGCACGCGGCGCACGCGGCCGTACCGGCGAACCGCCGGCTGCACGAAGGCGTCGCACCGTCGCAGACGTCGCTCGCGCCGCTGCACGCACTGGCCGTTGAGGAGCTGAGCGCTCCCGGAAGATATCATTTGCACGACGCCGCAGCGGCGCCGCCCGCGCAGACGTGGTGGGAGCGTCTGTGGAGTTGGTTGGGCGATCGCTGGAACGCCCTAGTGAACGCGCTCTTCGGGCACGCTCGCGTGAATCCGAAGGTTGCCGGTGCGGTGGGCGACCTCGTTATCGCGCTGCTCGTGCTCGCGGTCGCCGCAGCGGCGGTTCGCATTCTCCTCGTCTACGGCCGTCGCGGTCAGCGACCCGGATCGGTACGCGCGCTCGACCCGGCCGCCGACGCCGCAACGCTCTACGCGATGGCGGTCGACCGCGCCGAGCGCGGTGAGTTTGCCGCGGCGTCGCAGCTGCTTTTCCGCGCGACGCTCGCGCTGCTCGACGTGCGCGGCACCCTGCGCGACGACGCGAGCGCGACCGTCGGTGAAATTCGCCGGCGACTACCGGCGCGCGATGTCGCTTCCGCGTTCGACGCGATCGCGCGCTTGTTCGTTGCCGGCACGTACGCCGAACGTCCGCTCGACGCGGCGCAGTGGGAGCGCGCCCGCGACGCGTACCTCACGCTGGCCCAGGAGCCGGCCGCATGACGGCGCGGCGGATCGACGTGTGGATGCTCATCGCCGGCGCCGTGCTGGTGGTCGCGATCGCATTTGCGCGCGACGCCGCCGAGCAGCGTCCGCCGCCGTCGGTGGCGTCGACGTACGATACCGGGCGCAACGGTTACGGGGCGTGGTACGACGTTGCGCAGAAAGCCGGACTTCCGGTTCGCCGCTTCGAGCGCGCGCTCGGCACGCTCGATCCGGACGTCGGAACGCTCGTCATTTCGGGTTACGAACACGATCCGTCGTCCAAGCCGCTCGACGCCAACGATGCTAAACGATTGGAAGCGTTCGTCAAGCGCGGCGGACGGCTCGTCGTGCTCGACGACGAATTCGCGGGCAAAGACGACATCACGCCGGGTGCCGGCACGACCGTCGCGGCCAAGGAAAGCGGTGCGATTGCGCTGCTTGCGAATCGCTTGACCGCGGGCATCACGCGCGTGAGTGCGCCGATCGACGCGATCTTCAAGTTTTCGGAACGCGAGGGCGTTGCGCTGTTGGCCGACAAGTCGGGCGTGGTCGCGATCGCCTATGCGTACGGAAAGGGCGAAGTGATTGCCATCAGCGCGCCGGCGCTGTTCGGCAACGCGTATCTCACCAACGACGACAACGCCGCGTTCGCCTACGACGTGCTCGCCGGCCACGGTGCGATCGCGTTCGACGAATACGTTCACGGCTACGACGAAGGCACGACGTTTTGGAACGCGTTGCCCGCGCCGGTTCACATCGCGGTTTACCTGACGATCGCCATCGTGCTGCTGGCGCTCGTCGGCGCCAACGTTCCCTTCGTTCCGGCGGTTCCGCTGGAACCGCCCGACGAGCGCGACTCGTCGGGATACATCGACGCAATGGCCGCGCTGATGCGGCGCGCGCGCATACCAGTGAGGAAGGATGTTTATGGCCGTTAATGCCGCCGAGCTTGCCGAACGCATTGCCCAGGGAATGGACGGCGTCGTGGTCGACGCGCGCTCCATGTCGTTCGGATTGACCGTCGCGCTGCTCGCGCGCGGACACGTGCTAATCGAAGGCGTCCCCGGAACGGGCAAAACGTTGGCGGTGCGCGCGCTCGCCAAACTACTGGGCTTGCCGTTTCGGCGCATTCAGTTCACGCCCGACATGATGCCCGCCGACGTCGTCGGTACGACCGTCTTCAATCCGCAGACCACGCAGTTTTCGACGCGTCCAGGTCCGATCGTGACCAACGTCGTGCTGGCCGACGAGATCAATCGCACGCCGCCGAAGACGCAAGCCGCGCTGCTCGAGGCGATGGAAGAAGGCCGCGTCACCATCGACGGCGCGCCGCTGCCGTTGCCGCAGCCGTTTCTGCTGTGCGCGACGCAGAATCCGATCGAGTACGAAGGCACGTATCCGCTGCCCGAAGCGCAGCTCGACCGCTTCATGGTCAAAATCGAGTCGACGTATCCCAGCGAGCAGCTCGAGCTGCAGCTGCTCGAACGCGTCGCCGGCGGTTTCGACGCGCGCGACCTCGAGTCGTCCGGCGTCGCAGCGGTGACGACGGCGCAAGAGATCCTCGACGCCCAGCACGCGATTCGCGAAGTGCATCTGGCCGCCGGCGTGCGCGAATATGCCTATCGCATCGTCGCCGCGACGCGCGCCAACCCGCGGCTATCGCTCGGTGCGTCGCCGCGCGCCGGCGTCGCACTGCTCGTTGCATCGCAAGCTGCGGCGGCGATCGGCGGCCGCGATTTTGCCGCGCCAGACGACGTGAAGGACGTAGCGCCGTTCGCGCTGCCGCATCGCCTCATCGTCGCGCCCGACGCCGAAATCGAAGGCATTACCGCGCAAGACGTCCTGCGCGACATTCTTGCGAGCGTACCGGTACCACGGGACTAAAAGAATAGCTCGCGTATGACGTGGGTGACGCGGCGATTTCTGTACTTGCTCGGCGGCATCGCCGTGCTGCTGGCGTGCTCGCCCGGATTGTCCGTCCTGTTGCCGATCTCCGAAGCGCTCGGCGCGCTGCTCGTTGCCGCGCTCGTTACCGATGCGGTCATCGGACCGCGGCGAAAGCAGCTGCGCATCGCTCGCGTGCCGGTCGGGCACTTGGCGCTGCGCCGTCCCGCCGAGTTTGCGTATACCATCGAGAACCGCTCGCCGCGCGCGATCGCGGTAACGATCGCCGAGGATCCGACGCGGACGCTGCGCTCGACGGCCGGCGATGCAGCCGGAGACGTTCCCGCGAACAGTGAGGCCACGATTGCGTGGAGCGTGGTTCCCGTTGCGCGCGGCGAGGACGAGGTCCGCACGCTCTACGTCACCTACGAGAACGCACTGGGTTTACTTCGCCGCCGCATGAAAGTCGACGCGTCCGAGTCGTTCCGCGTCTTTCCGGACCTTTCGGCAGTGGAGCGTTACGGGTCGCTGCACGTCCGTAACCGCTTGATCGAGGCGGGTTTGCGCAAGATGCGTTTGCGCGGCAGCGGCACCGAGTTCGAATCGCTGCGCGAGTTCGCCGACGGCGACGCATTCCGCTCGATCGATTGGAAGGCGACCGCGCGCCGCGGCAAGGTCATGGTCGCGCAATACGAGGTCGAGCGTAGCCAGAACGTCATGCTCGTGCTCGACTGCGGCCGGCTGATGACGCCGCGCGTCGGCGAACAGCGAAAGCTCGACTACGCCGTCACGGCCGCGCTGTCGCTGGCCACGATCGCCGGTCTCGCAAGCGATCGCGTCGGCGTCGTGGCGTTCGCCGGAAAGATCCTCGCGGCTAGCGCTCCGCGGTCGACGCGGTCGTCCATTGCGAAGCTCACCCAGCTGCTCTACGACTTGGAGCCGCGATTTGAAGAAGCCAACTATGCCCGCGCCTTTGCGTACCTGCGCGCGCATTTGCACAAACGATCGCTGATCGTCTTTCTCACCGACGTGATCGATCCGGTTTCGCAGGCAACGGTGTTTGCCGAGCTCGGATCGCTCGCGCACCGTCATCTCGTGCTGTGCGTTTTCATGAACGACGCGGCGGTCGCGCACGCGCTGGCGACGGCACCGATCGACGAAGCGTCCGCCTATCGCGCGAGCGTCGCGCTGGATCTTTTAGACGAGCGCAAAACCGCGGCCGCGATGCTGACGCGCATCGGTGCGGTCGTGCTCGACGTACCGGCGGCCAAACTGTCGACCGCGCTCATCGACGAGTACCTGCGCGTCAAACAACGCGGATTGTTATAGCCGAGGGCGCTTCCTCTACGTATTGAAGCAGAGGCGATCTTCGGGCACGAGCGTTTCGCGTTCGGGATCGCGCCAGCCGATCGTAATCGCGTGATCGCCGCCCTTGATATCGTAAAACGCCTGCGACGCTTCGGTTTGGCTGTCGTAGAGCGACGACCAGTGCGCGGCACCGTTATCGAGCTGAAAACCGATGCTCGCGCCGTCGATGCTGCCCGCGATTGGGCTGGTGACGTTCACGTAGCGGCCCTTGATCGAAACCACCGCCCAATCCACACCCACGAGCACGCCGGCGATCGATACGCGCACGCCGTCATCGACCGGCGTCCACTTCGGATCGGCGCAGCGCCGAAGGCTCGAGTCGGCCAGGCATTTGACGGACGCGACGTTCGCATTGGGTCCGAATCCGACGGGCGTCAGCATTAGCTCCGCGGAGGCGTCTTGGCTGAACATCGGAATGAACTGATGCGCCATCTCGTCGCCGTGCGCGTCGAGCAGGGCGAACGCGGCAAAGTCGCTTTCGTTATCGGTTGCGAGCATCGTTAACGTGCCGCCGCTCACGCCGCACCCGCTGTCGACCGGCGCGGCGTTCGTGTCTGCGGGCGCGGCACCGATCGCCGTTGCGAGAAGCAGCGCACAAACTGCGGCAGCGAGAAGACTACGCCGCAACGTCGCGACCCGCAAAGGCGAAATAGAGGACCAGCGCAACGGCGGTTAACGCGCCGATCGCTACGCGCACTTCGGCGGCCCAGCGCTGCGGCGAGATAAACCCTTCGATCGTTCCGGCCACGATAAGCATCGATGCGACGCCGAGAATCAATGTCCCCGCTCGGCGGGCGTTGACCGCGATGGCGTCGCGCCGCCTCAGGCGACCTGGAAAGAGCAATCCGGCGACGATCATGAGCCCCGCACCGCCGGCGATTTGGATCGCGGTCAGCTCGATGACGCCGTGCGGAGCGATCGTCGCCCAAAAATCGTAGCCGAAGCCCGCGTTCGTAAAGAGCGCCGCGACTCCGCCGAGCATCAAGCCGTTGGAAGCGATGATGTAAACCGTCGCCGCGCCCAATGTGATCGAACCGGCGAACGCGATCACGGCGACCTTCACGTTGTTGGTGATGATTGCGGCCGACATCGCCGGCGCGAAGCTGCGATCGAAGCCGAAGTTGGAATCGTGCAAGCTCTTGCGGATCTCGCCCGGAATGATTTCCTTGGGCAGCAGTGCGTACGCGTCGGCGGGATGGGTGCGAATCACCACGTATGCGACGATGCTGCACGCGACGGTAATCGCAGTGCAGATGGCGATGAAGGCGATCGAGCGCCGAAACTCGAGCGGAAAGTCGCGCGTGAAGAAGTGGCGCAGTCGTGCGCCGCCGCTTTCGGCCGACGATCCGTACACGTACCCGTGCGACAGCGCGACCAGCCGGTTGAGGTATTCGACGAGCTGCGATTCGTATTCGCTGCCGCGCGCGAACGCGAGGTCGCTGGTCGTCGCGCGATAGGTGCGGCCCAACTCGGCAATCTCGGGCGCGCCGAGACGCCGCACGCCGCGCCGCGCGGCCGCCGCCACCAGCGTCTCCAACCGCTCCCAAGTGCCCTTCCGGCGCGCGACGAACGTCTGCTGCCGCATTTAAAAGGCGCTCCGCCTCCGGCTGCGCGCCCCCCAACTGCGTTGGGGCCCCCATACCATAGGGCGCATATGCATCTTGACCGGCAAAGATTCCCCTAGGGCGCCCTAAACCAACTTTTCTCGCGCCGGCAAGCATGTTCCGGAGCCACGTCTATTCAACCTGATATCCAAACCATGGACCGCGAGATCGACGTCCGGACTCCGGAGAGCATTGCATTCACCTACGAGCTGGCCGGACTGGGCAGCCGCTTTTTGGCGCTCGCCATCGACCAGGTCATTCAGATTCTGGTACTGATCGGGATCTTTTACGCCGTCGTCAGCGCCTCGCTGCACCTGCCTTCGGTGCACGGCGCCGTCGGCACGCAAGCCCAGAAAATCGGGGAGGCGATCGTCATCGCGGCGATCGTCGTCGTCATTTTCACGATCTTCTTCGGCTACTTCATCGTCTTCGAGACGCTTTGGAACGGCAAGACGCCGGGGAAATGGGCGCTGAGCATTCGCGTCGTGCGCGACGGCGGATTTCCGGTCGACTTCGGCGCCGCCGTCATTCGCAATCTCATTCGCGTCGGTGAGTTGATCTTCGGCTACTACGCGTTGTCGGCGCTGAGCATGGTCTTGTCGCCCGAGAACAAACGCCTGGGCGATTACGCCGCCGGAACGATCGTCGTGCGCGAGTCCGCGATCGCGCTCGGTTTGCCGGTCGAGCCCCCGCAAGCGGAACCGGTGTACGCGCCCACCTTGTACCTTTCAGGCGAGGAACGCGCGCTGGTGAAACGCTTCATCGAGCGCCGCGACGCGCTCACGCCGGAGAAACGCGGCGCGCTGGCCGGCAAGCTGGCAGCCCGCGTTCGCGATCGGGTTCCGCCGGAGCTGCGCGGCTTGGACGACGAGGCCTTGCTCGAAAGGCTCTAAATTTTTCGGCCTCCAACACCTTTACCATGTCAAAAACCGGCCGGCCCGTTCGACGTATAGGCAAAACACCCACTTCCAACGGGAGAGAAATCATGAGATTCGTCGTTTTAGTCAAGGCCAACAAGGATAGCGAGACGGGCGCACTGCCGACGAGCGAACAGCTCGAAGCGATGGGCAAGTTCAACGAACAGCTTGCCAAAGACGGCGTTCTGCTCGGAGCCGACGGGCTGCGGCCGTCGTCGAAAGGTACGCGCATTCGCTTCGATGAGGGACGTGCCACGGTCACCGACGGCCCGTTCGCCGAGACGAAGGAGCTGGTTGCCGGCTTCTGGATCGTGCAAGGCAAATCGCACCAAGAGGTCGTCGAGCGTTTTACGCACGCACCGTTCCATCACGCGGCGACGATCGAAATCCGTCAGTGTTACGAGATGGAAGATTTCGGTGAGAACGCGACCCCGGAAATTCGCGAACGCCAGGCGCGTTTGGGGGTCTAGCAGGCGCCGCAGTGAGCCACGTCGAGCTCGAGCCCGCCGTCGCGGCGATCTGGCGCATCGAATCGCCAAAAGTGATCGCCGCGTTGGCGCGCATGCTCGGCGGCGACGTCGGACGAGCCGAGGATCTGGCGCAGGACGCTTTCGTTGCGGCGCTTACGCAGTGGCCCGACGAAGGCATCCCGCGCAATCCGGGCGCCTGGCTCGTGACCGCCGCAAAACGCCGGGCGATCGACGCATTTCGCCGCGAAAAAACCCTGCGTGAAAAAAACGAAGCGCTGCAGTTGGATGCCGGCGGTGGAGTAGAACCGGATTTTGCCGCGACGTACGAAGAGATCGACGACGATTTGCTACGCTTGATGTTCGTGGCATGCCATCCGGTTATCTCAAAAGAAGCGCGCGTGACGTTGACGCTCAAGCTGCTCGGCGGTTTGACCACGCTGGAGATCGCCCGCGCGTTCCTATCGACGGAGTCGACGATCGCTCAGCGCATCGTGCGCGCGAAGCGCACGCTTTCCGAAGCGGGCGTGACGTTTGAGTTGCCGGGCGCCGGCGAGCGGCGCGAACGCTTGGCGTCGGTTCTCGAGGCCGTCTATCTCATCTTCAACGAGGGGTATTCGGCGACGTCGGGCCAGGACGTGCTGCGTCCGGAGTTGGTCGAAGACGCGCTGCGGCTGGGACGCATGCTTGCAAAACTCATGCCTCACGAAGCCGAGATACACGGTTTGGTTGCGCTCATGGAGCTTCAGGCGTCGCGCATGCCGGCGCGCTTAGGGAGCAACGGCGAGCACGTGCTGCTGCTCGATCAAGATCGCGGCAGGTGGAATCGATTGCTGATCTCGCGCGGCTTGGCGGCGTTGGACCGGGCGCGCAGCTTGGAGTCGCTCGGACCGTACGGGCTGCAGGCGGCGATTGCGGGTTGTCACGCTCGCGCGGCGACGGCGGAGCAGACCGATTGGCGCGGCATTGCCGCGCTCTACGACGCGCTCGCGCAACTGCTCCCGACTCCGGTGGTGGAGCTCAACCGCGCCGTTGCGGTTGGCATGGCGTTCGGTCCGCAAGCGGGATTAGAGATCGCCGAGTCCTTGCGCGACGAACCCGCACTTCGCGCCTATCACCTATTGCCGAGCGTCTTCGGCGATTTCTTCTTCAAGCTCGGGCGCTTCGCGGAGGCGCGCGCCGAGTTCGAACGCGCGGCCGCCCTGGCACAGAACGACCGCGATCGTAAGCTGTTGCTAGAACGCGCTAGTCTTTGTTCCTGAGCTTCGTGACGAAGTCGCGCGCGAAACGCAGCGTGTCTTCTTTCGTGCGCTCGTAGATCTGCGCGGCTTGACCCTTGCTCATGTGCTGGCCGTGCTCGAAAAAGAACGTGACGCCTTCGCCGACGACGATGGTTCCGGCGTAAGCGATCGCACCTTTGATGGCGATGCCGGCGACGGGAATGAATCCGACGAGCTCGCGCGCCAAGGTGCGCCAGCCGAAACCACCGCCGATAACCGGCAATAGCTGCCAAACGCGTTTGACGTCCGGATCGCGCCCGTAAGCGGCCTCGATGTGCAGCATGAGCATCGTTTGAATGCCGGTAATCGCAACCATGTCGCCGGCCGACGCGAAGGCGCCGAGCACGACGCCCAGTACGGGAACGTGATCGACCAGCGCGCTCGCTACCGCAACTTTCAGCGCGTTGCTGGCGGCGTCGCGCGTGAGCTTCGCGGCGACCGTTTCGCGCAGCGGCGGTAAACGGCGCCCGACCGCGATCTCGACGCCGCGCGCCGAATCGACGAGGTGCGCAAAGAGCCGGGCACGCAGCGCGTCGCGCGTGAGCGCCGCAACGGTATACTCGCCGATGGTTCCGGGGGACGGCAACGACGCCGGTGCCGATGGTACCGCCTCGGCATCGACCGTCACGGCGAGGATCGGAATCTTGAGGGTGCGCAGCGGTTCGAGGTTGGGCGTGTCGCCGCGACGCCCGAGGAAGAGCGCGGCGCGCACGTCCCCGCCGGCGTCGGCCACGAACGTGTGCGGATAGATCGTCTCCAAGCACGCCGCCGCATCGGCCGGCACCGGTTCGTCGCTGGGGCCCGAGAGCAGCAGCGCGCGAAGCTCGTTCACGAGCGCGGGATCGCCGCACAGCAGGAAGCGGAAGGGACGGCGCACGTGCGCGTGGATCGAGCGGACGTCGAGTCCGTGGCGCACCATGCGAAACAGATCGCGGGCGCCCATTGTGGTAGCCATGATAGCTACATACCCGCCTACAGGCCGATTTGTGTCAGCGTCTGCTCGCCGCCCTTCCCGTTGTCGATACGGTGCAGCTCCTTGGTCGGATCGTCGGTGTAGTCGAGGTAGACCAAGCCTAAGAAGATCTCGAGCGGCCAGGCGTGCATCCCGTGCGTGTTCGCGACGTCGACGACGTTCTGGTGGTTGCTCTTGGCTTCGGCGATAATCGCTTCGGGCGTGCTCTTGATGTCGGCCGCGACGATCGTCGCCGCGACGACGTCACCCGTCGTCAAACCCTCGTGCAGCATGGTGCGATAGTCGACTCCGGTCGAGCCGAACCGGTGCTTCAGCGCGTACTCCAAGGTCGAGTACCGCTGTGGCGAGTTCCCCAGTCCAAGCATCGTGATGCGGGCCGACAGTTGACGGGAGCGGGCGAGGTTGTAGAGCTGCGAACCTTGCGACGCCGCAGTCGCCGCCGAGTTGAACTCCGTCACGGTTTTTTGCATCAGCGGAGAGAACGACTCGTACGAGATTTGGCTGAAGTCGCCGTTGTAGCCGGGCTCCGCGTTGTCGAGCCGCTTGAGCAAGTCGTCGAGATCGCCGAGCGACTGATCGAGCGCCGTCAGCGAGGCGCGCGCGGCGTCGACCGAGCGCAGCATGTCCCCGTCGGCATTCGACAGCTGATCGAGCATTTGCGGATACGACGGCAGCACCGCCAGCGAGTCTTCCGGAACGGGACCCATCGCCATCGGTGCGAGCATGTCGGTGTAGATGTCGGCCGTGTCTTTGAGCAAGCCGCTCTCTTTGTTCTTTTCCATCGAGCCGACGCCGCCGAGCGTCGCGCCCGAATCCTGGAGCGTGCTATTGATCGAGCGCGCCATCAGCGTGAGATTCTTGACCACCGCTTCGATGCGCGATCCGCGCTTGATATTGATGCGCCCGAAGTACGACGGAATCTCGTACTCGATGCTACTGACGCGCGTGTTGATCGCCTTGATCTGATCCTTGCCCTCCGCGGTGCGCTCGACGACTTGACCGGACGTGAGGATGTGCGAGGATTGCGCCGATGCGATCGCCGCCTGAAGCTTGGCGAGATTGGGATGCGTCAGATTGACGCGCTCGACTTCCATTTGGCGGAGCTGCGCGATGCGCGAGTTCGCCTCGGCGCGCGTCTGCGGCGAACCGAGTTGCGCCGCTTGAGCCAAGGTCTGTTCGCCTTTTCCGGTCATGCCCAGCGCGAGATCGGCTTGGCCCTGTTCGAGCATCGCTTCGGCGTTGTGCGGATCGTTCTTGAGGACTTCCGACAGCCGCAGCGAGGCGAACTCGTAGCGGGCGCGCTCGAGATCGCTCGATGCGTCGACGAGTCCCTGCGCGGACGTTACGTCTTTCGGATTGAGTTCGGGATATCCGACGAGATGCGCGACGCGCTTGTCCGGATCCGGGTGATCCTGCAGATACTTGGTGATGAGGTCGCTGTGCTCGTCTCCGAGCACGGCCATATGCGCCATCATCGTGACCATAGCGTCGGGATCGTAACCCGCGCGCGACATCAACTGCAGACCGTACCGGTCGGCTTCGATTTCGTTCTCACGCGAAACCTTGGACATGATGCCGGCTTCGGCGAGACCGCCGAGGTTGTAGATCAGCGGCGAGAAGATCGACGCGATGCCGAACAGGATGTTGAGAATCTGCGCTTTGGAGTTGGCGGTAATGACGTGGCGCCGCTCGATGTGACCGGTTTCGTGACCGACCACGCTTGCCAGCTCGTCGTCGGACTGGACGAAGTCGACCAAGCCTTCGTTCACGTAGACGAAGCCGCCCATCGTTGCGAAGGAGTTGACGTCGGTGTCCTTGATGATCTTGACCGAGTACGGAAGGTCCTTACGTGCGACTTGATTCCACAAGTTTTCCGCGACGCCGGAGACGTAGGCGTTGAGCAGCGGATCGGTTTCGATCACGCTGCTTCCGACGATCTGCTGATCCTCGGATTGACCCATCTGAATTTCGGTAGCGGTTGACATCGCAGGCGCGGGCGCCGGAACGGCGGCGCTCAGCAGCGCGAAAATCGTAAACGCGGGAACGATGCGGCGGAACATAGTGCTCCTGTGTATTGGATGTGGATAAGCGCAAGAACTTGCGAGTGCCGTGTGGATTTTAAAAGGTGTTCCTTACGAGCGCCTCGGAACGTGGCGCGTGGCGCTCTTACGTGGTAAAGGGCTGGGTCTCGAACTGGTCTTTGCCGGGCGCGAGCTCGGAGAGGCTTTCGAAGAGCTGGAAACTCGCCTTGCCGAGCGTCCGGGCTTTTACCGCGGCACTTCTGCACTGGTTAACTTCGGTAACGAACCAGCGAGTTCCGACGTGATCGTCAAGCTCCAATCACTTTTGAATGAAGCTGGGATCGAGCTGAGAGCGCTGACGGGCTCCGGCGAGATCGAGTCGCTGGCACGAACCTTCGGCTTGCCGTACGAAGCTGCCGAGCCTCGTGCGACCCCGGAACTCGATCGACGCCGGGCGTTGCGCCCACCGGGCGAGATCCGGCTGTCGGATTCGGCAAAATCCCTCGTGGCCGACTTTGCCGGGGCGCGCGCCGACATCGCCGAGCGCCGGCGTCGCGGCGAGGCGAGCGTCCCGCAGCTTGACCTGACCGAGCCGGAGCCGGTGCCCGAGCCCTCCCGGCCGGCGCAACTGCACCTCGTCGAAGCGCCGCCGCCGACGCTCTACCACACCGGAACTTTGCGCGGCGGACAAACGCTGCATCATCCCGGCAACGTCGTCGTCGTCGGCGACGTCAATCCGGGTGCCGAGATCGTCGCGTCGGGTGACGTGCTCGTCTTCGGCCGCTTGGCCGGCGTCGCGCATGCCGGCGCGCAAGGCGACGAAGCCGCGCGCGTGTTCGCGCTCGATCTCCGAGCGACGCAGCTGCGCATCGCAACGTTCATCGCCGCCGACGCGGAAAGTGCTCCGCGCGTCCGCACCGTGCCCGAAGCGGCGCTCGTGCGCGACGGGCGCATCCTCATCGTGCCCTTCGATCAAATCGATCGACTTCAAGAGCGAGGCATCTCATCGGTATGAATTCGCGCAAAATCGTCATCACGTCCGGAAAAGGCGGGGTCGGAAAGACGACGACGACCGCCAATCTCGGTGCGGCGCTCGCCAAACGCGGCAAGCGCGTCGTCTTGATCGACGCGGACATCGGCCTGCGTAACCTCGATTTGGTGCTCGGCCTCGAGAAGCGCATCGTCTTCGACCTGGTCGAAGTCGCCGAAGGCCGCTGCCAGCTGCGCCAAGCGCTGATCAAAGACAAGCGGTTCGAATCGCTCTCGATTCTGCCGGCGGCGCAGACGCGCGAGAAAGACGCGATTACCGAAGAACAGTTTGCGGCGATCGTCGATCTCGCGGCGGAAGGCGCCGATTACGTGCTCATCGATTGCCCGGCCGGCATCGAAGCGGGCTTCCGCAACGCTATTGCGGGAGCGGCCGAAGCAATCGTCGTGACGACGCCTGAGGTGAGCGCGATTCGCGACGCCGACCGAGTCGTCGGAAAGCTCAACGATCGCGGCAAGCCGATCCGGTTGATCGTCAACCGGCTGCGCCAAGAGATGGTGCGCAGCGGCGACATGCTCTCGGTCGAAGACGTTTGCGAAATCTTGGCGATCGAACTGGTCGGCATCGTTCCCGACGACGAAGAGATCATCGACACCACCAATCGCGGCGAACCGATCGTTCTCGACGAGAACAGCCGGCTGCGGCCGATCTACGATAAAATCGTTCGGCGGCTCGAAGGCGAGATCGTACCGTTTACCAACTTCGATCAGCCGGGCTTTTTCGGACGTCTTCTCGACGCACTCAAAGCCGGATAAGAGGTTACAGCGATGCATCAACTACAGCCCACACTGGAAAGTGTGCCGGAGCGCGCGAAACCGCTAGGGCGAGCGATCGTCGTCACCTCCGGAAAAGGCGGCGTCGGCAAGACGACGACGACCGCCAATCTCGGTACCGCGCTCGCGCAGCGCGGCGCGTCCGTCGCGCTGGTCGACGCGGACGTCGGGTTGCGCAATCTCGACATCGTTCTCGGTCTGGAAAGCCGCGTCAAGCACCACTTGCTCGACGTGCTCGAGGAGCGCGTGACGCTCGAGGAAGCGCTCGTCGCCGACAAGCACAGCGAGAAACTCTTTTTGCTGGCCGCGGCGCAATCGCGCGAAAAAGACGAAGTCGATACGGAGAAGATGCGCGCGCTGATTGCGGCGCTGCGCGAGCGCTTCGAGTACGTGCTGATCGATTGTCCGGCCGGCATCGAGCTCGGCTTCAAAAACGCGGTGGCGGGCGCGGAGGAAGCCATCGTCGTGTGCACGCCCGAGGTTTCCGCGGTGCGCGACGTCGATCGCGTCGTCGGATTGCTTGGCAACCGGTTCCGGCCGCAGCTGGTAATCAACCGCTTGCGTCCGCTGCTCGTAAAGAAGGGCAAGATGCTGTCGGTCGAGGACGTGAACGCCATCCTGCGCCTGCCGTTGCTCGGTGTGATCGCCGACGAACCCGAGATCATCGTCACGACGAACCGAGGCGAGCCCTTGGCGCTTCGCAAGGACGGACCCACCGCGGCAGCCTACCACGCGATTGCGGCGCGCGTCGCGGGTGAAGACGTGCCCGCGCCGATGCCGGTAACGAAAGAAACGTTCTTGGATAAAATCGGTTCGATCTTCGGAGGAAAGAAAGCATGATAGACTTCCTCAAGCGGCTCTTCGGACAGCCCGGATCGAGCGTCGCGGCCAAGGAGCGCTTGCGCCTGGTGCTGATGACCGACCATCTCGAGCTCGCACCCGAAATGATCGAATCGATGAAGCGCGATCTGGTCGACGTCATCTCGCGGTACGTCGAAGTGGATCGCGATCGCATCGAGGTCAACTTCGAGCAGCAGGATCGTGCGCTCGCAATGCTGGCCAACATCCCGATTCTCTCGGTGAACCGGCCGACCAATGCAACGCCCAAGGCCGCCGAACCGGCGCCTGCCGTTGCGGTCGCATCCGCCCCGAACGTCACGTCGCCCGGTGCTCAAGCGGCCGGCGAAAACAACATCATCGTTCGGCGCCGCCGTCGGCGTCGCAAGAATCAGCCCGTAGGGGCAGGGCCAAAGCCGGCTCCGGCGCACTAGCGAGGTATTGGCGACACTCACCGTTCGCAGCAGCGCTAAGCGCTACGCTCGCACGTTCAATTGGCCGCTCGCAATCGCCGGCAGCGCAATCACGCTGATTGGTATCGCGTGCATCAGTTCCGCCGGTTTTCACAATCCGGCTTTTGCCGGCGAGGCGCGCCGTCAAATCATGTACGTGGCGCTCGGCATTCCGCTGATGTTCGTCTTCTCGCTGGTCGACTATCGCAACTGGCAGCGGTGGGCGCCGTATCTTTACGCCGTCAACCTGCTCTTACTGCTGTTCATTTTGCGCGGCGGTCACAGCGCGCTGGGCGCGCAGCGCTGGATCTCGCTCGGTCCGTTCGGCACGTTCCAGCCGTCCGAGCCGGCCAAACTCATTTTGGCGATAGCGTTGGCTGCCGTGATGAGCAAAGGCACGTACGAGAACTTGCAAGATCTGTGGAAGCCGCTGCTCACCGTCGCGATTCCGGCGCTGCTGATTCTCAAGCAGCCCGATCTCGGCACGGCGCTCGTGCTGTTGGCGATATTGAGTACCGTGTTGTTCTTCGGATTGCCGCGACTCGGCGACTTCGCGATTTACGCGTTCGGCGTCGTGCTCGTCGCGGCGGCCGCCGTCGGCACCAACGCGGTGCTCAAGCCGTTTCAGAAAGCTCGCTTGCTCGTCTTTCTCAATCCGAAGCTCGATCCGCTCGGATCCGGCTACAACCTCAATCAATCGAAGATCGCGGTCGGCAGCGGTGAGTGGCTGGGTCGCGGATTCCATCACGGCACGCAGACCCAACTCGGATTCGTCCCCGAAAACTCGACCGACTTCATCTTTACGGTCTTGGCCGAGGAGTGGGGATTTCTCGGCGCGCTCGCGCTGCTGGCACTTTACGTCGTGCTCATCTACGGCGGCATACGCACGATGTTGGCGGCGCGGGACCGCTTCGGATTCTTGCTGGCCGCCGGCATCGTGGGCGCGTTTTTCTTCCACGTCCTCGTCAACGTCGGCATGACGATCGGCATGATGCCGATCACGGGCATTCCGCTTCCGTTCGTTTCGTACGGCGGCTCCGCGATTCTGACGGGATTTGCGTCGATCGGCGTGCTGCTCAACATTTACTCACAGAAGGACCGGGACGTGCTGGGGAACGCCTAGAAGAGCCTCAAGCGAGTTCGCAGGGGCTTTGGTGAACAACGATTCCCGGTATCCGTGGCCTTGGATCGTCGCCACGCTTTTCGTGGCGACCGTCATCTACGCGCTTGGCTTGCTCTATGCGAACGGACGGCTCTCGGAAGTCCGCCGGCAAGAGGTGGCCGCTCAGGGAGCACGGCTCAATCAGGACGCGCTGCGGCTGGAAGACGCCGCCGGAATCGCCGTCCAGCTCGCTCACGTCGCGAACGTAACGTTTCGTGGCGAACGCCGGAAATCCGATCTGGAGCGCGACGTGCGCCGCTTGCTGGCCGCATCGGATCGATCGCTGATCTACGGTATCGGCGTTTTCTACGAGCCTTTCGCTTTCGAGCGAGCGGCGATGCGTTTCGGTCTCTATCGCTACGCTGCCGATCGAACGCACGACGCCGAACAATGGATCGAACCCGGCAACGCCTACGATTACCTCGGCCGTCCGTGGTACGCAGCCGCGATGAAGGCTGCCGGCAAACCGGCAATGACCGGACCGTATACGTCCGCGCACGGCCTGACGTTTATCGGTGCGAGCGAGGCGTTCGCCGCGGGTAATCGCATCGCCGGAGTCGTTCTCGTCGAATGGCTCCAGTCGGCGCTCACGCGCATGGTCGCTCAAGAAGTTGCCCCGGAGGACCGCCTTTGGGTGACCGATGCGAGCGGTATAACCATCGCCGGCACCGCGCCGGAACCGTCGTTCGCTCTGGACTCGACGCCGTTGCAGACGAAACTGCGCACGGCGCCGTGGACGATTTATCTCGGCTCGCATTTTCCGGCGCTCGCCGCCGCGCGTAAAGAAGCGATTGCCGTCGGAGTACCGGTCACCCTGATCTACTGGGCGATCGTCGGATTCGCGATCCTCGCGCTGGTGCGCTACCGCCGTTTGCAGCTGCGCGCGCAGGCGCTGCAAGAAACCGCGTCGCGCGATGCGCTGACGGGTTTGCGCAATCGCGCGTACGTCATGGCGCGTCTCGACGAAGAGTTGCACGCGCTCGCACCCGACGCGCAAGGCGGTTTCACGGTACTGTTCGTCGATTTGGACCGCTTCGCGGTCGTCAACGATAGTTTGGGACACGGCGTCGGCGATCAACTGCTCTGCGCGATTGCCGAGCGCATGCTGTCGATCGCGCTCGACGGCTCCGAGCTGGGCCGTATCGGCGGGGACGAGTTCGTCGCGTATCTGCCGCTCGCGTCGCAGACCGGTGCCGAGCTCGCCGCCGATCGTATCATTCGCGAGTTGGGCAAGGCCTTCACGATCGACGAGCGCGAGATCTACATCAGCGCATCGATCGGCATCGTTACGAGCACGCCGCGGTACGGATCGGCCGTCGAGATGCTGCGCGACGCCGATACGGCGATGTATGCCGCGAAGAACTCCGGACGCGCGCGGTACGCCGTTTTCGACGAACGGATGCGCGAGAACGCGATCGCCCGGCACTCGCTCGAAACGGCGCTGCGGCGCGCGGTCGAAAATCGCCGAGTTTTTGCGATGTACCAACCCATCGTGAACTTGCGCACGGGGCGCGTTGCGTCGATGGAAGCGCTCGCGCGCTGGACCGACGACAACGGCACGGCCGTCTCCCCCGCGATCTTCATCCCGCTTGCCGAACAGTCGGGAACGATCGACGCGATCGACTCGCTCGTCTTGAAGCAGGCCTGTCGCGACGTCGTTTCCTTGCAGGCGCGGCTGCCCGGCATCTCCGTTTCCGTGAACGTGTCCGCCACGCGTCTGCATCGCGGCGATCTATTGGCCAAGACGCACTCCGAGCTCGGCGACTCGGGCCTCGATCCAAAATCGCTCAAGATCGAGCTGACCGAGACGGCGATCATGGAGCGCGCCGACGAGGCGCTGACGGTTTTAGCGCAGCTGCGCGCCGGCGGCGTGCAAGCGATGATCGACGACTTCGGAACGGGTCATTCGTCGCTCAGTTACGCACAGCGTCTTCCGGTCGCCGGATTGAAGATCGACCGCTCGTTCATCGAGCCGATGATCGCCGATCGTCAGTCGCTGGCGATCGTTCGCGCGATCGTGGCGTTGGCAAAGACGCTAGGGTTGTACGTCGTAGCCGAGGGAGTCGAGGACGAAGAACAAGTCGAGAAGCTGCGCACGATGGGCGTCGACTACGGCCAAGGATTCTATTTCTCGCACGCGCTCGACGTCGGCGCCATGGAGTCGTTCATCGACGGGCGCGAAAGCCGGTACGCCGCGGCGCCCGAGAGCGTCGCGACCGTTTCGTAGCCGCGCCGGACGACGAGATCGCCGTGAACGGGTGTGTGATAGAGCAGCCAAACTTCGCTTGCGTTGCGGCGCTCGGCAATGCGATCGAGCACCGCGTCGAGCGCCTCTTGGTCGAACGGATTGTAGAGAAACACCACGAGGTCACCGCGCGGCATGCGCCGCTTGCGCGCGTCGGCGCGGATCAAACGTACGTCACGGCACGCGACTTCGAAGCCGTGTCCGCGGGCCAGATTCTCGCGCGCGATTTCGACGAGGTGCGGCGAAAGCTCGACGCCGACGATCTGCTTGAACGGATACTCGCGCGCGAGCAGCACCGCCCGTCCCATGCCGGCTCCGACGTCGACGAACGTCGCGCCGCGAACGGCGTCCGCGGGAACGCGGCGCATCAGCAGCCCGAACTCCTCGACCGGAACGGGCTCGTAGTGCGTGGCGTGCGCGTAGGCTTCGCCGCGCTCGGTTCCGAGTTCGCCCAAAAACATCAACGCCTCGGTAGTCACGCCGTGTTCGCGATCGAAGCGACGCCCGGAAGCGCGTTTGGTCCCTCCCATCGGCGACCTATTCCACGATGAACGGCAGCCCCATACACGTCATCGAAATCCGCTCGCCGGCCGAAGCCGAGAAGCTGCCGCGCGCGAACGCGCGGCTGGGTTGGCGGTTGCCGCTCGATGCGCGCGAGCTCGAGGTCATCGCCGGCTGGGCACGCGATCGCGGCGGCGCGTCGATTCGTCTGCACGGCGCCGCGGTGGCGCAGCTCGACGCGGTTCTCGACATCGTTCCGGTCGTTACGCTCGAGGTCGACGCAACGCGGATTGCGCGTCCGCCGCAACGAGCCGCGCACGTGCGCGACCTCTCGCTTGGCGGGCTGCCGGATCGCGCGCGCGAAACGATCGCGTCGTTCGGCGGCGTGCGTACGCTGCGCATTGACGCCCGCGGCGGCGAGTTCGACGTCGCCGCGCTCGAGGCGCTGCCCTTTCTGCGCGGCTTGTCGATCGCTGCGGCATCGTTGCGCGGCTGCGCCGGCATCGAGAGGGTGCGTTCGCTCGCCGCGCTCGAACTCGTGCGCACGCGCGTCGACGCGCTCGATCCGCTGCTGCGCCACCCCGGCATCGTCGCGCTGCGTTTGGCGAACGTCGAACCCGTCACGTCGATCGAGGCGCTGCGGGGCCACGCCAACCTGCGTTCGCTCGCTCTCGAGTCGCTGCTGCACCTCGAAAGCTTGGCGCCGGTCGCGACCTTGCCGCGACTGGAACGGCTCGCGATCGGCCGTTTGTGGCAGTTCAACGTCGCCGACGCGGCTTTCATCGTCGAGATGCGAACCTTACGCGAGCTGTCGCTCGATATCGGTGGAGCGCGCAAGAACGTCGAAATCACCAAGCTGCTCGGACTTCCCGAGCCGCTGCCGCTCGACGTCTTGAAGGAAGGAGAAGCCGTTTGATGCCGTCCGCGTACTTCGCAGCGGCGTGCCTACTGCTGGGCGTCTTGGTGGTGCTCGGCTTGCAGCCCGTGTTGGACCGAGGACGATCGCCGGTCCGCAGCCGGCTCTCGCCGGCGTGGCTCTTTCTCGTTTCGGCGACGGCGGCGATTTTCGCGTGGCGCTGGCCGGCAATTTCGGTGCGCGAACAGTTTAACGTCGACGAGTCGCTGATGCTCGCCACCGCTCACTTGGCATCCGTTCGTCCGGTACCGTGGCGCGATTTCGACGCGATGACGATGGGCCCAGTCGATATTTGGCCGCTGACGGCGATGCACGCGCTCGGTTTTGGCTACACGTGGTGGACGGCGCGGATACTCGCGGCCGCCGTGGCGTGCGCTGCCGTCGTCGTGTTCTATTTTGCGGTGCGCCGGCTGTTCGGTGAAGCCGCGGCGCGGCTCTCGGCGACGTTTGCCGCGATATTCTTCATGGCGTCCTCGACCTATATGAATTTTGCGCACTACTCCAGCGAGACGATTCCGGTTTTGCTGATCGTGATCTTCGGCTTCGCCATTGCCGGTCTCGTGAAAACGCCGGGCCGGCAGGCGCTCGTATTTTGCGCGCTCGCGGGCGCGGCTGCGGCTTGCGCGCCCTTCGCAAAGGTCCAGTCTCTTCCCATCGACGCCGCGCTGACGCTCGTTACACTCGCTGCGCTCGCGTTCGGTTCGGGCACCGCGCGCGAAAAAGCCATTCGGTTCGCCGTCTTCGCGGCGGCGGGATTGTTGGTTTTAAGCGCGATCCTCGCTCCCGTGATCCTGGCCGGGGGCTGGAACGATTTTGCGATCTCGTACGTACGCGAGCCGCTCTGGTACATACGGCAGGGCGTCGCGATACCGCCAATAACGCGGGGACCGATCGATCTGTTTGCGATGTTTCCGGTGCGGTGTCTGCTGCTGTCCGTCGGGGTGCTGGTCGCGGCGTTATTGGCGGTGTATCTACTGCAGCGGCGATCGTCCGGCAAAGCGTCGCGCGAAGGTGAGTATGCGGCACTCGCGATTGCGTTGACCGCTGCGATGTCGTTCTACGCAGCGCTCGCACCGGACGAGCCGTTCCCGCACCATCTGCTGCTCGTCGTCTTCCCATGGTGCGCGCTCGCCGGTGCGGTCTACGCGCTTGCGGCAGCCGGCGGGTTTCGGGGGTTTTCTCGCGGCGCTGCGATCGTAGCAACGGTCGCGTTCGCGGTCTCGGGTGCGTACTACGCGATCGTGGGCGGTCCCGTGTTGGCGTACCTCGGCTTGCACGAATGGACGACGGGCACGATACGAATCGGCTCCACGCCGTGGAACCCGCGCGAAGTTGCCGTGCTGCGCGAGGTACCGCGCGGATCGTCGATTGCGATTTGGGGATGGGAGCCCGGCGTTTTCGTCGTCACCGGTGCGCTGCCCGGCACGCGCGAGGCGGCGTCGCAGTTCCAAATGTGGCCGGGTCCGTATCGGGAGTATTACATCGACCGCTACGTCGCCGATTTAAAATCGAATCGGCCCGAGTTCTTTTTGAATGCGGTCGGCCCGCTCGAGAACGGCCTCTGGACCCCGCCGCAAGAGTATCAGCTTCGCAACGCGCCCGCCGTTGCGGACTACGTTGCGAAGTATTATCGTCTGGTCGCCCGAGAGGGCAATCTGAAACTCTACCGTTTGACGACGTCGTACGAGTCGGGCGTGCACAACCGGCCGGCGAACTTGTCGTCGGTGACGACCGTCGGTGCGTTGGGCGGATTGTCCGGCCCCAACTCCGGCGTGTAGAGCGTAACGCGAGCGGGTAGGCGCACGGCCCGCCCCGCGGCGATCGCGGCTTCCCCCGAGTCGGCGCAATCGAGCGCCATGACGACGTCGCGGTTGGTGACCAGCACGGTGGTCGCGGCTTCGAACAGCACGTCGTCATTGAGCTTCCCCCGGTAAGGGCCCGAGACGTGCGAGGGCGATGGAGCAGCCGAGCAAGCGGCAAGTACGAGCAACACGATGCCGGCGCCGAATTGGAGACGATGCACGCCTGCCTGATACGAACTCGGCCGCAGGTCCGCCTTCGAGGTTGCGGGAAGCATGGCCCAACCGGATCGGTCCGCCGCGTCGCCCCCTAGAGGATGGGCGATGCTCGTGCGAGGCCCCCGACGAAAAATTTTTACTAGAAGGCTTTTACGAGAGCCGCCCCCCGCGGTGCAAAAGATGCGCCGACCGCCTGAGCCTAGGGATGCTCGGCCGGAAGCGGGCTTGGCTCCTGGGACAATTGAGGGACATTTGGCTAGCGAGATTTTGATCTCGAGCGACCCGTGGGAGAATCGGGTTGCCATTTTAGAAAACGGCGAGCTCGCCGAACTCTACATCGAACGCGAAGAACGAGTCATCGGTTCGATCTACAAAGGAAAAGTACAGAACGTCCTCCCGGGTATGGGAGCGGCGTTCGTCGACATCGGCCTCGGCCGCAACGCCTTTCTCTACGTCGACGACATCAACAAGCAGCCGCTGAACATCGGCGACGTGGAGATCACGTCCGGCCACAGCGGCTTCACGATCAGCGAGAAGGTCAAGAAGGGCGACGACATTCTCGTCCAGATCGTCAAGGAGCCGCGGGGCCTCAAGGGCGCCCGCATCTCCACGAACATCTCGCTGCCGGGCCGGTACCTGATCTTGATGCCGACCGGCAAGTACTCCGGCGTCTCGCGCAAGATCGACTCGGCCGACGAACGCAACCGCCTCAAGGGCGTGATGAAGCGCATTCGTCCCGAGGGCATGGCGACCGTGGTTCGCACGGCGGCCGGGGGCGTGAGCGAAGCGGAGCTGATCGCCGATCTCGGCGTGCTCATCCGCATGTGGCATGGGATTCTCGAGACGTACAAACGCGCCGCGTCGCCGTCGCTGCTGCACAAGGACATGAACCTGGTCTACAAAGCCGCACGCGACTTCATCACGGCCGAAGTCGAGCGCGTGCTCATCGACGACGAGGAGGAGTATCGCAAAGTCCGGGACTTCCTGCAGCTGCTCGGACCGCAGTATCTCGATCGTCTCGAATATTACAACTCCGGGCGCTCGCTGTTCGAAGATTTTCGCATCAACGACGAGCTGCAGAAGCTCATGAAGCCCAAAATCCCGCTGCCGTCGGGCGGCACGATCGTCATCGAGTCGACCGAAGCGCTCACCGTCATCGACGTCAACTCGGGGAAGTTCACCGGCGGGCGCAATCTCGAGGACACGATTCTCAAGACGAACCTCGAAGCGGCGCACGAACTCGCGCGGCAGGTGCGCTTGCGCGACATCGGCGGCATCATCGTGGTCGACTTCATCGACATGTCGTCGGAATCGTCGCGCAGCAAAGTGATCAAGGCTCTCGAAGACGGCTTGCGCCGCGATCGCACGCGCGCCACGATCCAGTCGTTTTCGAATCTCGGACTGCTGGAGTTCACGCGTAAGCGCGTCGGCAAAGATCTCGGCGCGCAGCTGCGCGGCGCGTGCCCGACCTGCAGCGGTATGGGCAGCGTGATGTCGTCGCAATCGGTTGCGATCGAGACCTTCCGCCAGATTCGCAAACACGCTAACGGCAGCCCCGGCAACGTCGTCGCGCACGTCGCGCCGACGGTCGCGGCGCAGATGGATTTCTGGTACGAAGACGAGTGTCAGGAGCTGGCCCATCAGCTCGATCGCCACATTCACGTGCGCGTCGATCCGATGCTGCATCCCGAGAAGGCGCGAATCGACGTCGGTACGACGAGTAAAGACGGAACGCACGTCGTGCGCGTCGGCGACGAATACGACGTCGAGCTGCTGTCGGGACGATTGCCGAGCGCGACGTCCGCGGCGGCCGTGGTGGAAGGCCGCATCGTCGAAGTCGAAAATGCCGCAAACAACGCGGGAAATTTCGCGCGCATACGCATCCTCGACGTCGACGACGACGAGGACTACGTGATGGGCGAGCTCGTGACCGTCGGTGCGGCGGCCGGTGCAAAGAAGAAACGGCGTCGCGGCGGACGCGCGCGCAAAGTACAACTCACGCCGGCCGAACAAACCAAACAGCTTCGCGAGCTGGCCGAAGAGGCGGCGCGCCAGCATCAAGCTCGTCCGCCGATCGGTATTTCCACGATCACCGAAGAGGAAGAGGCTCAAGACAAGGCGCTCATCGCGGAGCGTCGCGGTGAAGAGCAAGCCGACGCGATCATCATCGCCGAGGGCGAAGTGACGCACGCCGACGACGACGAGGCGCATCACAAACGCCGTCGCCGTCGCCGTCGCGGCGGACGCGGCCGTGGGCGCGGCGGCCAGAACGGAATGCAGCAAAACGGTGCGCAGCGCGAGCCCGTGCAGATGGCGCCGGAAGCGCCGGCAATCGAAGAAGACGACGAAGACGATAGCGTTGCGGCGCCGTTAGCCGGTGAAGCACCGGGCGGCGACGGCGCACGCCGTCATCGTCGCCGCCGTCGCCGCCGCCGCGGACGCGGTGGGCAAGGCGGCGGTCAGCCGCGTGAAGGGGCGCCCGGCTTCGAGCCGCTCACCGGATCGTTGCCCTCCACCCCGACGATGCCGGACCGGCATATTTTCCGCGTGGGCACTGACGGCGCGGCACATCCAACCGGAACGCTCGCACCTAGGGAGCCGTCGCGCGCGATCGAACCGGCTCGCCGGGCGCATCCACCGGCGTTGGAAGCACCGCCGCCAAGCTTGACCGTTCCGCCCGAGGAGACGCGCAAGGCCAAACCCGCGCGCCGCCGGCGAGGCGCCGCTCCAGCTGCCGGCGTTGCCAAAGAGCTCGAAGCGTCGGCGATCGCCGCGCTTCCCGCACCCGAGAAAGCCAAACGCACGCGCAAGAAAGCCGAGGCAGCCGGGGGCGAGAGCGACGCCAAGCCGCGCCGCGCCCGCGCCAAAAAGAGCGAAACTGCCGAAAACGATGGAGAGGTGAAAAAGACGGCGCGCAAGCGCAAGACCGCGAAGTAACCGCGACGCGTGAGCAGCATGTTCTTCATCGCGTTCTTCACGCTATTGCTCGTCGTCTTCGAGTTCTTCGGCTTGCTGTCGTCGCGTACGCCGCGTACGCCGAAACTGCCCCCGGCGATATGGATCGCCGCGGTGATCGCCGGCTACGCGGTCCAGCTCGGCGTCGTGTACTACGCGGCGCACAATCAGTATCCGGCCGATCCGTGGCGTTTTGCGATGCCGTTGATGGTCGTCGACGATCGCGGATTAGCCACCGCGAACGCCGACGTCTTGACCGGCATCATGCTCGCCGTGGCCGCGCTGCAGTCGTACGCGCTGCTCGCGATCTACCGCACCGTTCCGTCGCAGCGCGCGATCGTCGCCGGCTGCGCCGTCCTGCTCGTGCTCTCGCTCGCCGCACCGGCGCTGATGAGCTTCGATCTCTACGGGTACGTGCACAACGGTCTCTTGGGACTTGCGGCGTACACCCCGCCGGGCACGCCGTTTCCCGGCGAGTATCACGTTATCGACTTGTGGTTCGGTCATCCGACGGCGACGCTTTACGGTCCGCTCTGGCTAGTGGTCGCGCCGATCGTCACGTCCTTGGGGCCGACCCTGCTGACGAAGATTCTCGCGCTGCGCTTGCTCAACGCCGCACTGTTCGTGGCGCTCGTCGCCGCTTTGGGCGCGCTCGGCCTACCGCCACGCGTTCGGGCGATCGCGGCGCTCAATCCCGGATTGGCATTGCAGTTCGTCGCCAACGGTCACAACGACATCATCGCCATCGTCTTGCTCGCGTACGCGGCGGCGTTCATCAAGCGGCGCGCGCCGCTGTTGGGAACGGGGCTCATCGCGGTCGCCGGTCTCGTCAAACTTCCGTACGCGGTCCTGGGGTTGCCGCTGCTGGCGACGGTCCGGCCGTTGTGGATGCGTCTTGCCTGGGCGATCGGCATGTTCGCAGTGGTCGTCGCGTGTTCGTGGTTCGGCGGCGGAATCGGTTACTTCAACTCGCTGTTCGGAAACGTCACGGCGCGGCCCGAAGACGTCGTTCATCGAATCGCTGGTGTCGCCGCGCTGGTGCTGATCGCGCTGGCGTTCTTCGGCGGACGCCGGCTGCGCACGACGGGCTGGGTCGTTCCCAATCTCGCCGCGGTCGTCTTCGCGTGGTACTTTGCCTGGGGCGTTCCCTACGCGCTCGCCCGCCGGCGAATCCTCGCGTACGTGCTGGTGTTGTTTCCGTTCGTCACCGTGCTTTTCGAGTCGTCGTTCGAGCGGTCGTGGGAGCTGCTGGTCGTGTTGCCGATCGTCACGATGGCGGCGGTATTTGCGCCCGACAAGCCTGTGACGCTTAAAGGCGCCGTAGCGACGTGATTCTCACGCGCACGCCGTTTCGCGTCACGCTCGGCGGCGGCGGCACCGACTTGCCGTCGTTTTACGAAAAGCACGGCGGTTACGTCCTGGCAACCGCCATCGACAAGTATATGTACGTTGCCCTCAACGTACCCGTCGCCGATCGTCTCGTACGCTTGCACTACACGCAGAGCGAGACCGTCGGCGACGTCGCCGAGCTCAAGCACGAGCTCGCGCGCGAGGCGCTGTTGCGGCACGGAATCCGCGACGCCGTCGAAATCGCCTCGCTCGCCGACCTGCCGGCGGGTACGGGTCTGGGTTCGTCCAGCAGTTATTTAGTCGGATTGCTGCACGCGATCCGGAGTTATCTCGAACTGCCTCTTTCGGCTGCCGCGATCGCCGACGAGGCGTGCGACATCGAACTCAACGCGCTGCGCAAACCGATCGGCAAACAGGATCAATACATGGCGGCGTTCGGCGGACTCACCGAGCTGCGCATCGACGATCGAGGGCGCGTTGCGGTCGAGAAACTCACGCTGCCGGCACACGCGGTCGCGGAGTTCGTTGCGAAGACGCACCTGTACTATACGAACATCCGTCGCGACGCCACCGACATTCTCGCGCGTCAAGACGGCGCGCTGCGCGGGAATGGTGGGTCGAGTGAGTCCGTCGAGGCGAGTTTGTGCGAGATCAAGCAGATCGGTGAAGCAATCGGCGAGGCGTTTCGCAAGACGGACTTCGACCGTTTCGGCAGCTTGATGCACGACCACTGGTTGGCGAAAAAACGGCTCTCGAGCGACGTAACGGTCGCTCCGATGGAAGAACTCTACGATCGCGTGCGCCGCGACTACGGCGTCACCGGCGGAAAGATCGCCGGCGCGGGCGGCGGCGGCTTCATGATGTTGTACTGCGCCGGCGACGGCAAGGCACTCACCGGTTTCATGGAGCGTGCGGGTTTCGAACGTCTGAGCTGGACGGTCGATTTTAGCGGCAGCCGCGTGGTCAGCAACCTTTTGGTCACGCGCAGTCAGAAGCGCCACGGCACCGTCAAAGCATGACGCGCCTCCACGATTTCGCGCAGAAGTTCTACGCCGACACGTCGTTGCCGTTCCAGCTCGGGCGGTACGCGACGATCGGCGGATTCGTTACGTGCATCGACGTCGGATCGTTCGCGCTCTTTCTGCACGCCGGCTGGCCGCTGCTGGCAGTCATCACGGCATCGTGGGGGCTCGCGCTCGTCACGCATTTCTCGCTCAATAAGTACGTGAACTTTCGGGTGCACGACCGGCCGACGCACCATCAGGCCGCCACCTATGCCGTCGTCGCCGGTACGACGTGGTTTACCACGACCGCGATCGTCAAGGGCGCGGTCGCGCTGGGCGCTCCGCCGCTGCTGGGCAAGATCGTTGCCATCGCGTTCAACGTGCCGATCGGCTTTTTCGGACACCGACACCTGACGTTCGGGCGCGGAATAGCCGCAACGGCGCGGCAGCTGTTTTCGCGGCGCGGCGGCGCGTGAAGACGATCGCGGTTACGGGCATCGCGGGCTTCATTGGAAGCAATCTCGCCGATCGCTTATTGGCGCAAGGTTATCGCGTCGTGGGCATCGACAACTTGGCTTACGGCGTACGCGAACAGGTCCCCGACGGTGCCGAACTGCACGTTGCCGACATCCGCGATGCCGAGCTCGCGAATCTGCTCGACGGCGTCGACGTGCTTTTTCATTTAGCGGCCAAGAACTGCATCGCCGACTGCCAATCGGATCCGGTGGAAACGGCCGACATCAACGTGACCGGTACCGTGAACGTTTTTGAAGCGGCGCGGCGTGCCGGCGTGGGCAAGGTCGTGTACGCCGAGTCGTCGGCGCTGTACGAAGGATCGCAAACGCTCCCGACGCCCGAGAACGACGTGCGTCCGGAAAGCTTTTACGCCGCGAGCAAGCTGGCGGGCATGGCGTTTGCCGACGCTTATCGCCGGTTCCACGGTATGCGCACGACGGCGCTGCGATACTTTTGCGTGTACGGTCCGCGTCAGGATTACCGGCGTTCGATTCCGCCGGTCATGAGCGCGTTTATTATCAAACTCTTGCGCGGCGAGCGTCCGGTTATTTACGGAACGGGCGAGAAACGCCGCGACTTCGTGTACGTCGACGACGTCAACGATTTCCACCTGCGGTGCATCGACGACGCGCGGACCGACGGCCGCACGTTCAACTTGGGCAGCGGCGTCAACTATAGCATCGACGAGCTGTATCGGATCGTTGCCGAGCTGCTCGGTTCGAACGTCGAACCGGAGCGCCGACCCGATCTCCCCGGCGAAGCGCAAGCCAATCTCGCCGACGTTACCGCCGCTCGCGCGCTGGGTTGGGAGCCGCGAACGTCGATCCGCGAAGGGTTGCGCCGGTCCATCGATTTCATCGCCGGGCGGCTTTCGAGCATCGCGTGAACGGCGGCGCGCTGGTCTGTTCGATCTGCGGCGCGCCAACCGAACCGGCCGGAGTCAAGGCGAGCGCCGGCCGCACGTACCATCTGCGTCGATGCGCCGAGTGCGGCTTCGCGTGCGTCGCCGACCCGGACACGCTCGCCGATCCCTACGACGACGCGTACTACCGCGGCAAAGGCGCCGATCCGCTGGTGGATTATCTCTTCGACACCGATCACCCCGAGCGAACGATTCGTCAGCTGGAGTGGCGCGGAACGTTCGGCGTGATCGAGTCGATCAAACGCGTCGGTAACGGCACTCGCTGGCTCGACTACGGCTGCGGCACCGGAGGTTTCGTTCGTTGGCTTTCGCGGCGCGGCGTGGCCGCCTGCGGTTACGACCAGGGCCGCGGCGCCGCGCTGGCCCGCGAACGCGGCATCGCGGTTCTCGACGACGCGCAGCTCGATGCCGCCGCACCGTTCGACGTGATCACCGCAATCGAAGTCCTCGAGCACCTCGTCGATCCGCAGCCGGTCGTCGACCGGATCGCGCGCCTGCTGACGCCGGGCGGAGTGTTTTTCTACACGACCGGGAACGCATCGCGCCACGCCGGTGCGCTCGCGAGCTGGTCCTACGTCGTTCCGGAGATTCACGTGGCGTTCTTCGAGCCGCGAACGATGGCGCGAATGCTGCGCGCGTCGGGTTTGCAAACGGTCGAACCGCGTTGGTCGCGCGGCTTCTCCGACATCGTCGCCTACAAAATACTCAAGAACCTGCGCGTGCACCGCAACACGTCGCCGCTGGCGGCATTGCCGTGGCAATGGGTGACGCGTGCGGTCGATCGCGGCGCCGGCGTATCGGCGTTTCCCGTCGGCGTGCGGCCCGAAGCTTAAAGCGAAACCGGGACGCCGTCGCGCGACGATTCGTACAGTGCGTTGACGATGCGCATCGCCGCCAGACCGTCGTCGGCGGTTCCCCAATAGGGCGTTCCGTCTTCGATGGCGGCGACGAACTGATGCCACTCGATCGCCCAGGACCGATCGGGTCCTTCGAAGACTTCCTCGCGCAACGCCGGTGCGCCGCCCGCCGGGTTGCGGCGCGCGATCGTGATTCGTTCAGTGCCGTAACTTCCACCCAAGCCTTCGGCCGTTATCGATCCGTCGCGGCCGAAGATTTCCATCGAGAAGAGATTCTTCCACTGCGTCCACGACGTGTGAAGGCTCGCCACCGCCCCGTTGTCGTAACGCAGCAATCCAAACGCGTTATCTTCGACCGGCGCGATCGGCCATACCGCGGTTTGCACGTACGCAAACGCTTGCGACGGCAGACCGGCAAACCACGCGATCAGATCGGCTACGTGAACGCCTTGATCGATCAGCTCGCCGCCGCCGGAGAGGTTCGGATCGCAACGCCACTCCTTTTCGTATCCCGGGCGCCCGCCGTGTCCGTAGCGCACGCGCATCGAGATGATCTCGCCGATCTCACCGAGTTCGAGCAGTTCGTGCGCGCGCGACACCGCAGGATGATAACGATGATTGAATCCCACTTTAAAGCGCCCCGCGGAGCGGTGTGCGACGGCGGCCAACGCTTGCGCTTGTGCCAGGCTGCAGCCCATCGGTTTTTCGACCAATACGTGCTTGCCGCGTTCGAGCGCCGCGAGCGCGATGTCGTACGCGAACGCATTGGGCGTGCAGACGACGATGACGTCCATTCGCTCGTCGTCGACGGCGATTTCCCAGTCGGTCGACCAGGCGGCGCCGTAACGCTCGGCCGTATTGCGGGCGGGGCCGTGCGCCGTATCGATGCAGAGCAGCAGACGCGTGCGGCTGTGCAGCGACGTTTCGGCTGCCCGGCGCGTGCCGATCAAGCCGCAGCCGACGACAGCGGTGCGCAGACGCTCCTGATCGATCACTGCCATTCCATTCCCCGTTCGCGCGGAAGAATGCGTCGCAAGGTAAACAGATCGCTATCGCGCAGCTCGTCGAGGCGTTCGGGCCATCGTTCGTAACCGTCGTGCACCGCGGAGACGAACTTTCCGGTGATCCCCCGCGCCGCGTCCGAAAGGAAGAAAACGCACGCGCGCGCGGCGCGATCCGGCGAAACCGGCGGTGCGGCCGATGCGCCGGCAGCGCCCGAACGGCGCGTGATCTCCACCATTCGCGTAGCGACCAGTCCGGGCGCGAGCGCGTTGATCCGGATGCCGAACGGCTCCATCTCGCGCGCGGCCGTTTCGGCGAATCGTACGACGCCGGTCTTACTGCACGCGTACGCGGTAAAGTTCGGATACGCTGCGGAAGCGCCGCCGCCCGAAAAGAGCACGATGCTGCCGCCGCGCTCGCGCATTGCCGCGCATGCGGCGCGCGTGACGAGGAACGTACCGAACAAATCGATTTCGACGGTACGCAGCCACGCTGCGGGATCGACGTCGAGAATCGTGCCGATGGGTTCCAGCACCGCGGCGGCGTTCACGACGCCGTCGATGCCCGAAAAGCGCGCCGACGCGCGCTCGAAAAGACGCTCGACGTCGGCGGCCACGGAAACGTCGCCGGCAATCCAATTCACGCGGTCCTCATATCCTTCAGAGGAAAGATCGTGCGCGGCTTTTTCGAGCTCGCGCGCGCCGCGCGCGAAGATCGTGACGTTCGCACCGCCTTGCAGCGCTTCGCGCGCGGTTGCGTAGCCGATGCCCATGCTGCCGCCGGTGACGACGACGGACTTTCCGGCGAGCGCGGAGCTCACGTTGCTTGCTCCGCGAACGCGGCTTGCGTGCGCCGGTAATCCTCGAGGGAATCGATCCACCACAGCGGCTCGGTCATGCGGTAACCGAAGACGCGCGCGCCGTCGCCGATCAGGCGCGGCAAAAGATCGCGGCCGAAATCGTACGGCCGGTCGGCCGGAATGAGGTCGAGAACCGAGCTCTTCGCGACGAGATACCCGGCATTGACCCAGCGGCTGAACACGTCGCCGGCGCGGGGTTTTTCCACGAACCGCGTGACCCGGGAGTCGGCGTCGACGGCCACGATGCCGCTGGGACCGGGATCGTCGCGGTGGAACAGCGCGATCGTGAGATCCGCGTCCTTCTCGCGATGAAACGCGGTGAGCGCGGCGATGTCGATCGTGGACAAGTTATCGCCGTACACGACGATAAAGTCGCCGTTGCGCAGACGAGCGGCCGCGTTGCGAGCGGCGCCGGCCGTGCCCAGAAGCTCCGGCTCGTATTCGTAGGCGATCGTCACGCCGAAGCGGCGCCCGTCGCCGAAGTGGCTGCGGATCGCGTCGGGCTGGTAATGCAGGTTCACGACGGCTTCGCGGACCCCGGCGCGAGCGAGCAGCTCGATGTTGTATTGCAACACGGGCTTGCCGCCGATTTCGATCATCGGCTTCGGACGATCGGCGGTGAGCGGACGGAGCCGTTCGCCGCAACCTGCGGCCAAGACGAGCGCGCGCAACGGGTCTGGAATTTCGCGAGGTCCGGGAGCGAACCTGGCCGAGGCCGAAACCGGCGAGGGCGCCGGATGATCATTTTTCTGCCGTACTACGTCGCCGCGCTCGTGCTGCTCTTTCTGGAGCTGCGCGGCCGCCGCGTGGTTCCGCGCCCGGTCGTGCCGGCGTGGCGCGCGCCGGTTTGGATCGTGCTGCTCGTCGCGAGCTACGCGGCGCAGCTCGCAATCGTTTGGTACGCGGCCGTCACCGTCGCATCCACGCAAGCGTGGCGAGCGGCGCTGCCCATCGGCGTCGCCGAGCACGGGATGGCGCATCCGGATGCGATCGAAGCGGCGCTGCTGCTCGTTGCCGCCGTCCAAGTGTGGGCGCTCGCCGGGCTGTTCCGGTCGCGTGCGTCGTCGACCGAAACGACAATCGGCTTCGCGGCGCTCATCGCGCTATCGATTGCGGCGCCGGCGATCGTCAGCCCGGACGCGTACGCCTACGTCGGCGACGCCCTCCTCGGCCGTAACGCCTACCATCCGCCGTCTGCGATGTTTGCGGGGGAGTTCGCGGCGATCGACCGGCTCTTCCATCCCCCGCTGCTGCCGGCGCCGTACGGGCCGCTCTGGATCGCCTTGGATCGGGTCGTGACGGCGCCGTTTCCCACCCTCGGTGAAAAGATCGTCGCGCTGCGCGCGCTCGGCGCGCTATGCTATCTCGGCTTGATCGCCGCGTTGCGCGGCTGCTCCGTTTCACAGCGTGCGATCGCCGTGGCGGCGGTCAATCCGGCGATCGCGCAGCAGTACGTTGCCGACGCTCACAACGATCTCATGGGCATCGCGCTGGTCGTCGCTGCGGCGGCTCTGATGGCATCGCGGCGTCCGATTGCGGGCGCCGGCGCCGTGGTCGTTGCCGCGCTCGTGAAGCTTCCGTTCGTACTGCTCGCGCTGCCGGTCTTCGTGCGAATACGGCCGAAAGCGCTGCGATTTGCGTTGTGCGCGACGGCGATCTTCGCGGCGATCGCGCTCTCCTGGATCGGCGGCGGAAGCGATTACCTGCGCGGGTTGACGGTGCACTTGCCGATGTCGGGAGCCGTGTTCTTTGCCAACGCCGCGGTGACGGTAGCCGCGCTGACGCTTTTGGGACTTTCCGCCGCAATCGGGCGACGCTACGCGAGCGCGGTCTGGATCTTTCCGATGATGAGCGCGTACGTTGCGACGTGGTACCTGACATACGGCCTGCCGTACGCGCTCGAGCGACGCCGAATCCTCGCGTATCTGCTGGTCGCGCTGCCGCTGGCAACGATGCTGGTCGACGCAAAGTTCATGCGGCCGTGGACGTTTGCGGTCGTGCTTCCGCTGGCCGTAGTTCTCGACGTCGCGCTTGCGAACCGTCGCATTCGGTACGCGAAATGAGCGAACTGCTGTGGATCTTCGCGGTATTCGATATCGGCGCGCTGGCGATGCTCGCCGCCGAGCTCGGCGCGAAGCGTGGATTGACGCCCGAGCGCCCGCGAGCGGGCGGCGCGCCGCTGCTCGCCGGCGCTATAGTCGCGTCGTATGCCGCCGAGTTAGCGCTCGTCGCTTTTGCCGTTTCGCACCAAGCGCAAACGCCGCCGAAGGCCGTTCTTCCGCTTCCGCTCAACAGCGCCATCACCGTCGGCAAGGATTTCGTCGTAGCCGGGCTTGTCGGGCTTGCCGCTGTGCAGACCTATCTGTTGCTTGCGCTCTACCGCTCGCGCACGTTCGGACGATGGATATGGATCGGCGCCGCCGCGCTCGTCGCGATGTCGCTCGCGTCGCCCGTCATGCTCACCGCCGACGCGTACGCCTACGTCGCGGACGCGCTGCTCGGCCGCGCGGCGTACGCGCCGCCGAACGTGCCGTTTACCGGTCAGTACGCACCCATCGACGTGTGGTGGAGCATTCCGCTGCCGCCGTCGCCGTACGGAC
The DNA here is from genome assembly GCA_036488875.1 of Candidatus Baltobacteraceae bacterium. Taxonomy (NCBI): domain Bacteria; kingdom Bacillati; phylum Vulcanimicrobiota; class Vulcanimicrobiia; order Vulcanimicrobiales; family Vulcanimicrobiaceae; species Vulcanimicrobiaceae bacterium. Next base: position 105,793 of record DASXGW010000008.1, on the reverse strand, counting down.
CGTTGTGGCAAATCGTCGCGTGGATCGCGACCGCGCCGTTCGGGTCGCTGCTCGGTAAGGTCATCGCGGTGCGTGCGTTGGGAGCTGCGGCGTTCGCCGGACTCTTAGCCGTAATGCGCGCGCTTCGCGTTCCCGATCGTATCGTCGCGGTGACGGCGCTCAATCCCGGAATCCTCTTTCAATACGTCGCGAGCGGACACAACGATCTGTTCGGAATCGTCTTGTTGTGCGCGGCGGCGCTGGCGATTAAGCGGCCCGCGATCGCGGCGCTGCTCGTTCTCGCGGGCGGTCTCATTAAAGTCCCGTTCGCGCTCTTCGGCTTGCCCGTGATGGTACGCGTTCGTTCGGTCGCCGCGCGCGTCGCGTCGCTGTTCGGCATACCGCTCGCGGCGGCGGCGCTGACGTTTGCGGCCGGCGGCGCGGGGTACTATCGCGCGCTGCTGCCGCATACCACGACGTCGCCGATGATGGCGATTCTCTCCGGCGCCGTCGCGCTGGCCGTTATCGTTTCGATGGTCGTCGCGATGTTTCGCGCGCGCCGGCTGCGCTCCGTCGTCTGGCTCACGCCGTTGGCGGCATCCTACACGCTATCGTCGTACGCGGTATGGGGTTTGCCCTACGCGCTCTCGCGACGCAGTATCCTGGGTTACGCGCTGGTGGCGTTTCCGCTCGCGACCGTGCTGCTCGAGGTCAAGTTCTTTACGATATGGTCGCTCTTTATCGTCGTGCCGCTCGTGTTCGCGTGGCAGATCCTGGCAGCGCGCAACAGGCAGTTGGGAGCCAAAACAGAATGATCTCATCCTAAGTCGATGAAGCCGTTTTTTGCAAAATATTTCGAGGAAGCGCGTTCCGTTATCGATGCGATCGACGCAGAGGCGGCCGAGCGGATTGCGCTCGAGCTGGCTGCGGTGCGCGAGCGAAACGGACGGTTGTTCGTGTTGGGCGTCGGGGGAAGTGCCGGAAACGCGTCGCACGCCGTCAACGATTTTCGCAAGATTTGCGGCATCGAAGCGTACGCACCGACCGACAACGTATCCGAACTGACCGCGCGCGCCAACGACGACGGCTGGCCGACGGTATTCGCCGAGTGGCTCAAAGTCAGTCGATTGTCGGAGAAGGACGCACTGCTCGTTTTTTCGGTCGGCGGCGGCGACGCGGCGCGCAACGTCAGCCCGAACATCGGCCCGGCGCTCGAGCTGGCAAAGCGCGTCGGCGCGCGCATCTTGGGAATCGTCGGACGCGACGGCGGCGATACCGCCCGGTCGGCCGACGCGTGTCTGATTCTGCCGACCGTGAACGCGGAACGCGTGACCCCGCACGCCGAAGCCTTTCAAGCGGTCGTGTGGCACGGTTTGGTATCGCATCCGGCACTCAAACGGGATCGAACGAAGTGGGAGTCGATCCAGTAAAGCGGGCGGTTTTTTTCGACCGCGACGGCGTGCTCAACGAAGCCCGATTGCGCAACGGCAATCCGCATCCGCCGTCGTCGGTGCGGGAGCTCGTCATCGCGGCGCCCGCGCGGGAGGCGGTCGATCGCGTTCGCGGCGCTGGATTCTACGCAATCGCGGTGACCAACCAACCCGACGTCGCGCGCGGAACGGCGACGACCGAGTGCGTCGAGGAAATCAACGCTGCCGTCGCTTCGACCCTGGCGCTCGACGGCGTGTACACCTGCTTCCACGACGATGCGGATCGCTGCGAGTGCCGCAAGCCTAAGCCGGGTCTCTTGCAGATCGCGGCGCGCGAGCGCGGTATCTCGTTACCGGAAAGCTACGTCGTGGGCGACCGCGTCAAAGACGTCGAATGCGGCCGCGCCGCCGGGTGTACCACCGTGTTCATCGATTTCGGCTATGCCGAAACTCCGTCGCACGTGGAAGCCGACGTGATCGTCCGCTCGTTGTCCGAAGCGGTCGACGCGATTCTGACGCGCGAGTATCGCCCGTGAAGGCCGAGGATCTGCGCGTCAAGATTTTCGCCGACGGCGCCGACAAGGCCGGCATGCTCGAGATGTATCGCAATCCGCTCGTCAAGGGCTTTACGACGAATCCGACGCTCATGCGCAAAGCGGGCGTGAAAGATTTCGAAGCGTTCGCGCGGGACGTTCTCGACGCGATCCCGGATAGGCCGATCTCCTTCGAAGTCTTTTCTGACGACTTCGATGAGATGGAACGGCAGGCGCGGACGATCGCGCGCTGGGGCTCCAACGTCTACGTGAAGATTCCCGTGACCGATACGCGCGCCGGCAGCAGCGTTCCGCTCGTGCGCAAGCTAGCCGCGGCGGGTATCAAATTGAACGTCACCGCGCTCATGACGGTGGCGCAAGTCGAGGGCATCAGCGCGGCGCTAGCCGACGGGCCGAGCTCGTTCGTCTCGCTCTTCGCCGGCAGAATCGCCGATAGCGGACGCGATCCGCTACCGATCGTGCGCGAAGCGTTGACGGTGCTTGCGGCTCACCCGCTGCAGGAGTTGATCTGGGCTAGTCCGCGCGAGCTCCTCAACGTCGTCCAGGCCGATGCCTTGGGCGTCCATATTATTACCGCAACCAACGACATTCTTTCGAAGCTGTCGCTGCTCGGGAAAGATCTCGACGCGTTTTCGCTCGACACGGTGCGAATGTTTTACGAAGATGCGCGCTCGTGCGGCTTCGAGTTATAAGCGAGGTCGCGAAGGACGAAAACCCCAATCGCGACGACGGCGACGGCATAGATCGCTAACTGTGCGCCGCGCGAAACCGAATCGTCCATGAGAAACGCCGCAACCGGCAAGAGGACGATCCACAGCGCAAAATGCCGGCGTTCGCGCAGCGCGTACGGCAGCCCCCACAATGCGTACCACGGTTGGATCTCGGCGACGGCAAGCCCGGGAAACGAAAAGCTCGCGACGCCGGCGTACCAACGACGGACGAGCGCCGCGCCGATGGCTGCGAGGGCCACGACGGTAAGCGCGACGTCAAACGGATTGCCGGTCGCGTCCAAAAGCCGGTGATAGTACGCCAGTCCTTCGAAATAGCGGGGACCGGCCCAGGCGTACGAGATAATGAGAGCCAGCAGAACTCCGGCGCAGGCTGCGCCCGCGCGCTGCCATGCCGGCGGCCGCGCCGCGAACGCCAGCGCGCCGATCGCCGCGAACGGCAGCTTGAAGAGGCCGGCCAAGGTGACGAGCGCGATCCCGGCGATCAGGCTCGTATCGGCGCACGCGAACGCGGCTAACACGAGGACGAGTGCGATGAGATCGTTGTGCGCGTTAGCGACGTACTGGAACAGCACCGGCGGATCGAGCAGCAGCAGAACGACCAAGATCCACGGTACGTTCGCGCGGCGTAACAAGGGAATGCAGGCGAGCAGCCACAGCACGTTGGTCGCCCGGAGCGTCTGCACCGCAACCGCCGGATCGTGTATCCGGCCGAGAAGAACGCCGGCGTAGGCGATAAATGCCGGGCCGTACGCTGACGGCAAAAGCGCCTTTTCACACGATATCGCGGAGAAGTTCGGCAGACGCACGACGTGGGTTGAAGCGGCAAACGAGCCGAAGCCGATCTTCGCAAACGAGAAGTACATCAACGGATCGGGGCTCGTCATCGCCGGCGCCCAAACGGCCGCGCTCAATCCCAACGCGACGGCCGCCCCGGTCATCATCCATTCCCAACGTTTGGGCGTGCGCGATTGGTGGGCGACGTACGCGCTCGCGAGCAAAAGCGTCTGTACGACGGCGAACGCGGCCAGCAGCGCGCTGGTCAGGGGCATCGCCGGTCCGCCGCCGCTGCTGAAGTCGGCGACCACCGGCACGGCTAAGTGCAGGAAGCACGGCGACGCAATCTGGTGCCGTGCGACGTAGCCGATGACGAGCAGCTGCGCGATGAAGACCAGCACGACCGCACCGGCGCACGCCGGCATCAGGCCCGCAGCCGTGAATGCGGGTAGGCGCGGCCAAGGAGCGCCGCGGTAGAACGTACGCACCGCAACCCACGCCAGAACCAGGAGAACGATTCCGACGTACACTCAAACTATCGTTTCGTTCGGGACAGCCGTCCGCGCAAAGCGTAGAAGTACCAGTGCAGATACTTCGGGAGCCATTTCATCAGCCGAAACTTCGACTTTCCGGCAACGCGGTCGGTCCACGTTGCAGGCATCTCGCAGATGTTCGCGCCGGCCAGCCACGCCTTGATCGTCATCTCCATGCTGATCTCGAAGCCGCCCCCGCCTTGGATCGGGATCGCGCGCAGCAGGCTCGCGCGATACATTTTGAACGCATTCGTCGCGTCGTGCGTAGGCAGCCCCCACAAGAAGAGCGATGCGCCCGCCAGCCGCGAAAGCGTTCGTTTGAGTACCGGGCCGCCGATCTGTTTTCCGCCGCGCATGTAGCGCGAACCAACGACGAGGTCGCAGCCGGCGCGAAGGCGTTCGAGCATTGCGTCGACGATCGTGAGCTCGTCGGAGAGATCGGCCATGACGACGACGACCGCATCTCCGCGAGCGGCGTTGAAACCGGCGCGAAGAGCGTTTGCGGGCCCACGACCGAGGTCGTTCTTGATCAGCCGGAGCGGACCCGGAAGCTCGCCCGCTCGAAGGCGCGCCTGCGCGACCGTCGGGTCGTCGTCGGTATCGAAGACGAGAAGAAACTCGGCGTTACTGCGAACGTCGCGAGCGAGCGCTTCGAAGAGCGGCTGCACGTTCTGGGCTTCGTCGCGCACGGGAACGACGACGCTCAGAAGGCCGGCTACATCGCGCCCAGGCGAATCTGCTCTCGAATCCACGGAATGACCTCGTCTAGAACCGACGCTATGGGCGTCGTCGCCTCAAAACCTAAAACGTCGCGCGCTTTTCGAACGTCGGGAACGCGTTTTTGCACGTCGTACTTAAACGGCGCATCGCTCTCGTAGCGAAACGGAACGCCTGGTCGAATCGCGTTCCAAACCAGCTCGGCGAGCTGTAAGACCGTGTGTCCTACCGCCGTCGATAGATTGAAGTCCTCGTTTACCGACTTATCGCTTTCCATGCAGACGCGAATCCCGCGCGCCAAATCGCCGCCGTACGTGTAGTGCCGGATTTGGCCGCCGTCTCCAAACAGGCGCAATGGATCTTGACCCTTCACTACCTTGAGGACCAGGTCGGGCAGAACGTGACTCATCGCCAAGGAGACGTTGCCCGACGTCACCGCAACGTCGCCGATCGCTCGCCCCTCGCCGATACCGACGCAGTTGAACGGACGGCAAATCGTATACGGGAGCTGGTATTGTTCCCAGGCGCCTTTGGCAAAGTACTCGCACGCGAGCTTCTGAAATCCATACGTCGAAAGCGGGGGCGGTGACGTGAACTGCGCTCCCTCGGGCGTCGGAAAATCGGTGGCCGACTCGAAGACCATCGACGAAGAGATCACGACGATCCGCGACAGGCGATGCTCGCGGTGCGCCCAAATCGCGGCGTCGAACTCGGCGGCGACGATACGCTCGTTTTCGGCGATCAAATCGTAAGCGAGCTCGTGAAAGTAGCTGATGCCGCCGATCTTTGCGGCCGACGCGATCATGACGTCGCAATCCCGGCAGAGATCCTTGAGAAGCTCCACGTCTTTCGCGTCGCCGCGCACGAAACGGTAGCGGGGATGAGCGTCGTAGGTGCGGCTGACTTCACCGTACTTGGAGAAGTTATCCAGCCCGACGACTTCGTGACCGGCTTCGAGCAGCTCGTTGACCAAATATCCGGCGATGAATCCGGCCGAGCCGGTGAGGAGGACTTTCAAATGCTGCGGCCTTGGCCCAAGACGTTCCAAAGATCGACGAACGGTTTCCCGTTGGGCTCGATCTTCGAATAGGCCTTATGAGGAATCGCCAGGATCACGAGATCGGAGCGGTCGATCGCCTCTTGCGTCGAGACCATTCCCGGAATCTTCACGAACGGGTCCGAGCAGATCACGCCCTTACATTCGGTTTCGAGGATGTCGCGCAGCTTGAGGGATAGCGAATCTCGAACGTCGTCGATCTCCGCTTTGAACGACATGCCGAGAATGCCGATCGTCATCTCGTTCAAATCCCATTTTTCCCGAATTCGCCGCACCAGGTAGTTCGGCAGGCCCTCGTTGACCAGCATCGCGGCATGGCCGAGAAAGAACTGGTTGTTAGCAAACGCGGACAGCTGCATCGTGTCCTTGAACAAACACGGACCCGACGAAAAGCCCGGCCGCGGAAGATCGGCGCCGCGCGGATAGCGGTGCGTCACGCCGTTATACACCCGATCGAAATCCACACCGAACTCGTTAGCGATCATGTAGAACTGATTCGCCGCGGCAAACTTGATGTAACGCCAAGCGTTGTTATAGAGCTTTGCGAGCTCGGCTTCGATCGGCTCGAGAACGACGATATCGTCGGTCAAGGTCGAGAAGAGTTCCTTGGCCGCGGCCAAGCCTTCGGGGGAAGACGATGCGACGATCTGCGGCAGCTCGCACAGCTCGCGTAACGCATATCCTTGAGCGATGCGTTCGGGGCAGGTAGCGACGTGGAGCTTCAGACCGGCGGATTGCGCCCAACGCAGCACGCGTTGCGACGTACCGGGAAATAACGTGCTTCGCAGTACGATCAGTTGTCCGTCGCGGAAGAACGAGCGATACTGCTCGAGCACCTCGTCGATGGCGTGAAACGAGGGCGACAGATGACCGTCGATGGGCGTGCCCACGACGAGAACGATGGCGGCACTCGCGGTGATTGCCAGCGGCCCGGCGGCAACGGAGAGGTTTCCGGAGTCGAGCGCCTTGCGAAGGGAAGCGGGACCGTCCTCCTCGACGAACGGCATCTCGCCGCTTTGGATCTTCGCTATGGCTCGCTGGTCGGTGTCGACGATCGCGACGCGCTTGCCGCGGAGCGCAAAAGCAATAGATAGCGGCAAACCAACGTGGCCGCAACCACCGATGACGCAGACGTCGTATTGAACGTCCGTTGGGTTCAGGGACAAGAAGGGCACCTCTTTATGAGATGCCCTCTATTTCGCTACTGGGTCGGCGTATCCTGATCGCCGAGCTTTGCCAACTTCTGGTCGAGCAGCTGCACCGCTTGCGTGAGCTGATCGTCCTTCGCGGGCGTTCCGAACTGCGGATGCTTGTTTTCGGCGACGACGACGTCGGGCGTAATGCCGAGGTGATTGATGTCCCGGTTACGCGGCGTGAGGTAACGCGCCGTCGTGATCTTGATCGCCGATCCGTCGGGCATCGGATAGATCGTCTGAACGACGCCCTTGCCGAAGGTCTTCGTGCCGACGATCGTGCCGACGCCGCTGTCCTGAATCGCTCCCGACGTGATCTCGGACGCCGACGCGGTGTAGCCGTTGACCAGCACCGCCAGCGGCACCGGCGGAATCGCCGTGTCGTCGGCTTCGAGCGTCGTGATGTTCGAGGCGCGGGACTCGACCGATACTATCGGACCGCTCGGAATGAACTTCGAGCTCACGGCCACCGCGGCTTCGAGATAGCCGCCCCCGTTGTCGCGCAGGTCGAGCACGAGCGCGCGCGCGCCCTCTTGCTGCAGACGGTCGAGCGCGGTTTCGAGTTCGGTTCCGGTGTCGCGTCCGAAGACCGTTACGTCGACGTAGCCGATCTTGCCCGGCAGCATCTTTTCATAGACGCTGAGCTGGTGAATCTTCGCGCGCGTAATCGTTATCGGCGTTACCGACGCGCCTTCGCGCGTGACGCCGAGCGTAACGTTCGTGCCTTCTTTGCCGCGCAGCTTCGTGCTGGCTTGCTGCACGGTCATGCCTTTGGTCGGGCTGCCGTCGATCGTGGTGATGAGATCGTCTTGCTGGATGCCGGCTTTATCGGCCGGCCCGTTGGGAACCACGTTCTCGACGAGAATCTGTTTGGTTTGATCGTCGACCTGGATAACGATGCCCGTGCCGCCGAAATCGCCGCCGTCGAGATCTTGGTTGAGCCCGGCGAACTCCTTAGGCGTCAAGAAGACGGTGTACCGGTCCTTGACCGCACGCATCATGCCGTCGAGTGCGACGTAACTGAGCTGCGCGACCGTGAACTTTCCGTGCGACTCTTGAGTCGCATCCTCGACCTCGTGCTCGATCGTGCGGACGTTTGCGTCGCCGACTTCGGTCGAATGCGCCTGCGGCAGCGAGGCGCGTTTTACGCCCGCGGTACGCATAGCGAGCAGCAGCTGATTGCGCACGGAGTCGAGCACGACCTGAGCGTCGACCTTTTGATAGAACTCGGTCGTCAGGTGCGTGTAGCTGGTCGAAATTTCGCCGGCCTCAACCGACGACAAATGAGCGGATGCCGCGGCCGAAGCGGGCAGCTGAACGAGCATTCCGGCGAACGCGCCGGCAATGACAAGCGAATACAGGCGTTTCATCGTTTCCAAATCTAGTGCATGAGTGGCGAGAGTGTATGGAGGCGAGCCTTGGCAGCGGCGAGCTGTTTATCGGCCGGGGTGTCGATGAGCGACGGATCGGGATCCTGAGCGACCACGATATCGGGAACGATTCCGCGGTGCTGAATGTCGCGGCCCAACGGCGTTACGTACCGGGCAGTCGTGATCTTGAGCGCTCCGCGATCGGGCAGGGGATAAATGCTTTGGACGACGCCCTTACCGAACGTCTTGGTTCCGATCAGCGTCGCTATATGGTAATCCTGTAGAGCGCCCGACGTAATCTCCGACGCGCTGGCGGTGTATTTATTGACCAGAATGACGAGCGGCTGAAGGCCCGGAATGGCGTCGCCGAGCGCCTCCTCGCTGGTGCTCTGCCCGTCGCGGCGAATCGTCGAAACGATCGTTCCTTGCGGAACGAAGAGACTGGAAATCTGCACTGCGGCATCCAGTAGTCCGCCGCCGTTGTCGCGCAGATCCAGAATGTATCCCTTCGCGCCCTTGGATTGACCGTCGAGCAGCGCCTTGCGAACTTCTTCGCCCGACGTCGTTCCGAAATCGGAAAGGCGAACGTAATCGAAGCCGTCTTCAATCTTGGCGCGAACCGTCGGAACGTGAATGATCTGGCGCACGATGTCGTACCCGCGCTCGGAGCCTTTGCCGGTGTACGGGTGCGTGCTCAAGTGAACGGTCGTGCCGGCTTCGCCGCGAATCATTTCCTCGACGCGGTCGAGCGGCAGTCCGCGCACGCTCTTGTTGTCGACGCTGTCGACGACTTCGCCGGGCTTCATGCCGGCGCGCGCCGCGGGCATCTGCTCGATCGGCTGAACCACGATGCGGCCGTCTTTGAGCTGATAAATGTACACGCCGATGCCGCCGAAGTTGCCCCCGGAGAGCGACTCATTGAGACCCTGAATTTCACGCGGCGAAAGGTAGACCGTGTACGGATCTTTGACCGAGCTCATGATTCCGCGCAGCGCGGCGTCCGTGAGATCGGCGTTTCCGTGGGGACCGAGCTTATCGGCGTAATGCTGCTGCGCGTACGCGAGCAGATCGGCCACGTGCTGGTCGTCGTTCTGCGTGTTGGTCGAGCCGGCCAGCTTCGGAAGGCTCGCGTCGTCGACTTTCTTCTGGTGCAGGTAGCCGCGCAGCGCTTGCGCTTCGCCCGAGACGGGCGTCTGCGGATCGATCGGTTTGTAGTAGGAACTCTCGAGCTTGCGCAGCGCGAGATCGACGAGACGCGTTCCGCTGACGGACGCGTCGCCGAAGAGCTCGTTGATATCGCCCGTGGTTGCCACGTCGATGCCCGATTGGGCCGCGAGCATGCCGGTGCGGTAGCCGACGAAAAGGGCGCTCGCCGCGGCGACGCCGATAACGATGAGCGCCGCAATTAAGGCGCGGATTCCTACGGTCATTCAGTTCCTCTCGCGTTGAGGGCTAGTCTAATCACCTACCGCGAATTACCCGCCGAAGGTTGCTTCTCAACGACGATACTCGCTAAGTCTTAATGAAGCCGGGGGGCCGGGTCAACAGGCTTCCCGTTGATCCGCACCTCGAAGTGCAGATGCGGGCCGGTCGATTGACCGGTTGAGCCCACGGCTCCGATGGCTTGGCCGCGCTGCACCGTCTGTCCCTGCGAAATGTAGATCGCCGAGAGGTGGCCGTACCCGGTCGAGTAACCGCCCCCATGGTCGATCAGAATGTAGTTGCCGTAGCCGCCGTACCACTGTGCCATGATAACGGTTCCACCGGCAGCCGCCGTGACGGTCGTTCCGCTCGGCGCCGCGATATCGAGGCCCTGGTGGAACTCGGGCGAGCCGCCGAACGGGTTGGAGCGCCAGCCGAAAGGCGAGGTGATCGTGCCGGTCACCGGCCACGAGAACGATCCGGTGCCGCCCTCGGTCGCCCCGCCCGCGATGCCGGCCGCCTTGCGCTGCGCCGCAAGTTGGGCCTCTCGCTCGCGAATCAGCGCTTCGAGCTGCGCCTCCTCGGCGGCGGAGAGATCTTCCATCTCGGCGACTTGGGCAGCGACGTGGCTTCGCTGCTCGGCCGCCAACTGCACTAAGTTCTGCCGCTCGGACGCCAAGCTGCCGAGCTGGCTGCGCGCCTCCTGCTGCTCCTGCTGTTGCGAAGCCAGCTCCAAGCGCGTGCGCTCCAAATCCGCCTCGACCGCCGCCACTTTTTGTTCGGCGGCCTTGCGCGCGCGAACGGCGCGCTCGTTGGCGGCGATGAGCAGCCGCAAATCTTCCCAACGTTCGACGAACTCGCTGAACGATCGCACCGACGTCAACACGTTTAGATAGCTCAGATCGCCGTTTTCGTAAATGTTGACCAGACGCCGGTGCAACAAGTCGTCGTGCAGTGCGAGCGATTTTTTGGCGGCATCGAGCTGGACCGAGTTCCAATCGATGCGGCGCTGCGTCGAATTCGTTTGATCTTCCAGCGAGCCGATGCGTCCGTTGACTTGGGCGATCGCCGTGTTGGTCTCACCCAACTGCCGCTGCAAATCGTTATACCGCAGCGTCACCCCGTGCAGCTCCGCCCGCTTTTGATGCAAGCGCGCCTGTATCGTCGCCTGCTTCTCTTTCTCCGCCCGAATCTTAGCGTCGATGGACTGTGCCGGCGCCGCGTGCGGAAGAACGAGGGAGACAAACGAAAGGAGTGCGAGCGCGTATTTCGCGCGAGCGATTACGTTCACTGACGCCTCTTGTCCTTTATGTAGACGGAGCCGACGACCGACTTCGCATAACGCTTGAGTTCTGCAGCCTTCTCTCCGATTTGCGCGTAGTTGGTCACTTGCTGTCCGTCGTTGATCACCATGGCGATGGAAAGCGACATGATCGGATAGCGATTGAGCACGCCGCGCCGATCGCGCGTCTCGATGTACCCTTGACGCAAGTCTTTGGGCGAATAGAGCGCACGAATCGTACGGTCGAACTCCTCGACGACGCCTTGCGCGATCTCCTCGGCGCGCTCGGGAATCGTTGCGACGATGAAGTCGTCGCCGCCGATGTGACCGACGAAGTCGTTGGGAGTACCGCGGCGCCGCACGGTCTCGACCGACGTGCGGGCGACGAGCTGAATCGCTTCGTCCCCGTGCGTGAAGCCGTAGACGTCGTTGAAAGCTTTGAAGTTGTCCAGATCGAGATAGAGCACGGCGAACGCCTCGCGATCGTCGATGCGCCTGCGCAGCTCGCCTTCGATGGCGAGATTTCCGGGCAGCCGCGTGAGCGGCGAAAGCGACGAGTCGACTTCGACGCGCCGGATCTTTGCGCGAACGCGTGCGAGCAGCTCGCGCGGTCCAAATGGTTTGGTTATGTAATCGTCGGCCCCGGCTTCAAAGCCGCGAAGCTTGTCCTCGGTTTCGCCCTTGGCGGTGAGAATGATGATCGGTACGTTGGCGATGGTGGGATTGGGATGCGAGCGTACGCGGCGGGCAACTTCGTATCCGTCCATGTGCGGCATCATCAGGTCGAGCAGGAGCAGATCGGGAACCTCTTGCTCGATTTTGGTGAGCGCCTCACGCCCGTCCGACGCGGTCGCGACCTTGTATCCGGCCAACTCCAAGTTGGTCGAGATGATCTTGCGCAAATTGCGGTCGTCGTCGACGACGAGCACGTGATGCCCCAGCTCGTACGGAACGCTTTTCACGGCGTGCTCCGTACTGGAAAGTGCAACGTGAACGTCGAACCCCGGCCGGGTTCGCTGCTGACCGCGATCGCGCCGCCGTGAGCGCGAACGAGCGCGGAGACGATCGACAATCCCAGACCGCTTCCGCTGGTCTGCGCCGTCAGCTCCGGCTCCGCGCGATAGAACCGTTCGAAGATGTACGGCAGGTGTTCGTCGGAAATGCCGATGCCGCGATCGATCACGCGAACGATCGTTTCGTCGACGGTGGTTTCGCCTTCGATCCTGATGGTCGAACCGGCGGTCGAAAACTTCGCCGCGTTATCGATGAGATGGAGCAGCACGTCGCGCAGCTTTTCGGGGTCGCCCGAAAGGGCCGCGCCGCGCGTTTCCAGCTCGATCGGGTGCGTCGCGTCGTCGAAGGCCAGCGCCATCAGAGCGGCGTCGACGACCTCCTCGAGCGGAATGGTAATCCGCCGTTTGAGAAGCTGCTCGGCGTCGACGCGCGAGGCGAGCAGCAGTTCGTCGACGACGCGCGTGAGGCGGTCGGTTTGCTCGTCGATGACGCGCAGAAAATCGTCGCGCTGCCCTTCGACGGCGCGCGGGTTTTCGCGCAAGGTCGTCGCGTACGCTTTGATCGTTGCGATCGGCGTCTTGAGCTCGTGCGATACGGCGGCAACGATCTCGCTCTTGAGCTGTTCGATTTCCTGGTAGCGGCGCTCGGGTCCGAACGAACAGAGCCAGCCGTGCGTGTGCGCGTCGACGTCGACGCCGATGGCGGCTAGACGCAGCCATCGAACGCCGGCCTTGTTCTCGACCCCGATGCGTACTTCGTGCACCGTTGCGTCGAACGGAACCGAGATAATTTTCTCGCCGTAAACGAACAAGCGGCGAACGTCGGCATTCAAGGCCGCGCGCTCGGGAACGCCGCACAATGACGACGCTCCTTCGCTCCACAAGGCCACGTGCGCGTCGGAGCGCACGAAGAGAAACCCGTCGTTGGAGAGCGCGAGGAGAGCGTCGAGCGGTACGGCGTTCGGCCGCCGCTCCGCTACGTTCGCAGGTGGCGTCCGACCGAAATCCACGACGCGACGATCCCAATGGCGGCACCGACGAGGAAGAGCTCGGCCACGATCGCTCCAAGATCGATCGGCGTCGAGCTAAAGCCGATCCACGGCAGCGCCTCGAGCATCTTCGGCCAGAGCGCGGCGCGCGCGAGCGACAGGACGGCGACGGCGACGATCGCGCCGATCATCCCGTCGAGCAACCCTTCGCAGATGAACGGCATGCGAATGTAGGTGTTCGTCGCGCCGACGAGCTGCATGATCGCGATTTCGCGGCGGCGGGCGTACACCGTCAGGCGGATGGTGTTCGAGATGATGATGCCGGCGACGAAGAGGAAGATAACGATCACCGCAATGCCGACGCGCCGCATCACGTCGCCCAGCTGGAGCAGCCGTTGGACGATCGTTTGACCGTAGACGACGTTGTCGATCGCGGTAAGCCGGCCGATGCTTGTCGCTACCGCGGGCACCTGATCGGGAACGCGCACGCGAACGCGAAGCTTGTCGGGCAACGGATTCTCGGTGAGGGTGCTGGTGTCGATGGCGCCTTTGGTCCGGTCTCGCAGCTCGGCGAGTCCGTCTTTCTTCGGAACGAACTCGACCGACTCGACCCGCGGATCGGCTGCGACGAGGTGACGAACCGACGCTATCTGCGCCGGCGTTGCGTTCGTCGAAAAGTACGCCGAGATCTCGATTTGATCGAGCAGCTTCGCGCCCACTCCCGCAAGCTCGCCGCGCACGAAGAGGAACACGCCAAGGATCACGATCGTGATCGCGACGGTTCCGATTGCGGTGGCTTGCATGCTCGCGTTGCGCGTGAAGTTGCGCAACACTTCACCCAGAAAGAACTTGACCTTGCCCCAGTCCAAGATAGTAATAGCCCCGTTCTTCGTCGGTCACGATGCGCCCGTCTTCCAGGCGGACGACGCGGCGGCGCATGCGGTCGACGACGGCTTGATTGTGCGTGGCGACCACGACGGTCGTGCCTTTGAGATTGATCCGGAGCAGCAGCTCCATGATTTCGGTGGTGTTCGACGGATCGAGATTGCCGCTCGGCTCGTCGCAGAGGAGAATCTTTGGATTGTTCACGAGTGCGCGTGCGATCGCGGTGCGCTGCTGCTCGCCGCCGGAGAGTTCGTTGGGATACATCCGCGACTTGTGCGAGAGGCCGACGAGATCGAGCACGCGCGGCACCTGGCGCATCACGTCGCGTGTGTGCGCGCCGGTGACTTGCATGGCGAACGCCACGTTCTCCCACACCGTCTTGTCGGAGAGAAGCTTGAAGTCTTGGAAGACGACGCCCAAGTGACGGCGCAGCGCGGGAACTCGCGAGTTCTTGAGCCGGTCGACGCGGATTCCGTCGACGATGATCTCGCCCGAGCTCGGACGCGCCTCACGGTAGAGAAGCTTCATCAAGCTGGACTTGCCGGTTCCGGAATGACCTACGAGAAAGACGAAATCGCCTTTGGCGATTTCGAGAGTGACGTTGTCGAGGGCGTGTACGCCGTTGGGGTAGACCAGAGAGACGTTGCGCAAGGAAATCATTGCTGCCAGAGGGTTTTTCCTGAGGCCGCGGCCTATACCTTCGGACGATGAATTTCGACCTGACCGACGAGCAAAAAGCGATCCAAAGCCTCGCGCGCGATTTCGCGCAGAACGAGGTCAAACCGCGTGCCGAGCACATGGACCGCGAAGAGGCCTTTCCGTACGAGTTGGTCGCGAAGATGGCCGAGCTCGGCTTCATGGGCCTGCCGTTCCCCGAAGAGTACGGCGGTGCGGGAGGCGATACCGTCAGTTACGCGCTGGCCGTCATGGAGATCGCTCGCGCCGACGCGTCCACGGCAATCACGATGGCGGCGCACGTCTCGCTTGGCGCTACACCGTTCTACCTGTTCGGTACGGAAGAACAAAAGCAGAAGTACCTCGTGCCGCTGGCGCAGGGAAAGAAGCTGTGGGGTTTCGGCCTGACCGAGCCCAGCGCGGGCAGCGACGCCGGCAACGTGCAGACGAAGGCGACGCTCAAGGACGGCAAGTGGATCGTCAACGGGACGAAGGCGTTCATCACCAACTCCGGCACCGACATCAGCGGCGGTACCACGATCACGGTCGTGACCGGAAGCCGGCCCGACGGCAAGCCGGAGATCTCGAACCTCATCGTGGAGCAAGAGACGCCCGGCTTCGCCCGCAGCAAGAAGTATAAGAAGATGGGCTGGCGCGCTTCCGACACGCGCGAGCTTTCATTTATGGATGCGGCGGTCCCCGAGGAGAACTTGCTCGGGCCCCGGGGCGAGGGCTACCGGCAGTTCCTCACGATCCTCGACGGCGGCCGCATCTCGGTGGCCGCGCTCTCGATCGGCCTGGCGATGGGCGCCTACGACGAGGCACTGGCGTACGCCAAGGAGCGCCACGCGTTCGGCCGCCCGATCAGCAAGTTTCAGGCGATCTCGTTCAAGCTGGTCGACATGCTGACGGAGATCGAGCACGCCAAGCTGATGATGCTGCGCGCCGCCTGGGAGAAGGACCAAGGCCGCGACTACGTGCAGGCGGCGAGCTTTGCGAAGCTGTTCGCGGGCGAGCTGTCGCACCGCGTCGTCAACGAAGCGCTGCAGATTCACGGCGGCTACGGGTTCATGGACGAGTATCCGATCTCGCGCATGTACCGCGATCAGAAGATCAACGAGATCGGCGAAGGTACCAACGAAGTACAGCGGGTCGTGCTGGCTCGCTTGATGGGTTTGTAAGCGCCCGGGTGAACTTAGAGCTGCTCGTCTCGGCAGCTTCGGTCATCGTGGCGGCCGCTGCGATGTGCGTCACTTCGTTTTTGCTCGTTCGGCAAAACCGGCATCTGGAACACGAGCGCAATGCGCTCGCCATACTCGAGGCGATCAACCGGTTGACCGACGCCAATGCGATGGCGGCGTTCGAAGGCCTCGAAGGCGTCGCGCAGCGGTATCCGACCGACGAGGACATCCTCGCGCGCTACGACGACTCCGACGACGATCGCGCGCTGCTGCTCGTCGCGCAATATTTCGAAACGGTCGCGACGCTCGCTCGGCGCCGGGTGCTCGACGCATCGTTGCTGGTCGACGCGATCGGCTACATGATTCGCGTTCGCTGGAACACGATTCGCGAGTTCGTCTATCACCTGCGCAAGGTGCGCGGCAACTATTACATCTTCGAAAACTTCGAGTGGCTCGCGATGTACAGCGCGTGGTGGCGTGAGGTCGACCGCCCGTCAACCGACCCGAACTACGACGAAAAGCAGTTCGCCGGCACGACGTTCAAGGTGTAGCGCCGCGTTCAATCGACGCGCAGTCGCGCGTTCGGGTAATCGATCGTCACGATGCGACCCGCGTACGCGTTCGCACCGAGCTTTCCTGCGAGCTCGCTGCCCGCAAAGACGTCGTCGCCGGGGCGCGTCGTAAACGCGACTCGGCTAAAGACCGCCGTACCGGCGCGCACTTCGGGCACGACGATGGAGTCGACGCCCGGCAGCGTCGAAACGCTGCGCTCGACCGGCCATTCCGGATGCTCGGAATGCCAGCGCTCGAACGTCGAACGCGGCACGAAGCTCGTGGCGGATACGGTCGTGCCGCTGCCGCTTGCGAGCACTACGGAAGCCGCGATATCCAGCGACATCGCCAGCGTTTCGCCGGCAATCGTTACCGTTGTGCGCGGGTAGACGCCGTCGAATGCGAGGGGAAGATTCGCCAATGCGGGCGGCAGCGCCGACAGTCGCAACGACATCGCACCGCGCTGGAAATCGAACCGCCAGACGCGATCGGCGAACCAGCTGCCGCCGAGCTGCGCGTCAAAGCCTTGAAGGACCGGATCGGCCGCGTCGCTGTCTTTCGGATCGAAAATTGGAAGCTCTCCGCCGTCGCGAACCAGCGGCGGAACGCCGTGCGTCGGATCGAATCGCGGCAGCTGCGCCAATCGGCTGATGCCGTCCAAACGCGTCTGAAGCGACAGGCGCTGCACTGCGTGCGCGAAGACGAAACCGCCGCCGTCGGTGTCCAGCCAGCACGCGAACGTGCCGCCGGTCGCGAGCCGCGGCAGCGCAAAGAAGCGGCCGCCGCGCAGCTCAACGGGAAGTGCGAGTTCCTCGCTGATCGGCGTGGTAATGCCCAGCAGCGGAACGATGGCGGCGAGGCTCAAGAATGACCGGCGTTGCATCTGCCGATTCTACCGCAATCGCGGGAAAATTCATGAATTCCCCACCGCTGCGTGTTATGGTGTGCCCTGGAAAGGTTGGTCGCCCATGCTACGTCGCTCGTCTTCTCTAGCCGTTTTTATCCTCGCGCTCTGCACCGCGCCCGTATTAGCCTCGCTTGCCGTCGGTGCAAAGGCGCCCGCGTTTACGCTGCAGGCGAGCCAAGGCGGCAACGTCTTTACGTTCAACCTTGCCGCCGCGCTGGCAAAAGGACCCGTCGTTCTCTACTTTTATCCGGCAGCGTTCACTAAAGGCTGCACGATCGAAGCTCACGAGTTCGCCGATGCGATCGATCAGTATAAATCGCTGGGCGCAACCGTCATCGGCGTCTCGCACGATCCCATCGACAAACTTCAGAAGTTCTCCGTGAGCGATTGCCGCAGCAAGTTCGCCGTCGCGGCCGATACGGATCAAGCCGTCATGAAAGAGTACGACTCCGTGCTCGACAAGGCGCCGCAATACGCCGATCGCACGTCGTACGTGATCGCGCCCGACGGCAGCATCATCTATACGTATACGAACTTAGACCCCACGCTTCACGTCGAGAATACCCTCGCCGCCCTCAAACAGTGGGAAGCGAGCCACCCGAAACAACCCTAGAACGAACCAAACGCCGCCCCTGCGCATAGTAGGGGTATGAGTACAACGGTTCTAGCCTTGGTTCTCGCGCTCGCGTCGGGGGAAGCTTCTACCGCCGACGCGACCGCGACGGTCCACATCAAAAATTTTGCCTTCGCCCCCGCTAAGCTCACCGTGCCGGCCGGTGCCGTGGTGCGCTTCGTCAACGACGACGGCGAAGCGCACACCGTCACCGCCGAGAATAAGTCGTTCGATTCAACGGGCATCGACGGCGGAGACGCTTGGGCCTATCGCTTCGCTAAGCCCGGAACGTTCGCATATTTCTGCGCGCTGCACCCGTACATGAAGGGCGCGATCGTGGTCGTTCCCGCGGGGACCAAGAAATGAAGCGCGGCGATTTTCTCGGCCACGTCGGCTGGACCGGTGCCGGCATCGCCTACGCATTAACCGCCGGCGGCATCGTGCGCGCCGCTGAGGGCGCGCCCGACGGTCCGTTTTTCGTGCAGATCAGCGACAGCCACATCGGATTTCATCAACCGGCGAATCCCGACGTTGCGGCCACCTTGGAAGCAACCATCGCGCGCATCAACGCATTGCCGCGCGTGCCGGATTTTGTGATCCATACCGGCGACGTGACGCACTTGTCGAAGCCCGAGCAGTTCGACACGGCCAAGCAGATCCTCGGGGGACTCAAAGCGCCCACGATCGTTATTCCCGGCGAACACGACGTACTTGGGAGCGCCCAAGCGTTCAATACCGCGTTTCCACCGAAATCGGGAACGAGCGGATGGTTTTCGTGGGACGCAGGCGGCGTACACTACGTCGCGCTCGTCAACGTGTTCGATTTCGAAAAGATGGGCGAGCTCGGGAGCGCGCAGATTGCGTGGCTGGAAAGCGACTTGCGGCCGTTGCCGTCGTCGCGCCCGGTCGTCGTCTTCGCTCACGTTCCGCTCTATGCGCTCTATGCGAAATGGGGTTGGACGACGCAAGACGGGACCAAAGCGCTCGCGCTCCTGTCGCGCTTCGACGCCGTGACCGTGCTCAACGGACACATCCACCAAGTCATCGAACACCAGGAAGGGAACATTCGCTTCGCGACCGCCAACGCGACGGCGTATCCGCAGCCGGCGCCGGGAACGGCCGCCGCACCGGGTCCGGTTACCCTCGCGCACGACGCGCTGCTGCACGTCGTCGGCTACCGAACCGTGGAGCTTTACGGAGGGGCTGCTACCGTCAATAATGTCACCCTCGGCTGACGAGCTCGCACGCGCGTTTGCACGCGGTGAAGCCTGGGCCTACGAGGCCGCGTACCGTATCCACGGCGACGCGTTATACGCGGCAGCCATGAGCGTGCTGCGCGACGCGCCCGACGCCCAAGATTGCGTTCACGACGTCATGGCTCGATTGTGGCAGCGCCGTCACACGTTTACGCCGGAACGGGGTTCGCTGCGGGCGTTTCTTGCCGTGTGCGCGCGCAACGAAGCTCTGACGCGGTCGCGCAACGCCGGTACGCGCGAACGCATTCTCACGCGCGTCGTCGCTCCCGCCGCGCCGTCGCCGGATCACAGCGACGTCGTGGCCGAGCGCGAATCGATCGAGCGGGCGCTGAGCGCGCTTACGGAAAGGCAGCGCGAAACGATACAGATGGCCTACTATCAGTGTTTGACGCATTTCGAGATCGCCGAACGAACCGGCGAGCCGGTGGGAACCGTGAAAAGCAGGTTGTCGGGCGCGTTGCGGCGTCTGCGCGAGTTCTTTGCCGCCCAGGAATCGACTCATGTTTGAACGCAACGCTCACGTCGGCGAAGACGCCGAGCTTTACGCGTTGGGGCAGCTGGATGCAAGCCGGCGCGAGCGCCTCGAGCGGCACGTTCGTGTCTGCGGCGAATGTGCGCATCGCGTCGGGGAGGCCGAGGCTACCGTGCTGCGCCTGATCGAAGGCGGGGCATCAGGCGCGTCCGCCGGCGCGCTGCGACCGTTCCGCGCGCGCGCTTCTTCACCAACGTGGAAATGGGCCGCTGCGATTGCGGCGGCATTCGTTCTCGGATTGCTCCCGTGGCTGGGTTCGATGCGCTCGGCGCGAACGCCGGAGCCGCAGCAACTCGCCATGACCGCGCTGTTGAACGGTCATTTCCAACACGCCCCGTTCGTCGCGGACGCACCTGACGCACCGGCGGCCAAGGTTATTTACGCGCGCACCGGCGAGTGGATCTACGTCTTGGCCGCGCCCGGCACCGGCGCGCTCTCCATAGTGACGTCGGCAGACGGTAAACGCGCGACGGTTGCGACGCTGCCGCCGGCCATGCAGACGCGCGCGGCGTTCGTGCCGCTGTCCGCGAGGATCGACGAAGTCGTGTTATCGAGCGGTACGCGTCAACTCGCGCACGCTAGGGTGGCGTTTGCGAAGCCCCGTTGACGTAGCCGTCGAGCAGCCCGCGCTCTTTGTCGTTGACGGAGGTCAGCGCCAAGCCGTACAAAAACGAGCCTCGGTGGGGTTCCTGGCGCGTTACGACGCGCGCTCCGAGCGTGACTTCCCTCGCCCGGCGCCCCGGAATGGTAAACCGAACTTCGATGGGCGAACCCGGTGCGAGCACCTCGGCGCAGCTCATGAGCAGGCCGGTTCGCGAAATGTCGACGGCCTTCGCCGCCTTGAAGTCCGACGCCGGCGTGCGAAAGGTGACGTCGAAGTCCACCGGAATGCGCGCGCAGCTTCGCATCAAATCGTCTATCGCTGCCGGCGTTTCCAGATCGGCTCCATCGGCAAGTTTGTCGAGTGCGTCCAGCGCGTCGACGACCTTTCTCAGCGCGGCGATCTCGTTTGCGCTCATCCGGTCCAATCGCATGGCGTAGACGAAGCGATGGCCTTTGATTTCGTACGCCGCAACCGTGCCTCGAACGATCACTTCGCCCCTGCCGCTCGAACGCAACGAAAACTCGATCGTCTCCCCCACGTCGAACAAGACGACCGTCCGCAGCCGGCATTGCGAGCCGTCGATCTGCTCGACCACTGCGTTGGCCGGAGCGATGCCGCGCGCGCTGACCGTCGTCTCGTACTCTAGCGAGACGACCGGTTCGTCATTCATCGTTGGCCGCGAAGAGTTGTTGAGCGCGCGGCAGACGCTTTGCCGTCGTCGCGGTGTCGAGCGCGCTGACGCTGCGCGGAACGACGTCGATCGGCGGAATGTCGGGAAGGTCGTCACCGGCGAGCGCGGCTTCGTCTTTGAGCTTGCGCCCTTGCGACAGCAGTCGCGTTTCGTAGGAGCCGATGGCGTCGTTGAACGAGTTTACGGATTTCTCGAGATGTTTGCGCACGTCGGCGAGATGCTCGGCGAACTTCAAAGCGCGTTCGTAGAGCACTTTACCGATGGTCGCGATTCGTTTGGCGTTCTCTTCTTGGCGCAGCGCTTGCCAGCCCATCGCGAACGTGCGCAGAAGGCTGATGAGCGAAAGCGGCCCCGAGACGAGCACGCCCTTGTCGAGCGCGTACTCGATGAGGGCCGGATCTTCATTGCACGCAGCGCTGAGGAACGCTTCGCCGGGAACGAACATCACGACGTAGTCGGCGGATCCCTTCGCCGTTTGATACTGCCGCCGCGCCAGCGAATCGACGTGGTCGCGGAGCGCGCGCGCGTGCCGCTTGATCAGCGCACGGCGCGCGTCGTCGTCGATCGCTTCGAGCGCCGCCTGCATGGCGTCGATGGGTGCTTTGGCGTCGATGAAAACGCAGCGCTCGCCGGGAAGATTGACGGTCATGTCGGGGCGCAGGCGCGCTTCTTCGATTGCAACGGTCTGCTGCTCGGTAAAGTCGCAGTAGGGCAGCATGCCCGCCTTCTCGACGACGTTGCGAAGCTGCATCTCGCCCCATTTTCCGCGCGACGTCGGATTGCGCAGCGCGGTAACGAGCGTCGACGTTTGCGTCGTCAGATTCGTCGTCGCGCTCTCGAGCTTCTCGGCACGTCCCAGCAGATGCTCGATCTGCTCGCGCAGGCTGCCCGAGTCGTGCTGCCGGCGCGCTTCGAGCTCTTGAATCAGCCGGTCGAACTCGCCCAAACGTTCCGCGACGGGAGCGACGAGCTCGCCGACGCGCTCGCTCGCGCGCTGCGCGGTCGCGTCGCGCAGCTCGTTTTTCGCGCGCTCGAGCAGCGCCTCGACGGTGCGTTCGGCCGTGACCCTCGTCTCCGCGAGCGTTGCGCGCAGGGCGGCGTTTTCGGCGCGAGCCGCCAGCCACGCCACGACGGCTCCCAAAAACGCGCCGAAGAGAAACGCCATGCCGGTCCAAAACATCGCGGCGCTCATCGGTTCTTGCTCCCGAGCTGCTCGAGGAGAAAATCGACGGTCCGCTTCCAGGCATCGGTCGCCGCGGCCGCCACGTACGACGCGCGCTGGTCGTCGAAGAACGCGTGACCGGCCGTATTGTAGACGCGAATGTCGTTGGGAACGTGCAGCAAGCTTCGGAACGTTCGCACGTCGTCGGCCGAGATGCTGGTATCGCGCGCGCCGTAACTGCCGCAGACCGGCATGTGAATCTTATCGGGATCGATGTCTTTGAGCGATCCGTAAAACGGACATACGGTGCTAAAGACGTCGGCATTGTCGAGCGCTTGAATCAACGCGATGTGACCCCCCATGCAAAATCCCAGCACGCCGGTCTTGGTCGAAGAAAACTTCGTCGAGAGCCACAACGCGGCCGCGCGAATGTCCCCGTCGTACTGCTTGCGGTCGAGCTGCGACGCGTAAGGCCGGAAGGTAGCGATGTCGGTACTTCCGTCACCGCTGGGCGCGCCGAAGCGCGCGTAGAGATCGGGAGCGATGGCGGCGATCCCGGCCTTTCCCAAGCGCCGAACGACGTCGCGGATCGACGTGTCGACGCCCCAGATATGCATGATGACGACGACGGACGGAACGTTCACCGGCGCCTTCACGGGCCACGCGGCGTAGGCCGGAACGACTGCATCGGGACGGCGCAGCTCCACGCGATCGGTCGAAATCGCGGGATCGTCTTCGGCGACGAGCGGCGGATGCGGCTGTCCGAGCGTGGTTTGCGCGCGAGCAACGGCCGTCGCAGCGATTCCGGAACCGGCGGCGGCGGCGATGCCGACGAAAGCGCCTCGGTTCAGCGAGAGCGACGTGGCGTTGCCCGGATCGGTCTCGTGCGTGTCTTCAAACGACATGTTCGGAATCAAACGTATCATTTGACTTATTCGTTCCGGCATCCTACGCTTGGGGCGTGCTGCGCTTCCTTATTGCCGGGCTGGCTCTGGCCGTGTGTTGTGCGGCCGAGCCCTCGACCGTGCCGTCATTTAGCGCGTCGGGCGTCGACGACGTCATGGACTTGCACGGCGATCTGCATAATGCAAAGCTCGTTTTGTTCGTCGGTGGCAACGAATGGATGGCGATGCCCGCGATCGTCGACGCTTTTGTGCGCAGCCATCCCGACGCCGCGCCGGTCTTCTACGAAACGTTGCCGCCGGGAATATTGGCTGCGCAGCTTGCGTCGGGGACGTTGCGAGTCGGTGCTTTGAGCGTCTCCGCGCCGGCCGACGTCTTTATGGCCGGACGGCGGCGCATGGCCGAGGTCCGCAGCGCCGGGCTCGTGCGAGATCCAACGACGTACGCCAGCAACACGCTTGCGATTCTCGTGCGTCGCGGCAATCCCAAGCACGTATCCGGCATGGCGGACTTGGGACGATCCGACGTACGCGTCGCCATGCCGAATCCGGCATACGAAGGCATCGCGCGGCAAATCGAGCTGTCGATGCACGAGACCGGCGGCGCGCGTCTCGTCGATGCGGTGATGGTGACGAAGGTTCGCAACGGCACGACGATGCTGACGCAAATCCACCATCGCCAGACGCCGTTGTGGCTCGTGCAGGGACGCGTCGACGCCGGTCCGCTTTGGTTGACCGAAGGGCTTCACCAAGAGCGCATCGGCGCTCCCGTCGCAGTGATAGCCATCCCGTCGAGGCTCAACGCTACCGCAACGTACCAAGCAGCCGTTACGACGCGCGCGCCGCACGTGCGGCTGGCTGAGGAGTTCGTGCGCTTTCTCGACAGTCCGCAGGCGCGTGACATCTTCCGCTCGTATGGATTCGGCTCGCCGTTTGGCGCAGCAAAGGAGGAGTAACCCTGATGAATCGCAGCGCCTTTCTCGCCGCCTCGGCCGTCGCGGCGGCCTCGGGTCAGGCCCTCGCCCAGGAATCGCACGGCATTCCCGGCGGTACCCATTTCGTCGAGCGTAAGGCCGATTTCGATATGGACGCGTTCGCGAAGATCGTGGGCCGTGACGCGCAAATCCGGCAGCTGTACGAAGCGGTTACGTTCAAGCCGGCGCTTCTCAATAACGTCAAAAACAGTTTCAACGGCCTGCAGTTCGGCTTCGGATATCCGGCCGGCGCCATCGCGGTAGCGTTGGCCGGGCACGGCGCGTCGGCGTCGTACGCGTACACCGACTACGTTTGGGACAAGTACAAAATCGGGCAGCTGTTCGACCTCAAGGATGCTGCCGGAGCGCCGATCGGCTCGAACGTCTACGTAAAGCGCCACTCGCCGGCCGATCGCAATGCCGATCCCGACGACGACAAGGGCATGTATCAGGACACGTCCATCGAGGCGCTGCAGGAGCGCGGACTCATCGTGCTCACCTGTCACACGGCCGTCGAAGAACAGGCGCGCAATATCGTCAAGAAAGGTTTAGCGCCGGCGGGAATGACGCCGTCGCAAGTCGCCGGCGACATTTTGACGCACCTGATTTCCGGCGCGGTCGTCGTTCCGTCGATGGTCGCGACCATCGCCGTTTTGCAGGCGACGTACCACTACACGTACATCACGCCGATCCTGTGAAACGGTTCGCGCTCGTACTCGCGCTGGCGCTCGCCGCGTGCTCCGTAGGCTCGAACAATACGTTTGAAGTCTCGCGTCCGACGTACGATCCCAAGGCGCTGCCGCCGGGACCGGTGGGCGAGTCGATTCGCTACGGGCACGACATCCTGACGCGCACGCAAGTGCTGATGAAAGATTACGTCCGCACGGACATGTCGTGCGCCGCGTGTCACATCGATGCCGGCTTAAAGTCGAAGGGCGGCAGCCTCGTCGGTGCGTACGCGCGCTTTCCCCAATGGAACAAGCGATCGAAGCGAGTCATCACGCTGCAGGACCGGTTGGCGGAGTGTTTCCTTTATAGTATGAACGGCCGCCCCCCGGCCTATTCCAGCCGCGAGATGATCGCGCTGGTCTCCTACATTTCGTGGCTATCGCGCGGAATACCGAATTTGGCTAAGGAGCGCGAGGGCGATCGCTTCATCGTGCCGTTGCCTCCCGGCGCACCCAACGTCGCGCACGGCGCGCACGTCTATGGACAAAAATGCGTCGCGTGCCATCAGGCCAACGGCGCCGGTGTGAGCGGTGCGTTTCCACCATTGTGGGGAGACACGTCGTTCAATAACGGGGCCGGCATGGCGCATCTCGACCGAATGACCGGATTCGTCCACTACAATATGCCGCAGAACGCGCCCGGATCGCTGTCGATCGGAGATGCCTACGACGTGTCGGCGTTCGTGCTCAGTCACAAGCGGCCGCGTTTCCAGGGCGACCGTATAGTCGCGCCCGAGCCGACACCCGCGCGATACTTTTAGCGCGTGCGTTTGCTTCCGGGACTCTTGGCGTGCGTCGCACTTGCGGCCGTCGCCGAGATACTGGGATCGTACGTTCCGCTCGTCGGCGCGCCGGTGTTTGCCATCGTTTTGGGCGTAGCAATCGCCGCCGTCCGGCCGCTCTCGCCGTTGTGGAGCACGGGCACCGGATTTGCCGCCAAGGTGGTGCTCCAGTGGTCGATCGTGCTGCTCGGCGCGCAGCTGAGTCTCGGGGAAATTGCCTTGGGCGGCCGTGCCGCACTTCCCGTGATGCTCGGAACGTTCGTTCTGGTACTGCTGATTGCGTACTTTGCGGGTCGCGCGCTCGCGCTCGACGACGATTTGCGCCGTTTGCTCGCGATCGGCACGGCCATCTGCGGCGGGTCCGCTATCGCGGCGCTATCGAGCGTGATCGACGTCGACCGCTCCGACGTCGCGTACGCGCTGGCGACGATTTTCTTCTTTAACGTCGTCGCGGTCCTGACGTTTCCCGCGCTCGGTCACGCGCTGCAGCTTACGCAAGGGGCGTTCGGCCTGTGGGCCGGTACGGCGATCAACGACACGTCGTCCGTCGTCGCGGCCGCGTTCGCGTACGGTCACACTGCCGGAAACGCCGCGGTGGTCGTGAAGCTCACGCGTACGCTGCTCATCGTACCCGTCGTTCTCTATTACGCGTGGAGGCGAATGCTCGCGCATCGCGCCGGAGACAAGCCCGTTCCCTGGCGCGCCGTGATTCCGTGGTTCATTCTGTGGTTTCTCGTCGCTGCAACGCTCGACAGCGTCGGCGCGATTCCGGCCGGATGGCACGCGCCGATACAACGGATCGCGCTCTTCACCATCGTCGTCGCCCTGGCCGGCGTCGGTCTTTCGTCGGATCTCTCACGCATAAAAGCGGCCGGTTTTCGGCCGCTCGTGCTGGGCGCGGTGCTATGGGTCGCGATCGTGCTCGGAAGTCTAGCGATCGCGCACTATACCAACGTCTCGATGTAGATGCCCAGGCCCAAGGCGGCCGCGACGATCGACGCGTTTGCGA
The DNA here is from genome assembly GCA_036488875.1 of Candidatus Baltobacteraceae bacterium. NCBI lineage: Bacteria > Bacillati > Vulcanimicrobiota > Vulcanimicrobiia > Vulcanimicrobiales > Vulcanimicrobiaceae > Vulcanimicrobiaceae bacterium. The sequence goes on along the minus strand of DASXGW010000008.1, from coordinate 79,296 downwards.
GCTCGATCGCCTCTTGGTCGAGTTCGGGTTCGGCCGCGGGCTGGGCCAAGGGGGCGAGCCCCCGGTCCGGATCGGTCGTGCCCCGGACCACGCGGGCTAGGCTGGTACGCATGCAAGAGGAATTCCCTTCCCGGTGGCCGGCGAAACGGTTTCGTCATAGGGCGCCGGCCCGACTGAAGATAAAATGAGGTGTCTTGGAAGAACTGGCAGGGACCGTGACCGTGACGCTGCCCGAAATGGGTGAGTCGGTCACTGAAGGCTCCATCGTCGAATGGCGTAAGAAAGTCGGCGATTTCGTCGCCGAGGGCGACGCATTGGTCGACGTCACCACCGATAAGGTCGACGTGGAAGTTCCCGCGACTGCGTCGGGAGTCATCACGCAGATTCTCGTCAACGAAGGCGATACGGTTGCGGTGGGATCGGCACTCGCGCACATCGACACCGCGCGAAACGGCAACGGGAAAGCGGCTGCCGTCGCACCTCCGGCCGCGGCGCCCGCGCCCGCCGGGCCGCCGCGCATCGTCGAAGTAACGCTCCCCGAAATGGGTGAGTCGGTGACCGAAGGTTCGGTCGTCGAGTTGCGCAAACGCGCCGGCGACTACGTGCAGGAAGGCGAAACGCTGCTAGACGTGACGACCGACAAAGTCGACGTCGAAATTCCGGCTCCCGCGAGCGGCGCGATCGTCAACGTGCTCGTCGCTCCCGGCGACACGGTTACCGTCGGCGCAAAGCTGGCGGAAATCGATGCGAACGCAATTTCAACTTCCTTACCGCCAAGCTCGCGAAGCGAGCGCAGTCCTGAGCGTAGCGCCGCAGGCGCGGAGTCGAAGGGCGCAACCCAACGCTCCGAAAATTTCGTGGCGGATCAACCCGCGCGTCGCATGGCAAAACGGCTCGACGTCGATCTCGCGCTCGTGCGCGGATCGGGACCCAACGGATTGATTCTGCGCGGCGACGTGCTCGATCAAGCCCAGCAGGCGAAGCGCCGCGCGCCGGCCGTTTCCGCGAGCGCCGCGTTGCCGCTGCCGCCGGTACCGGCCGGTGCGAAGCTGACGCCGCTCAAAGGTCCGGTCGCGACCTTGGCCAGCTACATGGAGCAGAGCCTCACGATTCCAACCGCGACGAGCTTCCGCACCCTCCTCGTCGACGTGCTCGACGCGCGCCGCAAGGAGCTCAACGGCGCGATCAAGGCTGCGGGACGCAACGAAAAAGTTTCGTTCACGCACATCATCGCCTACGCGCTGGTGCGCGCGGCGCACGATATTCCGGCGATCACGAACTCGTTCCGGCGCGACGAAGGCGGTTCGCCGCAGCGCGTCGAGCCGGGCGTGCATTTAGGATTGGCGGTCGACGCCGAGCGTAAAGACGGATCGCGCTTCCTGGTGGTTCCCGTCATCAAGAACGCCGACGATCTGGACTTCGCATCGTTCCGCCTGAAGTACGAAGAGCTGGTCGTCAAGGCGCGCGACAACAAACTCACCGCCGACGATCTGCAAGGCGCGTCGTTTACGCTCACCAACCCCGGCGGCATCGGTACCGTCGCGTCGGTGCCGCGCTTGATGGCCGGACAAGGCGCGATCATCGCCGCGGGAGCGATCGGCTATCCCCCCGGCTTTGCCAGCGCGAACGAGCAATCGCTCAAGCTGCTCGGCGTGTCGCGCGTGATGCAGATGACGAGCACCTACGATCACCGCGTCGTTCAAGGCGCTCAATCCGGCGAGTATCTGCGGCGCGTCGACGAGCTTCTGCAGGGCAAAGACGGTTTCTACGAATCGGTGTTTGCGTCGTTGGGTTTACAAGCCGCTGCCGTCGTGCAAGTCACCGTTGCCGCCGGCGCCGCCGCGGCGTCGGGCGCGCCTGCCGCTGCGCCTTCGGACGAAATGCTGCGCGCGGTCGCGGCCGGCATGGCGATCGTTTCGGCGTACCGGCGCTTCGGCCACTTAGCCGCTAATCTCGATCCGCTCGGCACCGAACCGGTCGGCGATTCTTCGCTCGAACCGCAGACGTACGGCTTGACGCCGGCGCTGCAGAGTGCGATTCCGGCCAGCGTCTTACGCGTGAAGCTTCCGGGCAACACGCTCGCCGAGGTGCTGCCGCACCTCAAAGAAACGTACAGCTCGACGATCGCCTACGAGATCGAGCACATTTCGAACGCCACGCAGCGCGTGTGGCTGCGCGATTACATCGAGACGGGCAAGAATCGGATCAAGTTTTCGCCGGAACGGCAAATCGAGTTTCTGCAGCGGCTCACGCGCGTCGAAGCCTTCGACCGTTACGTGCGCAAGGCGTTCATGGGCCAGAAGACGTTCTCGGGCGAGGGTCTCGACGTCATGGTTCCGATGCTGCAAGAGATGCTCGACATGCTTGCCGACGACGGCGTCGACAACGCCGTGATCGGCATGGCGCATCGCGGACGGCTCAACGTGATCGCACACGTCGTCGACATGCCGTACGAAGAAGTTATGACCGAGTTCGAAGCCGGACAGTATAAAGGCCAGCTCGGCGACGACGACGTGATGGGCGACGTTAAATACCATCACGGCGCGAAGGGCGACTTCGTTACCGCCAAAGGCAAGCGCATCGCGGTCACCTTGGCACACAATCCCAGCCATCTCGAAGCCGTCGATCCGGTCGTCGAGGGGAGCGCGCGCGCGCTGCAAACCGACCACAGCCACGGCGTGCCGTCGTTCGAACGCAAACGTGCGGTGCCGATTCTCATCCATGGCGACGCCGCATTCATCGGCCAGGGCATCGTTTCCGAAGTGTTCAATTTACAATCGCTGCCGGGCTACGAAACCGGCGGCACCGTTCACCTGATCGCCAACAATCAGATCGGGTTTACGACCGACGCCTTCGACGCGCGGTCGACGCGCTATGCGTCCGACTTGGCAAAAGGCTTCGACGTGCCGATCGTGCACGTCAACGCCGACGACGTCGACGGGTGTATTGCGGCCGTGCACTTGGCCATCGATTACCGCCGCGCGTTCAGCCGGGACGTGCTCATCGATCTCATCGGCTACCGCCGTTTCGGTCATAACGAACAAGACGAACCGGCGTACACGCAGCCGCATATGGCCGAGAAGATCAAGAGCCATCCGACCGTGCGCGAGCTCTTTGCCAACAAACTCATCAATCAGGGAGTGCTCACGCAAGAACAGTCGCAGGCGATGATCGACGCCGCGATGGAGCGTTTGCAGGAGGCACGCAAGGCGGTCAAGGGCGTGTTGGCGGCGCACCTGCACGGCCGCAAAATGTCGGGCAGCAATACCTTCGACGGTACCGCACTCGCGCCGGTCGATCGCGCGCAGCTGGTTACCTGGAGCGAAGCGATCGCGGCCGTTCCCGAAAGCTTCGGACCGAGTAAAAAACTGCTCACGCAGTTCGAACGCCGCAAGGGTACGATTGGCGAGAAGGGGATCGTCGATTGGGGAACCGCGGAAGCGCTATCCTTCGCGTCGCTGCTCACCGCCGGCACGCCGATTCGTCTCACCGGACAGGACACCGAGCGCGGCACGTTCAGCCACCGCCACGCCGTGTTGCACGATCCGTCCAGCGGAAACACGTGGATTCCGCTGCAGCATCTTTCCAGCGGACAGGCGTCGTTCGAGATCCACAACAGTCCGCTATCGGAATACGCGTGCATGGGCTTCGAGTACGGCTACTCGACCGAAGAGACCAACGCGCTGGTTCTCTGGGAGGCACAGTACGGCGACTTCTTCAACGGCGCGCAGATCATCGTCGATCAGTTCATCGCCGCGGGCCAAGCGAAGTGGGGACAGACGTCACGTCTGACCTTGCTGCTTCCGCACGGCTATGAAGGCGGCGGCCCCGAGCACTCCAGCGCGCGTCTCGAGCGTTTTCTGCAGCTCGTGGCCGAAGGCAACTTGCGCGTTGCCTATCCCTCGACGGCGGCCAACTACTACCACCTGCTGCGCATGCAGGCGCGATCGCCGATTGCCGTTCCGCTGGTCGTGATGACGCCCAAGTCGCTGCTGCGAGCCGAGACCGCGTCCGGATCGCTCGACGAAATGGCCCGCGGCACGTTCATGCCGGTTATCGACGATCCTCGGCAGCTCGATCGCAACAGCATCGAACGGCTCATTCTCTGCAGCGGCAAGATCTATCACGACCTCGTCGCGCACGAGGGTGCCGGTAAGTTGAAGAAATCGGCCATCGCGCGTATCGAACTGCTCGCGCCGCTCCCGGCGACCGATATCAACCGCGTGATCGGAAACTATCCGAATCTCAAGAAGATCGTCTGGGTTCAGGAAGAGCCCAAGAACATGGGGGCGCGCGCGTTCGTGCGGCGCCGGCTGCTGGAAAGCAAACGCGACGGCTTCGACATCGAATACATCGGCCGCGGTTACCGCGCGAGCCCGTCGGAAGGCTATGCCGGCCAACACGCCGTGGAACAGGAACGCATCCTCGGGCTGGCGCTGTCGGAGTGAGCGAAAGCGCGCGCGAGCGCGGCGAACGGCTCTTACGAAAAGTCGACGGCGATAGAGTCGCCGACAATTTACTGCGCGAGTACGAATCCGTCGCGCCCGACTTTACGCGGTACCTCGTCGAGTTTGCATTCGGCGAGATCTACGCGCGTGAGGGGGACCTCCGTCACAAGGAGCTGATTGCCATCGCTTCGTTAGCGACGATGGGCGGATGCGATCGTCAACTCGAAACGCACGTTCACGGTGCGTTCAACGTCGGGTTGACCGAGTCCGAGATCGTCGAAGCGGTGATGACGTTGATACCCTATGTGGGATTTCCCCGGGCACTCAACGCAATGGCCGTCGTTAAGCGGGTGATTGAAAAACGCCGTAACGCGTAGGGCGCTATCGCCGACGCGCGCGATAGCCGGCAACCTTCGCACGATTCCCGCATCGCTCCATCGAGCACCAGCGCCGGCGCCGTCCCCGAGAGTCGTCGAGAAAATATGCGTCGCACCCGTCGCAGCGCCGTAAATCGCGCGCGCGGCGCGCGATGACGCCGATCCCGTCGCGCGCGATCGCCGCGAGCGCGCAACGCACGGGTTCGGTCGCGATTCGCAGCAACTCGCCATGCGGGGAGAGCGCCACGATGGGCGGCTCGTCGGCCGCGTAACTGTTGAGCGTCTCGAGATCGCGAGGCGCGAGCCGGTCGCCGGATGCCGCGGCCGCCAGCGAACGCGCAAGCGCGTCGCGCAAGGTCGTCGCCGATACGAGCTCTTCGGGCCGCACGGCCGGGAGCACCGACAGTACGTCCAAGTCGACGAGGGCGCCCGCGAGCTGCGCTCCGGTCTCGATCGGAAGCGCCGCAAAGCCGATGCTAAACCAGTCCGCCACGTAACTATCTTAGGCGGTTACATCGCTCTGCGTCAATGTCCCACGTGGGTAACCGCTTTAAGTGGTGTCATGGGAACATCCTCGCCAGAAGCCCGTCGATCGACGGTGCGTCGGCGAAGAGCGTCCGATGCGCCGGGGTGAGGAACCCTCGATCCACCATGTCGTCGAACATGCCGAGGAGCCGGTCGTAATAGCCGGCGTGGTTGAGCAGGCCGATGGGCTTGTCGTGAATCGCCAGTTGGCGCCAGCTCAGGATCTCGCAGAACTCGTCCATCGTGCCGAACCCGCCGGGCAGCGCGATGAATCCAACGCTCGAGCTCGCCATCAACGCCTTGCGTTCGTGCATGCTGCCGACGACGTGGAGCGCCGACAGGCCGGGATGTTCGACCTCAACGTTCGACAGCGCTTGAGGAATCACGCCGACGACATCGCCCCCGGCGGCCAGCGCAGCGTCGGCGACCGCGCCCATGAGGCCGATGCGGCCGCCGCCGTAAACGACGCCGAAACCCGCGCGCACGATCGCCGTCGCCGCGGCCATCGAAAGGTACGAACCATCGTGCCCTGGGCTACTCCCGCAGAAGATGCAGATGCGCGGTTTCATCGCGTGGCGGTTGGGCAGTTGATTCGCGCGCGCCTCCCGAAGCGCGTGGCGTGGCCACCACGCGACGCGTTCCCGACGACGGCATCATCCGCATCATGCGCGAGCGGCGACGTGCCGGAACCATGAGCGTGGTAACGGGACTCGATCCGCGCGAGATCGACGAGATCGCAAAGCAGCTCAAACGCCACTGCGGTACTGGTGGAACGTCGAAGAACGGCGTCGTGGAAATTCAGGGCGACCACCGCGAGCGCATCGTAGCATGGTTCGCGGCGCAGGGGAAAAAGGTCAAGCTCGCCGGTGGTTAGAGCAGCTCCATCTCGTTGGTCGGCACGAACCCGAGGCGCTCGTACGCCCGGCGGCCGAACCGCGACGCGTGCAGGCGAACGCGCTCGCAGCCGAGATCGCGCAGGAAAGCGACGGCCTCTTGCGTGAGCCGGGTGGCGATTCCGCGGCCGCGCTGCTCGGGGTCGACGCGCACGCCGAAGATGTATCCGCGTTTGATTCCGTGAACCACGTAAGGATAGCCGTCGGCGATCAGCGCGCCGGCAGTGCCGACGATCTCGCCGTCGTCGACCGCGACGAAGAAGCGCGCCTCACCGGCTTCGATACGGCATGCGAGGTATTGCCGGAATCGCGCGCGCCAGTCGCGCGCGAAATCGGATTCGGTGTAGTTGCCGACTTCCTCGAACATCGCCATCCAAAAGTCGGCGTAGCGATCGAGTTCCTCCAACGTGCCCGCCCGGATCGCCGGCGCTTCGACAGCAGCGTGGTTCACGAGTACAGTTGTAGCAAATGAGGTCAATAGGCACGCCCATCCCGGGACCCGGCCGGCTCGAGACGCTGCGCAAGCTCGCACCCAACCCGTTCCCGCGCTTCGTCCCATTTTTAGACGAAATGACGCGGCGCTACGGCGACACGGTCGCGTTTGCCCTGCCGTGGCGAAGCTACGTCTTCATCAACGACCCCGTAGCGATCAAAGACGTGCTGGTGACGCAGCAGCACGCTTTCGTGAAGTCGATGGGCACGCGAGCCCTCAAGTATTTGCTGGGCGAAGGGCTGCTGACGAGCGAGGAGCCGCAGCACCGCAAGATGCGGCGCATCGTGCAGCCTGCGTTTCATCACGAGCGGATCGCCGGATACGCGCGAGAGATGGAGCGTCTGGCCGCGGACTTCGCCGCGAAGATTTGCCCGGACGACCGCTTCGATATGCACGCCGCGATGACCGAGCTGACCTTGCGCATCGCGAGCACGACCCTCTTTGGAAGCGACGAAGGCGCGTCCACCCGCGAGGTGAGTGAGGCCTTGCGGCTCATGATGGAGGCATTTCCTTATAGCTTGCTGCCGTTCGGGCAGATTCGTCAGCGTCTGCCGCTGCCCTCAACGCGCCGTTTCAACCACGCCCGCGCGACGCTCGATCGCGTGATCTACGATTTAATCGCGCGCAAGCGCCGCGAAAGTGAGGGCGCCGACGCGCTGTCGATGCTGCTGGCGGCCGGCGATGCCGAGACGGGCTATCGCTTCACCGACGAGCAGGTTCGCGACGAGGTGATGACGCTGTTCATGGCCGGACACGAAACGACGGCGAACTTGCTGACGTGGACGTTTTATTTGCTCGCGCGCAATCCGGACGTGGAGAAACGCCTGCGCGTCGCGGCCGAGGACGGCGACCGCGGCTTCGTTACGCGCGTCGTGCACGAAACGCTTCGGCTGTATCCGCCGGCATGGTTGCTCGGACGCGAGTCGATCGGCGACATGACGCTGGCCGGCGGAAGCTTCGTGCCGGCGAACACGACCGTCTTCATCTCACCGAAACTACTGCACGTTCGCGCCGACCTGTTTCCCGATCCGCTGCGCTTCGATCCCGATCGCTGGCTCGGCGCGCCGCCGGCGCCGTTTGCGTTCGTTCCGTTCGGCGCCGGCGCGCGTCGCTGCATCGGCGAGGAGTTCGCATGGATGGAAGCGTCGATCGTCCTGCTCGCGCTTGCGCGGCGCTTCCGGTTCGAAATGGACACGGCTGTTGAAGTACCGACGCTGCCGTCGGTCACGCTGCGCCCTGCGGCACCGGTCGCGGTCCGAGCGGTCCCGGTCTCGTTGGACGCGGTTATTTCGTAACGAGAGCCGCGAGAACGGGGTTTGTGAGCTTGCTATTGTCGAGATCGGCGCCGTGATTGGTGAGGATCGTTAGCGCGATGTGCTGGGCCGGAATCGTCGCGGTAAATGCCAAGAACCCCGGCGTGCCGCCGTTGGCGCCGTAAGCCTCATAGCCGGCGCCGGTGAACTTCGCCACGCCGCCGTAGCAGTATTCGGCCGGACGACGGGCGGGGTTTTCGGGACCGGTGTAGGCCGGCTTTCCATTGCCGAGCCGTCCGGCCGTGTAGAAGAGCTTCTCTGCGGCGCCGGTGAAAACCCGATGCCCGAGCAAAGCGTCATCCCACTTCTGCAAATCGGCCGCGTCACCGACGAGAAAGCCCGCGCCGTCGGCCTGCTCGAGATTCCACGCAATGGCGGGAAATAGTTCGCTCTTGGATTTTAGGCCGATCGTTTGGAGTTCAGGAATTGCCGCGAACATATACCCGTTTGCCGTGTCGGGTTCGATGCGAAAGAACGTTTGCGGTGCGACGCTCGTCATGCCCAGCGGCGAAAAAAAACGATCCTTGAGGTAGTCGAAGAATGTTTTGCCGCTTGCCTTTTCAACGATACGCGCGAGAATGACGTAACCGGCGTTGTCGTACTGCGCCTTGCTGCCCGGCGCAAATTCCAGCGGCTGTGAGGCCGACCACTTCAGCAGCGGCTCGTAGTTGACGAACGGGTTCGTGAAATATTCCTTTAGATACCACGGATGCTCGGTGAAATCGGCAACGGCGCCGGTGTGAATCAACAGCTGCCGAATCGTAACGGGAAACTTCGCAAATGCCGGCAGCCACTTACCGATACGATCGTCGATCGAAAGTTTACCATCGTCTTGCAGCGCGAGAACCGCGGCGGCAGTGAACTGCTTGGTAATCGATCCGTACTGATAGCGGGTCCGATCGTCGGCTGCAGCGCGATTGGCGACGTCGCGATACCCGAACGCCTTAGAGTAAACGTTCGTTCCGTCGACGTCGACGCGTACGACCACTGAGGGGATTTGGCGGGCGGCCATGCTCTGCCGAACGGAAGTTTCGATCGTGTGAATCTGCGCCGCGCTCAACGCCGCGGCAGCCAGTAGCGCAATCATAGGAGTGCGCGTTTTGCGTACCGGCGGTTTTTCCTACCGTGCTAAAGCTTCCCGATTAGATTCGAAATGGAGCAGTCGCGCACGTCGAGCGAAACGCGATGGGCGTTCGTGCTTCCGTACGCCCGACGGTCGGTGCCGGATGAAGGATCCTTAACGTTACGCTGGTTTTCCACGTAACGTTCTTTCGGCGAACGGTTAGCCGCAGCACCGTCCCGGCGCCACCCCGCACGATCGCATAGATATCGCCGACGCCCAAATCCGATGCCGCAACGCCGTCGATCGCGAGGATTTCGTCCCCCGGCCGCATACCGGCTTGCGCCGCCGGACCATTGGGCGTAACGCCGTCCACGGCGATGACGTCGTGCGCGCTCTTTTCGAGAGTCAAACCGGCTCGATTATAGACCGGGAGCGGGACGTGAGAGGCGCGCTGCAGGTAGAGCACTCCTCGCCCGTAGTCGAACGTCGGAACGAAGTGGGAGAGAACGAAGTATCCAATGTTCCCGGCCTCCGTCGTGGAAGAGAACGAGCCGCCTCGCTGTCCGACGACGAACGTTACGGGCAGTTTGGAGAAGGTAAGACTGTCGAAGCTCATTTTGCGCAGCGTTTGGGACAGCATGCTCACCGCACCACCGGTCCCATGACCAACGGTAGCCTTTCCGGCTCCATAGAATCGTAAGAGCCCGGTCCGCTGCAAAAACGGTCCAAACAGAATCGGCGTTCCCGAGTTGCCGGTATCGATGCCGAACAAACCCTCGACCCCGTCGACGGCCGCATTGCCGAGCGGCATGTCTTCTTGAAACGAGATCGGCAGGCACGCCGCGCCCGCCGGCGGCGCAAACGCGGAGAAATCCGTCAGCGTGAGCGACCGCGAACCGTAATCCAGCGTCGTGGCAAATCGCTCGAATACCTCGAGTCCCAGGATGCCGGCAAGGGGAACGCGCTTTCCGCGATCGGAGAAGTCGTTGTCGTAGTCGATGACGACGACCGGTTGACGCCTCAGGTACGCCGTTCCAATCTGCAAATCGTCGACCAATGCGTACGACGTCTGCGCGCGACCGGAACCGCCGCCGCCCGACGCGCCCGCTCCCGAAAGGGTTAATCCCAGCTTCCGCGCGGTTTGGAGAGTGAGAATGAAGTGACCGCCCGTGTCGAGCAGAAACGGCAGCGGACCTCGTCCGTTGACGAACGCTTCGATTACGGCATCGCCGCGTTCGACGCGGAGCGGAATCGTCGTTTGACGAGCCTCACCGGCGAATCCGGCGTTGGGCAACGCCGCCGGACGCGCGAACTTCGCGTCGAGCGTGGGCGATAGCGCGTATCGCCGGATTCGTTGCGTCTCCGCGTCGCCGGAAGCCGATCGTTCGGCGATCGAAAATGGTAGCGCGACCCCGGAGACCGTGCGAAAATCGGACCAATCTGTGTAGAGCGTATCGGTCGGAGTCTGCCGTATCGTCCGTACGATGAGGTGTGACACCGAGTCGACGTCCTGCTGGAACTCCAGGCCGCCCTTAGGCGTCACGGCGATAACGTCGGCGCTAGCGCCGCCAACGATGGTGCGGCCAAGACAGCGCATCGTCGCGCCGGGGGCAGGATCGAAATATGCCTGACGCGCGATGTAGGCGGCGGTGACGGCTGCCATTTCTGCGTTGCGCGAGTCGAGCGGGTGAACGCCGCCCGAAAAATCGCGGTACCACACGACCTTCCCGTCGTTGACGTAAACGGTCGTGCGGCCGCCAACGTCGTCCATGCGCACGCTTCGTCCGGTTTTCGTATCGACGACGACGTGAATGCTGCCGGTCTGGGCGTCTTGGGAGACCGAACCGTCTGCCGCGATTTGCCGGATGGCATGCCAGCGGGCTCCGCCGGCGGCCACGAACGCTTGCTGATAAATGGCCACGGGATCGCACGGTTGCGTCAGCACGATTCAATCATCCCGAGACGTCCCTATCTCGTCTTGTGAAATTTTAGCGGGCGAAGGCGGCGGCGAAGCTTCGCGGCGGCATCCCGGCTTCACGCACGAACGCATGCGTGAAGTGGCTCTGATCGCTAAAGCCGCATTCTTGAGCGACCTGCGCGAGCTTGGTAGGCGACGTCATCATTAGCTCGACGGCACGCCGAATGCGAGCGCCACGCTGGAACTCACCCGGGGTCAGACCGACGTACTTGCGAAACGCCCGGCTGAAATCGGCGGGGTGCTTTCCGGCAAGTGCCGCCGCTCGCCCCGGCGTCGCTCGGCTTTCGCCGGTTAGAAACGCGCACGTCTCTCGAAGCCAGACGGGCAAATCGTCGAGACCGTTGCGATCCTTGCTCGCGACGATCGAAAAGACCGGCGCGAATTGCAGTAAGCCGGCTGCTATGACGTCGCCGGCTACGTCGCCACGTCGCGATTCCGCGTTGAGCACGATGCAGGGGTCGTGGAAATGATCGGCGTGGACTTCTCCCGCTTCGTGTACGATCGCGGTTCCCGGCGTGCACCACCGCGGCGAGAGATCGTGCAGTTCGGTATAAGATCCGTGCACGACCACGGACGCATACGGACGATCGTGAGCGTGCGGCGAAAGGGTTCCAGCGGATTCGAAACGCGTCCAGGTAAAAAGAAAATCGTCGGTTTCGACCGTCCTCAACCAAGTACCGTGGAACGTGCCCATTTGGCGGCCGCTTACGTCTTTCCGAAATACGACGTGATGTCGAAGTAGAAGTCGCGCTCGGCTTTGGTCGTCGGGCAGACGACGTGAAGCCGGTCGTAGCTGCGCCCGTTCGCGTGGAGTAGCGCTTGCTGCTGCGGCTTCCACGACGTATGCTCGTCGCACGGATGAAAAGCGACGTACATGTACTCCCAGCGGACGCCGGTAAACTCGTTGCCTTGTACGTCGAGAATCGCCGTCGTCGCCGAATCGCCTGACGGCTCGGCCGGAACTGCTGCCGCGCCGGTCGCGGTCACCGGTATCGTCCATTGAAAACTGCGCACCTTGCCGCCGGCAAACTCATAGGTAACGACGACGCCCGGAGCCTGCGAAGCTCGCCCCGATAGCCGGACCGCGCCGTCGTCTGCGGTGTCGCTCGTAAAGTCGGAATGTTTGGTTTTGACGTCGTCGAGGGTGTCGCCCAGACGAACGCCCGACGGATCCGGAGCGGCCCCGGCCAGGGCTTGTACCGGCGGCGCCGTCGTAAAGACGTGTACGGCCTCGATATACCCCCGGCGGGAAATCACGAGAACGAACGTGCTGTCGGCGCCGGCGATCCAATAGCGGCGCACTTGGAACTCGGGATGGTCGTCGGCGGTCAACACGCGCGACGGGTCTCCGAGCCGCTCGCGCAACGCCGCGACCGGCGCGCCGAGTTCGATGCCTTGCCATGCGATCGGTGCAATCATACAAAGAAAAACGGGGCTACGCCCTTCGGCGTGACCCCGCCCTTCGACTCGCTTCCGCTCACGCGGAAGCTACGCTCAGGATGACACTATGCGAGCACGAGTTGCTCGTCGCCGACGCCGGCCTTTTTCACCGCTTCGTGGATCATCTGATCCTGAATCTCGCGCACGGCCCAGCGCGCTTGCGCGTCGGCCGACAGCTTGTCGATCGGATCGAAGTACAGGAAGGCTTTGCCGGGCTTGACGCTGGGCGCAGCGTACACCGCGATACCGTTTTCGCGATCGTAGTACTCGTAGGAGTGCACGTCGCGTTTGCCGCCGCCGCCGGGCGCGTCGCACACGAACGTCGGCGTGTTGAAGCCGGCGGTGCTGCCGCGTACGAACTTCTCGGTGTCGGTCGCGGTCCAGATCGTCGTGCGCAGCTCTTCGACGCCTTTGACCATGTCGTGCATGTACACGTAGTACGGGTGCACGTTGAGATGACCGAGGCGCTTCACGAGTAGCTGCATGCGATGGCGCGTGTCGTTGACGCCGCGAATCAGCACGGACTGGTTGCGCGTGAAGATGCCGCGCTCGAAGAGCACGCGCATCGCCTTTTCGGTGATCCACGTGATCTCTTCGGGAGCGTTGAAGTGCGTGTGGAGCACGACTTCCTTGCCGATCTTGCGGCCACGCTCGACCACGTCGGTGATCGCGTCGAGCCACTCGGGATGCGTGAGAATCTTCATCGGCATGATCGCCGGGCCTTTGGTCGCAAAACGCATGCGGCGAACGTGCGGGATGTCGAGCAGACGGTTGCCGATGACTTCGAGATTCTTGGGCGACATTTGATACATGTCGCCGCCGGAGATCACGATGTCTTCGAGCTCGGGACGCTCCGCGATGTATTGGAACGCTTCCTCCCATTGCTTGGGCGTCTTCGCCAGCGCGACCTTATCGACGTTGTCGGTGTCGGGGCCGATCGCGTAGCTGCGCGTGCAGAACCGGCAGTACACCGGGCACGTGTTGAGCGGCAAGAACAGCGCCTTGTCGACGTAGCGGTGCACGAGACCGGGAACCGGCGAATCGCCTTGTTCGTGCAGCGAGTCCAAAGTAAGCCGCGGATGATCGGGTAGCAGGGTCGAGGCCAGCGGAACGAACTGCCGCCGAATCGGATCGTTGACCGGATCGTTCCAGTCGATGAGCGAGATCGCGTACGGGGAAACGCGCACGGCCATCGGCGCGGCCTTGAAACCCGCTTCCGCATCGGCGTAAAACTCCGGCGAGCACACGTCCTTGATTGCCGCCAGCAGCTCGTCTGCCGTTTTCACGGCGTTCTTCTGCTGCCAGAGATGATCGAGGAAGGTCGCTTCGTCGACGTCCTTATACGCGGGAATGTGGCGCCAAAACTCGCCCTGCTTGAGGTTCTTGTACTCGAACTGCTCGGGCGGCGCGGGCGGCTTGACGTGATTGATGGTGATGGTCTCGCTCATGGCTCTTCCTCTAGTGTTTCTTTGCGTATTTGGCGTTGAAATAATCGTGAAGGTGCGGGTGGTCGCGCAGCGTCTGCAGCGCCGTTTGGGCGTGATCCTTGGCGTAGCCGTTGCCGATGATCATCGTGACGTCGCGTCCGACGCCTTCGGCACCGAGCGCGGCGGCCGTAAACGACGTCGACATCGAAAAGAAGTAGACGATACCGTCGTCCTTCGTGCAGAGAATCGACGCCATCTCGGTCGCCGGCACGTTCACGCAGTTGATCGTGACGTCGGCGAGCTCCGGCACGACCTCGGCGACCTTCTCGCTCAGCTCGAGCGTGTCGCGCGCATCGGCCTTGACCAGCGTGTCGACGAGGTGGTCGCTCAAAATGAGCTGCGCCGATTCCGATTCCGGATGCGGTACGACGCCGATCACGTGGCCGTCCGGGCCGACTTGACGACGGGCTTCGGCGCACGAGAGCATGCCGCTCTTTCCGCCCGCGCCGATGACGACGACGGTTTGCCCCGGTTTGCACAGGCGCCTGACTTGCGCGGGCGCGCCGGCGACGTCGAGCACGGCGAGCGCGACGTTCTCGTCGATATCGGAAGGCAGCTTCGCCCAAATGCCGCTCTGGAACAGAATCGCCTTACCGCGGATCCAGACGCGGCCGGTCGCTACGTCGACGCGCACGATCTCTTCGATGTGCAGCGGCGTCAGCGAGAGCGATACCAGCGACGCGATGCGATCGCCCGGTTCGAGTGCGATCGCTTCGCGCAGCGCATCGCCGATCCGGGCGACGGAACCGATAAACATGCCGCCGCTGCCGGTGACGGGGTTGTGCTGTTTGCCGCGCTGGTTCACGATCCCCACGATGTGCTCGGCGATGCGCGCCGCGTCGCCGCCGCACGCATCGGCGATCTGCTTGAATGACGCGGAGTCGATGTTGAGCGTCTCGACGTCGCACAGAATCTCGTTTTCGTGCGGCTCCGGCGTGTTGTCGATCTTCCACGCGCTCTGCGGCATGGCGCCCGCCGGTTCGAGCACGCGGTGCGTGCCCAGCGGATGGGCCTTACGTTGCGAAACGGCGCTCATGATTGAATGGTGACTCCTCCGCGATCGAAAGGCGTGGTGAGAACGATCGTGGTCCGCGTGCGCGCCATGCCCGGCATCGCTTTGAGCCGCGCGAGCAGATCGTCGAGGTGTTGCGTGGACCGCGTGACGACCTTACAGAGGAACGTCTCTTCGCCCGCGACCGAGTGCACCTCGCACACTTCCGGCATCTCGCCCAACGCTCGCGTGAACTCGTCGTACTTGCAGTCCGGCGCGGTATAGCAGCTCACGAACGCGGTGAGGTTGAGCCCCAAACGCTTCGCGTCGAGCTGTACCGAGTAGCGCTGGATGTAGCCGCGCTGCTCGAGCCGTTTGACGCGGTCGTGGACGGCCGGGGCCTTGAGCCCGACGACCGAACCGAGCTCGGCAAAGGTGGACCGGGCGTTGCGCTGCAACGCGTCAAGGAGCCGGATATCAAGCTCGTCGAGTTCTTCGGTTGCTAATACCATATTCGCTAGGGAGGCGGATTTGCCGAACAATCTTCGGTCAGGCAATAATAGCACCAACGATTTATTCGGCGCAAGGGGGCTTGTTGGGAGATTTGCAATCCTGGCAGCCCTCCTCGCGGCCGGCTGCAGCCACGGGCAGGGTAGCGGCCCCCCGGTCGGAGGCGTACGATTCGCCCTCGCGGCCGACCCGCAGACCCTCAATCCGCTGTTCGTCCACCCCGACGCCGCCTCGGTCGAGCAGCAGGTTGCCCGTCTGTCGTTCGAGCCATTCATCGACCTCGACGCTGCCGGGCATCCCGTTCCGGCGCTGCTCTCCGAAATTCCGACGACGGCTAACGGCGGCCTGACGGCCGACGGGCGAACGATCGTCTACCGGTTACGGCGGGGCGTGCGATGGGGCGACGGACGCCCCGTTACCAGCGAAGACGTGCTGTTCACTTTGCGCGCGATTTTGGATCCGCAAAACCCGGTTCGCTCGCACGAGGGATACGATTTGATCGACCGCGCTTACGCGCCGGACGCGTATACCGTAGTCTTTCATTTGCGCAAAGCCTGGGCGCCCGCGGTGATGACGTATTTTTCGTACGGCTTCTCGCCGCAGTTCGTTTTGCCCAAGCACGTGCTCGCCGCACAAGGACCGCTCGCGCGCAGCGAATTTAACGAAAAGCCGAGCGTCGGCGACGGGCCGTTCCGGTTCGTCCGCTGGGTGCGCGGCGAAGGGCTCGCGTACGCGTCCAACCCGCTGTACTGGCGCGGCCGGCCCGCCGTTGACCGACTCGACGTCCGCATCGTGCCGGAGCCGTCGACGAATCTGCTGCTTTTACGATCCGGCGAGCTCGATTGGAACTTGATTGCGCCGGTGCAGCTGGCGGTGTTGCGCGGAAAAGCGGGGTTGAACTTCGTCAGCGTGCCGACGTCGGTGGTCGCCGGATTGGCGCTCAATACGGCGCACCCTCCGCTCGACGACGTGCGCGTTCGGCGCGCGATCGCGATGTCGATCGATCGCGAGGCGATCTCCAAGAAAATCACGCTGGGCGTCTATCCGGTAACCGATCAAATCACGCCGCAGTTTTCATGGGCGTACGACCCGGCCGTCAAAGAACCCGCGTACGATCCGCGCGCCGCCGACGCGCTGTTCGATCTCGCCGGCTGGCGTCGCGGTGCCGACGGGATGCGGCACAAAGACGGCGCCGCGCTTGCGTTGGTCTACGTGCAGTTTCCCGAATCCATGACGGGCGTGCGCGTCGCGACGGCGGTGCAAGCAGAGCTGCACGATCGCGGCGTCGGCGTGAACGTCAAATCCGTGAGCAACGCACAACTCTTCCTGCCTCGTACCGGAGTGCTGGCAAGCGGCGGCTTCGACATGGCCTATGTCCCCTGGACCATGGGCGCGGATCCCGACGATTCGGCGGTGCTGGCTTGCAACGGGCCGTCAAACTACATGCGTTGGTGCAACGCGCGGGTCGACGCGCTCGAGCAGCAGGCGCTGGCGGCGACCGACCGAGCGGAACGTAAGCGTCTCTACGGGCAGATCGCGCGAATCGCGGCGAGCGACGTGCCGATCGTGTACCTTTTCAATGCCAGGTACCTCTATGCGTACCGGTCGCAGCTGCGCGGTTTTGCGCCCAACGCGTTCTTGCCGACGTGGAACGCCTTCGCCTGGACTTTACGCTGACGAGCAGAGGGGGCGGACACGGGAACAAGGTATCCTCACGAAATGGCTACCGAGGTGATGGCTCGGTGATCGAATTCTTTTTAAAGCGGCCGCTTTTTGCAGCCGTGATGAGTTTCATCGTGCTGCTTGCCGGCGCGATCACGCTGCCCACGCTGCCCATCTCGCAGTATCCCCAGATTGCGCCGCCGACGGTAACCGTGACGGCGCAGTATCCGGGCGCGGACGCACAGTCGGTCGTGCGTTCGGTCACGTCGCCGCTCGAGATCAACATCAACGGCGCCGACGGCATGCAGTACATGCAGTCGTACTCGAGCGCCAACGGAACGGCGACGATCGTCTGCACCTTTGCGCTGGGAACCGATCCGACGATCGATCAAGTCAACGTTCAGCACGGCGTCGATCTGACGCTCGCGCAGCTGCCGCAAGCGGTGCAAAGCTACGGCGTCACGGTGCAGAAGAGCTCCGGCAATATCACGATCGCCGTCGCGATGACGTCGACGAGCTCTGCAGTGTCCGATATCGACGTCAGCAACTACGCCGACGTTAACGTCATCGAGGAGCTCAAGCGTATCCCCGGAGTCGGTGCCGTCTCGGTGCTCGGCGATCGCACGTACGGCATGCGCATTTGGGTCGATCCCCACAAGCTGCAAGCCAACGGAGTCTCCCTCTCCACCATCGTCAACGCGATTCAAGCAAATAATGCCGACGTCGCACCCGGCGCGATCGGCCAGCCGCCGACGACCGGCTCGCAACCGTTCCAAATTCCCATCAAAGTCGACGGCCGGCTGACCTCGCCCGAAGAGTTTAAGAAGATCGTCGTCGCCGTGCAGCCAAACGGCGGGTACGTGCGGCTCGGCGACGTTGCCGAGGTCGAGCTCGGCGCGCAGAACTATATCACGTCGGCGCGCTTCGACGGCCGGACCGCAGTCGTTTTGGCGATCCAAGGACAGCCGACGGCCAACTCGCTGCAGATTTCCAAGAACGTGCGCGCGACCATGGCGAGCTTGGCCAAACAGTTTCCGGCCGGCTACGGCTACGAGATCGCCTTCGACACGTCGGAGTTCGTGAAGTCGTCGATCGAAGAGGTCGTCGTCACGCTCTTCATCGCGATCCTGTTGGTCGTGCTCGTCATCTTCCTGTTCTTGCAGAACTGGCACAGCGTCCTCATTCCGTCGATCACGATCCCGGTTTCGCTGATCGGAACGTTTACGATCTTCCAAATACTCGGCTTCAGCATCAACACGCTGACGCTCTTCGGCTTGACCTTGGCTACGGGTCTCGTCGTGGACGACGCAATCGTGGTGCTGGAAAATATCGTCCGGCACATCGTCGACGACAAGAGCAGTCCGTTCGAGGCAACCGCGCGGGCAATGAGGGAGATCGGCGGTGCCGTGATCGCGACGTCGCTGGTTTTGATGGCGGTCTTCATTCCGGTTTCGTTCCTGCCGGGAACGACCGGCCAACTGTATCGCCAGTTCGCGCTCACGATTGCCGCGTCAATCGGAATTTCGCTCTTTACGGCAATGACGCTCGCCCCGGTGCTCACCTACCAATGGGTGCACGGCGAAGAACCGACCAAGAACGTCTTTCTCGAATGGTTCAACAAGAAGCTCGCCGCGTTGACCGCGTCGTACGAAGGCCTCGTGCCGAGATTCATCGCGCACGCCCGAACGATGGTCATGATCTTCCTTGGCGGACTGGTGCTCGTCGGAGCTCTCTTCGTCGTTACGCCGCAGGGCTTCATACCCGAGGAAGATCAGAGCTTGCTCTTCGTCATCGTGTCGCTGCCGATTCAGTCGTCGATGGATCAGACGACCGCCGTCGTCAAGAAGATGGAAAGCTATATGCTCCATCTTCCGCAAGTGGAGGCGGTAACGTCGGGCATCGGCTTTGGGTTAGCTAACAACGGTTCGAATCAAGCAACGCTCTTCGTCACGCTCAAGCCCATGAAAGAACGTGCGGGCATCGAAAGCAGCGCGGTCTATCTGCAATACCAACTGTATATGGAATTCATGAAAATGCCCGGCGTGACGGCGCTTCCGGCCAATCCGCCGCCGATTCCGGGTTTAGGCTCGACGGGCGGATTCGCGTTTGAGATCGAGGACGTCAACAATCTCGGCTTGGATAAACTCAGTAAGGTTGCCGGAACGATTCTTGCGAAAGCCGCCGCGGATCCCAAGCTCGAAGCGATGCGTTACCCGACGATCTTCAGCGGTCCGTACCTGCAGGCGAACTTCGATCGTGCGAAGGCGCAGCAGTTCGGCATCTCGCCGTCGAGCTTTTTCCAAACGCTCAACGCGAGCACCGGCTCGACGTTCGTGAACTTCTTCGACTACGGAAGCCGGTCGTACAACGTGGTCGTTCAGGCACGCGCTAAGGATCGCGCGACGATGCAGTCGCTCTCGCGCGTCTACGTCGCCAACTCGGCCGGCGCCATGATGCCGGCGTCGCAGTTCTTGAAGCTGCAGAACGTCAACGCTTACGTGACGATCATGCGTTTCAACGAATACAATGCGATCGAAATAGACGGTCAGCCGTCGGCCGATTCCAGTTCGGGTAACGCGCTCGGTACGATGATGCGATTGGCGAAGGAGAACTTGCCCTTCGGCATGTCGTACGCGTGGAGCGGCATCGCGCGCGAGCAAGTGTCGAGCGGGCCACAGACGATCGCCATCTTCGCTATGGGCCTGCTCTTCGTGTTCTTGATTCTAGTCGCGCAATACGAGAGCTTGACGACGCCGTTCGTCATCATGCTCGCGGTGCCGCTGGCGCTGTTGGGCGCGGTCGGCGCGATCTTCCTGCGCTTTTGGGCCGGCGTCGTAACGTTCCTGATTCACAGTAAACTCGCGGGACATCCGGTTCCGATCTACATCACCACGAGCGACGTCTACGCGCAGATCGGGTATATCATGCTCGTCGGTCTGGCCGCGAAGAACGCGATTCTTATCGTCGAGTTCGCGAATCAACTTCGCGAGGAAGGACGCGATACGATCGATGCGGTCACGCACGCCGCGGCGACGCGCCTGCGGCCGATTCTCATGACGTCGATCGCCTTCATCCTAGGCATTTTGCCGCTCGCCTTCGCACACGGGGACGGAGCGCAGTCGCGCATTTCGCTCGGCACCGCCGTTCTGGGCGGCATGCTCGTCTCGACCGTCATGAACTTGGCGATCGTACCCGTGCTTTATGTCCTAGTCGTCAACTGGACCGAACGCAAAAAGAAGAAACCGCCCCAAACGTCCGAACTCCCTCCGCCACCGCTCACCGAACCACCACCCCTAGTGTCATCCTGATACTGTCATCCTGAGCCCTTCGACTTCGCACACTTCGTGTGCTACGCTCAGGATAAACGAAGTCGAAGGGCAGGCGTATATTGAAGAAAGCTGTCGCAATTCTCGCGTTGTGTATCGGCACGACGGGGTTAGCCGTTGCCAAAATCCCATCCGAGGCGACGCACGCGACGATCGTTTCGGTGATGCAGGCACGCATGCACGTTCCGGTGATTATCGTCGGCCCGATGTCGCAAGAAGGCGTGTGGATTCTCACGCGCTGGGATACCGGCGATCCCGGCGGCAAAGGCGAAGCGATCGTCAAACAAAAGGGTTCGTGGGTCGTCGTACGATCCGGGGGCGGATCGATGGAGAACGTGCGCTATCTCGAATCGATCGGCGTTCCAGCCGCGACCGCTTCTGCGCTCGTCAAAGACATGAAGAAGCTCTAGACGGCGCTTTTGAGTTTCTAAGTAGCTTTTACCGCCGCAGTGAGTTCCTCGACCGACGCTTTCGCGTCGCCGAAGAGCATCGAGCAGTTGGGCATCTCGTACAATGGATTTTCGATGCCCGCAAACCCCGAGCGCATCGAGCGCTTGAGCACGACGACGTTGTTGGCTTTGTCGACGTCGAGGATCGGCATGCCGTAAATCGGCGAACTCGCGACGTTGCGCGCGGCCGGATTGGTGACGTCGTTAGCGCCGATGACCAGCGCGACGTCGGTCGTCGAAAACTCCGGATTGACGTCTTCCATGTCGAGCAGCTGATTGTAGGGCACGTTGGCTTCCGCGAGCAGAACGTTCATGTGCCCCGGCATACGTCCGGCGACCGGATGGATCGCGTAAAGCACTTTGACGCCGCGCTTTTCGAGCTGATCGGCTAGCGCTTTGACGCTATGCTGCGCTTGCGCGACCGCCATGCCGTATCCCGGAACGAAGACGACCTTGTTGGCATAGGCCAGCATGATTGCGACGTCGTCGGCACTGGCTTGACGAATCTGCTGCGGCCCACCCGAGCCGGTCACCGCTTCGGTCCCGCCGGCCGAACCGAACGCGCCGAAAAGCACGTTGGTCAGCGGACGATTCATCGCTTTGCCCATCGCAACCGTGAGAATCGTACCGCTCGCGCCGACGAGCGCACCGCACACGATGAGCAGGAACGAGTTGATCTCGAACCCCGCGATCGCGACGGCCACGCCGGTACACGAGTTGAGCAGCGAGATCACGACCGGCATGTCGGCCCCGCCGATCGGGAGCACGAAGAGCACGCCGAGCAGCAGCGCGGCGACGACGAGGCCAAGGAACGCGCCCGGCGGCAAAATCCCCAGCGTGACGACGAACCACACGCCCAGCCCGACAATCGCGAGAAGAATGATTGCGTTGACGACCTGCTGTCCCGGATACGTCACCGGGCGCCCGGTCATCAACTCCTGAAGCTTGAGAAACGCGATGATCGAGCCGGCGAAGCTGACCGCCCCAATGATGAGCGAGAGAACGAGCGAGACTGCGATCACGTTGTCGAGCGACGCCGTTCCGTTGAGCGACACGTAGTACTCGACGATCGAAATGAGCGCCGCCGCGCCGCCGCCCGCGCCGTTGTACAGCGCGACCATCTGCGGCATCGCGGTCATTTTGACTTTGAAGGCTGCGACGATGCCGACGGCACCGCCCACGACGACACCGATGAGAATCGCCCACCAGCCGACGGCGCCGGTTTGTATGAGGATGGCGACGATCGCGATAACCATGCCGATCATCGCAATGCGGTTGCCCCGCCGCGCCGTCGCCGGCGAGTTCAGTTCGTGCAGGCCGTACATAAAGAGCGCGATGGCGACGAGATCGCCGAGATAGAGGCCGACCGCGGTGGCGCTCACTTGGTCCGCTCCTTACCCTTGAACATCTGCAGCATGCGTTCGGTAACGGCGAATCCGCCGAAGACGTTGATCGCGCCCAACGTTACGGCCGCAGTCGCGAGCCCGATCATGACTACCCCGGGGGCCGAGCCGCCGAAGAGCTGCGCGACGATGACGATCGCGCCGACGATGACGATGCCGTGAATCGCATTGGTCGCCGACATCAGCGGCGTGTGCAAGGTCGTCGGAACTTTCGAGATGACTTCGAAACCGACGAAGATCGCCAGAACGAGTACCAGCAACAGGTTGAGATAGTGTGCGGCATCCATTACGATGCGGGTCCTCCTACCAGAGCGTTGCCTGCGTGAACGACGCACGCGCCTTTGGCGACGTCGTCGTTCATGTCGATCGTCAGTACGCCGTCTTTGATCCACGGCGACAATAGCGCGTTGATATTGCGCGAGTAGAGCTGGCTTGCGTGGTACGGCATCGTCGACGGAAGGTTCGTCGTACCGACGATGGCCACGCCGTTGCCGGAGGTCACGATTTCGTCGGCCTTGGTCAGCGCGCAGTTGCCGCCGGCTTCGGCCGCGATATCGACGATCACGCTTCCGGGTTTCATCGCGGCAACCGCCGCTTCGCTGACGAGTATGGGAGCCTTGCGGCCCGGAACGAGCGCGGTCGTGATCACAACGTCGTTCGCTCCGATCTGTTCGACCATCCACGCGCGCTGGCGCTCCTGCTGTTCGGGCGTGAGCTCCTTAGCGTAGCCTCCCGCGCCCTCGGCATCGCCGCCGAGATCGAACTCCAGGAACGTCGCGCCGAGTGACTGCACCTGTTCTTTGACGACGGCACGCACGTCGTAACCGCTGACCACGGCGCCGAGCCGCCGCGCGGTCGCGATCGCCTGTAAGCCCGCGACGCCGGCTCCGAGCACGAGCACCTTGGCGGGCGGGATCGTTCCCGCGGCGGTCGTGAGCATCGGAAAAAACTTCGGGAGCGTGGCGGCCCCGAGCAGCACCGCTTTATAACCTGCGATATTACTTTGCGACGAAAGGGCGTCCATCGATTGCGCGCGCGTGATGCGCGGGATCATTTCCATCGCTAGGGCCGTGACGCCGGCTCGCGCGAGATCCGCGAGATACGCCGGGTCGCCTAACGGATTGAGAAATCCGACGACGACGGTGCCGGGCCGAAGCGCTCCCAGCGTTTCGGGCGACGGCCGGCCGACGGTGAGTACGGCGTCGGCCTCGGCGACGAGTTGGCGCGGATCGTCAACGATCGTCGCCCCCGCCGCCGTGTAGAGATCGTCGGGGAAGGCCGCGGCGGTGCCGGCGCCGCGCTGCACGCGAACCGAAATACCGGACTTGACGAACTTCGAGACCGTTTCGGGCACGAGCGCAACCCTGCGCTCCTTAGAAGCGGCCTCGCGGGGTACCGCAAAAATCATAGGCCTGGCATTGGCCTGCGGCCGACGGACTCCTACGAACGATTACGGCGCTAGCGTCCGATGGCGAACAGCGCCATGCCGAGCGCGACGATAAATGCGATTGCGCCGGCGGCATGTCCGGCGTGCGAAACGCCGACGCGCCCCTTGCGCGCGCGCAAGACGATCGTAAAATCCGCGAACGAGACGGCAAGCCCGATCGCGATCAGCGTTATCAGGAGCAAAAGGACGTGCGCGTAGACGGCGATCGCCAGCGCGACGCCGATCCCGATATCCCGAATCGCGGTGGCGCGCACGTACGCGTGCGACGAGTCGTCGCTCACACGCATGCCGTACAAGCCCGAAAGCACCTCGGGGAAGATGATCCCTAGCACGCCGATGACGACGAGCCCGAGCGCGAGAACGTAGCAGAGCAGCGTTAGTACCGTCACGTCACGCGATCGCCACCGTGTTGCGCAAGACGCCGATCTTCTCGATATCGACCTCCATCACGTCGCCGTCGGCGAGAAACTCGGGCGGCGTTCGCGCGAACCCCACGCCTTCGGGCGTGCCCGTTGCGATGACGTCGCCCGGCAGCAGCGTCATCCCTTTGCTCAGCTCGGCAATCAAGCGCGGAATGCGAAAGATCATCTGACCGGTATTGCTGTGCTGCTTCTCGACGCCGTTGCGGCGAAATCGAATCTCGAGCGCGTGCGGGTCGCCGAGCTCCTCCGGAGAGACGATCCACGGGCCGATCGGACACGCGTCGTCGAGGCTCTTGCCTTTGAACCATTGGCCGTGCGTGCGCTGCAGGTCGCGCGCCGTGACGTCGTTGAGCGCCGTGTAGCCGAAGACGACGTCGTAGGCTTCGTCTTCGGTGACGTCGCGGCAGCGCGCGCCGATGACGACCGCCAGCTCCGCTTCGAAATCGTACTCGGGCGACACGCTCGCGAGCAGGTGCAGCGTCGCCCCGGGCGCGGCGATGGCCGTCGGCGCCTTGGTGAAAAACGTCGGCACGTCGGGGAGTTTGAGGTCGCGTCCCAACGCGCGCGCGCCTTCCTTCGCGTGTTCCAAATAGTTTCGTCCGACGCAGAATACGTTACGCTCCGGACGAATCGGCGCGTCGAGCGTAACGCTCGACAACGGGATCACCTCGTCGGCAGAATGCCAGGCGATGCGCTCGTGCGGCGCGAGCGCGACGTATTGCGCTAACGTCTGCGTCGAGATCGTTCGTATCGCATCTCCCTCGAGGACTCCGGGCCGCGTGCTGCCGTCGACGCCGCGATAAGTGACGAAACGCACGCTGCTAGCGCGGCGGAGACGCGGTGGGCGCGGGCGATTTTCCGCGAATTTCGTTGAGCGACGGTAACGACGCGTTTTGATCTTGCTCCTGCTTGATCTTCGCTTGGAGCTGCTTCACGGCGTCCTGGTACATGACGGCTGCAGCGCCTGGTTCCTCGCCCCAGTTTCCGCCGGGTGTCACCAGCTCGATGTTGCGAGCAACTTTCCTCGTCTTCGGATCGTAGTCAAACGTCACGCGAAAGAGTCCCACCGTCGCCGTATCGTCGGGCTTGCGAATCCACATCTGCAGCGTATTGCCGTACGTCATGAGGTTGAACGTATCGAGCTTCGAGAGCTTCGACGGCTTCGATTTGACGACTTGACCTTTGTTGTTCACTTCGACGAGATACTCGGTACGCAGCGGCACCGTCGGAAGCTTGATTTGCGGCATTCCGGGAAGGCCGCCCGTGGCCGGCGGCGGCGTTGCGGCGCTCGACCACGCCGGCAGCCCGAAGAGCAATACGAAGAGCGCGACGGTGTGACTGACCTTCATCAAGGTGTTCTTTCTACTTTAGTTGCGGGAGAGGATGGCGAACGGATGGCCGCACGACCCACAGGCCACGACGACTTGAATGTGCTCCTTTTCGCGCATCGCGTCGGCCGAGAGCGCATCGTCCTCGCAACCGCAGAAGCGGCAACGGGTCGAAGTGGGATGACCGTCGTCGGCGGGTTGCTCGTCCACGCCCGAGCCCTTACGCGCCTTCGCGCCGCCGCCCTGCCCGGCCGGGGCCGCCGAAGGGCGAGGGCGAAGACCACAGGCGCAACATGGTGCTCGTTCGTTTTCTCCTCTCGATCCTCGTCGTTTTCGCCCTTTCCATAACGCCGGTCAATGCGGAGCGGGCGATCGTCGATCTCCACCGACTCGACGCGTACTTCGCGCTCTTTGCCGGCGATTCGAACGTCCCGTGGAAGCCCACGACGGTTAGACTGGACACCTATTCGAGCGCGCCGGTGAACTTTGCGGTGTACCAAGTCGATCCGGCCGACGTGCTCACCGCGGGCTCGAACGCGCGTCCGCGCGCGATTTCGACGCGCGGCCGGCGTCAAGTCGCATCGTTTTCGTTCGCGCCGCCGGGCGGCTATCAATTTCAATCGAACGAAGTCGACGTGCAGCTCGGCTCGCGCGAGGGTTTCTTTATCGTCGAGGCGCGACGCGGCGACGTCGGCGAGCAGGTGTGGATCAACCGGTCGCGCGTGGGATTGGTATCGAAGGAAACGCCGAGCGAGCTGATGCTGTACGGTACCGATCTCGGCAGCGGGCACGCGATCTCGCGGATGCGGGTTTCGTTCGTCGTCAACAATCGATTCGTCACGATGTACTCAGACGCGCACGGCATCGTGCGCTGGAATCGTTCGCCTCGTCCGGTGTTCGCGCTCGCGCAGTGGGGATCGAGCTACGCGTTCTTGAGTTTGTTGCCGCAGGCGCCGCTGCCTTCGACCATCGTCGGCGTGCGAACCGATTCGGCGGTCGTTCACGCCGGCGAGAGCGTGCGCGTCGTCGGATTCGCGCGCACCCGCGACGGTAACGTTTTGCATCCGACGCGCGGCGACGCCGTCGTTTCCGTCCGTCGAGGGGCGTCGCTCGTCGGCGAGCAGCACGCCGCACTCGACAGCGCCGGAGCGTTCTCGGCGACGTTCGCGATTCCGTCCGGCGCGACGAGCGGCGATTACGCGGTGTTGGCGCAAGCCGGCGGCGGCACGGGCGGCGCGACCTTGCACGTCGACGCCAATGCCAGCGGTTTATCGCTCGACGTCTCGGCGCAATGCGGCGAGAGCTGCGACCCGGCGCGCGACGTTCCGCTGCTCGTTCATTCCTCGCGCGGCGGCGTTCCGGTGCACGTGTCGGTCGTGCGCTCGCCGCACGTCTTCGTGGGTTATACGCCCGAGACGACGCCGTGGGGAACCACGACGTGGCTCGATCAAACGGTGCGAACGGGGGATGACGGAAACGCCGTCGTCGCGATTGCGCATCCGAGCGACGAACTGGGATCCACCTATGGCGTGCGCGTGGAATCGGGCGGCGCGACCGCCGATACGCGCGTCGTCGTTCCGACGGGACGAGCGGCCGTGCGCGTTGCACTCGATCGCGACGAAGCGACGCTCGGGACGCCGGTCTTCTTCGACGTGTATGCCAATGACCTCGCCACCGGAAAGGCGCTGGCAAATCACGCCGTTACCGTTCAGCTCGTTCACGGCTCTTCCACGTCGCAGCAAAGTCTGACGCTCGACGATGACGGCCACGCGCGCGGAAGCTTCACGGCTCCCCCGCTCGGAACAAATCTGATCTTCGCCATCGTCGACGACGACGGAAAATCGATGGACGCCGCGCAAGCTCAGGTCGTCACGCAAGCCGCCACCAGTTCGATCGACGGCGGCAGCGGCGACGTGCGTATCGCGCTCGATAAACCCGCGTATCGCAGCGGCGACGCGGTTACCGTCGACGCGAGCGTACCGGGCGCGCAAGGAGACGCGCTCGTCACGCTCGAGAGTGCGCTCGGCGTTCAGGCGACGGTCGTGCCGACCAACGGCGGTCACGCGATCGCGCACTTCCACGCCGTCGACGCAACCGGACAGCTGCGCGTCGGTGCCGCGTTCGTGCGCGACGGCGCGGTCGCGTGGAACGGCGTCGCGCTCGGGCTTGTTGCGCCAGGACGGCCGCAGTACGTTCCAATCGCGCTCGTCCGCACCGATTTCGCTCCCGGCGAAGCGGCCAGCATCGCGCTTCGCGATCAAACGCACGCTGCCGGTACCGTTATCGTGCGCATTAGCCGCGGGACGCCGTCGGGAAGCGCGCTCTTCGACTCGGCGCCGTCGCTGCTGGAGATCGGCGTCGCTACGACGCAGAGCAGCGCGCCCTCCGCGGTCACGTGGCATCCCTGGGTCGATTCGACGGGCGAGCACGCGCAGGTGCTCGGTTTTGTTCGGCGCACGGAGCCGCCGGCCGTCGTCGAGCTCGCGCAAGCCGAAACCGAAGCGGTATCCTGGAACGTCGCACGGGCGACCAACGGTTCGGTCGACGTGCAAATGCCGGCGCAGAGCGGCCGTTACACGCTGTCCGTGCTCGCAATCTCCGACGACGGCAGCGTTAGCGCGGGCAGCAGCAGCGTAGTAGTGAAATAGACGAAATCATGAGTCTGATGCTTTTAGATACCTACGGGCTGGTCTACCGTGCTTTCTTTGCGTTGCCGGGACTGACGACCAGTAAGGGCGTTCCGATCAACGCGGCTTACGGATTCACGATGATGCTCAACAAGATCATCGCGGACGAGAAGCCCACGCACGTCATTGCGGCGTTCGATAAGGGCATGCCGGCCGACCGCGTCGCGTTGTATAAGGAATACAAAGCGCAGCGCACGGCGATGCCGGACGAGCTGCGCGGCCAGTTCGCCTTGGTGCGGCGCATTTTGGGCGTGCATCGCATTCCTATCGTCGAAATGGAGGGACAAGAGGCCGACGACGTCATCGCGACGCTCGCGCGTCAAGCCGAAGAGGCCGGCGAACAGACGATCGTCGTGACCGGCGATCTCGATCTCTTGCAAATCGTCGACGAACGCACGATCGTGCTGACGACACGCCGCGGCATCACCGAACTCGGCCGTTACGATCCGGCCGCGGTGCGCGAGCGCTTCGGCTTGGATCCGGTGCAGCTGCCGGATTATCGCGGGCTCAAAGGCGACCCCTCGGACAATCTTCCCGGCATCCCGGGCGTCGGCGAAAAGACGGCGACGAAGCTGCTGCAGGCCGCCGGATCGCTCGACGCGCTGGTCGCGCGTCCGGAGCTTGCGGGAAATCCGAAGCTGCAGAAACTCGTCGAGGAGTACGGCGAACAGGCGCGTCTTTGCCGAGCCGTTTCGATCGTGCGGCGCGATCTGCCGCTGTCGGTCGATTGGGAGGAGAGCCGCTACCAGCTTCCGCCGGATGCCGAACTCTATCCGCTCTACAGCGACCTCGAGTTCAAATCGCTGCTGGCCAAACTGCAGGCGCCGACCGGGCTGCCGCTGTTCGACACCGGGAAGCAGCTGGAGGGCACGTATCGCACGTACGCCGCTTGCGTCGATCCGCCGGAGTTCGCTCGTTTGGGAGAAGAGCTGCGCGCGATGGCTTCCTCGCCGCGCGTCGCTTTCGCCGCGCTCGACGACACGATCGGCGTGACCGATCGCTCCGGTTCGGGCGTCTCGTTTACCGTCGCGGCGTTGACGCACCAACCCGTGCGCGACGCGCTGCACGCGATCTTCGACGCAAAGGCGGCGACGGCCGCGTACGACGCAAAGCGCGTGTTGCGCGTCTTGCGCGGGCGCGGTATCGAGCGCGCACGGTTTACCGACGACGCGATGATCGCGGCGCACTTGCTCGATCCCGCGCGCGGCTTTGCCGACCTCGAGGATGCGGCCGCCGAGTTTCTGCACGCGAGCGTTCCCGCCGATGCCGCCGCTCACGCGAACGCTGCGTTCGCGCTGATCGAAACGCAGCGCGCGGCGCTCGACGAGCGCTCGCAGCTCGAGCTCTATCGCGACGTCGAGGTGCCGCTCGCCCCGATTCTCGCCGCTATGGAATCGGCGGGTATCGCGATCGATCCACGCGAGCTCGCGGTGATCGGCGAGCGGATCGACGCGGCGGCAACGCGTTTGCAAAAGCAGATCTACGATTTTTCAGGCGAAGAGTTCAACATTGGTTCGCCCAAGCAGCTCGGCGAAATTCTTTTTGGGAAGCTCGAGATTCCGGGCGGGAAGAAAACGAAGACCGGATGGGCGACGGGCGTGGAAGTGCTGCAGGGTCTCGCGCGCGAGTACCCGATCTGCGCGCTCGTGCTCGAGTGGCGCGAGGTAACGAAGCTCAAGAACACCTACGTCGACGTCATTCCAGGGCTCGTCGATCCCGGCGACAAGCGTTTGCACACGGAGTTCAATCAGACGGCGACGGCAACCGGGCGCCTCTCCTCGACCAATCCGAACCTGCAAAACATTCCGGTTCGCGGCGAGCTGGGCCGGCGCATTCGCAAAGCGTTCGTCGCGCGCGACGCCGATCACGTGCTCCTTGCCGCCGACTACAGTCAGATCGAACTGCGCCTCATGGCGCATCTCTCGGGCGACCGGGCGATGCGCGAAGCTTTCGAGCAGCGCCAAGACATTCACGACTTTACGGCACGGCAGATCTTCGCCGTCCCGCCGGACGGAGCCGTCGACGGCAATCAGCGCCGCATGGCCAAAAGCGTCAACTTCGGCTTGCTGTACGGCATGTCGGATTTCGGGCTCGCGCAGCGATTGGAGATCGGTAGAGCCGAAGCCAAGGAAATCACGGCCGCCTACTTCGCGCGGTTTCCGTCGGTGCGCGCGTATATCGACCGCACCATCGAAGAGGGACGGCGTGACGGATACGTGTCGACGATCTTGGGGCGGCGCCGCTATATGCCCGGGCTGAGCTCCGGCAACTACATGCTGCGCGCCGCGGCCGAGCGCGAGGCGACCAACGCGCCGCTTCAAGGCAGCGCCGCCGATCTCATGAAGCTCGCGATGGTGCGGATCGACCGCGCGCTGCGCGACTCCGGGCTCGATGCGGTGATGCTGCTGCAAATTCACGACGAGCTGATTTTCGAAGTACGATCGTCGAGCCGAAACGAAGTTGCGTCGCTCGTGCGCAAGCATATGGAAGCGGCGATCGCGCTCTCCGTACCGCTGGAAGTGACGTTGAAGTCGGGACGCAACTGGTACGACGTCGAGGCGATCGACGACGAAATCGCCGAGGGCGCCGTTGTTTAGCGCGTTGATTGCGGCGGTGCTCGCCGTCGTCGTAGTTCACGCACCGAAGGCCGACCTGCGGCTGGAGGTCGCGCAGACGGAGGCGCAGCGCGAACACGGACTGATGAATCGCACGTCGCTGCCCAAACACACCGGGATGATCTTCGTGTTTGCGCAAGACGACAAGGTCGCGTTCTGGATGAAGGACACGCTGATTCCACTGGACATGGTGTTCGTCGGCGCGGACGGCACCGTGCGGCTCGTGGACGCGAAGGTGGCGACGGTCGCTCCCACCCTGCCCGACGGAAAGATCCCCCTTGAGAACGGCGTCGGGAAGTACGTGATCGAGCTCCCCGCCGGCGAGGCGGCTCTAGACGGAATCGTTACCGGAACCAGGCTCAACCTAGCAGATGTTCCCTCGGTCGCATCGAACTAAGGGCCATGACGAAAAGCCTACGGCTGATGCTCTCGGACGACTCCGGTGGAACCCTGGTCGAGTATGCGCTGATCATCGCCTTGATCGCGGCAGTTGCGGTCCTGGCCGTCTTCAAGCTCGGCTCGAACAACAGTTCTACGCTAAGTAGCGCCGCGCACAGCATCTAGCCACTCGCGGCCGTGCCCGAGCTCCCTGAGGTCGAGACGATTGTACGCGGCCTCAACTTTGCTATTGTCGGGCGGCGGATAGAAACGGTCGAAATCCGGCTGCGAAAAATCGCTCAGGCACCCCCGGGTGTCTCCTTTGAACGTGCCGTGACGGGCCAGACCGTGACGGGGGTGACGCGCCGCGGAAAGTATGCCGTCCTCGAGCTCTCGGGCGGCCGCTCGCTCGTCATCAGCCTCCGAATGACCGGCCGCCTGGTGGTCGCGCGGCCGCGTCAGACCGATTTCCCCGGAACGCACGTGGTGTTGCGATTTGCCGACGGCGGCCGTCTCAGCTTCGCCGACGTGCGTACCTTCGGCCGGATGCGCCTTGTGGAACCGGGCGAACCCTGGGATCGGGACCTTGGCGTCGAGCCGTTATCTTCAGGCTTTACACAGGAAGCCTTTATCGGTATGCTGGCGGGGCGGACGACGCCGGTTAAGGCATTGCTGCTCGACCAACGGCGCATCGCGGGCATAGGAAATATCTACGCGTGCGAGGCGCTATGGGAAGCTCGGATCCGTCCGAGCCGTCCCGCTAAGGCGTTGACGAAACCAGCGATTCGCCGGTTATACCACGCCGTCGTAGACGTCTTGACCCGGGCTATCGAGCTGCGGGGGACGAGCGTCGACGACTACGTGGATGCCGATGGGCTACGGGGAGGCTTTCAAAACGTACTCTCCGTCTACGGCAGGCTCGGCGAACCGTGTCCGCGTTGCGGCGGCCCGATCGTACGAACGGTGCTGGCACAGCGGGGAACCTGGTGGTGCCGGCGATGTCAGCGGTGACGTCTGCAAAAATAAAATAATTTAAGGTAGGAACATCAACATCTCTACGACTGAAATCGCTCCCGCTCAAATAGAGGAAGATCAACTCGCACTCGAACAGCGGCTCTACGAAGAATCGCTGAAAGTCCTCGACGAGGGCCAAGTCCTCAACGGCATGGTCGTCCAAAAAGATAAGGACGAACTGCTCGTCGACGTCGGCGGAAAATCCGAAGGCGTCCTTCCGTTCCGCGAGCTCTCGCTTGCGGTCGATCCAAAAGTCATCAAGGTCGGCGACACGCTCGAAGTGATGATTCATCGCATCGACGACATGGACGGAACGCTCTTTTTATCGGAACGCCGCGCGCGCGCCCTCAAGACGTGGGAGAAAGTCATCGAAGCCCACGAACGCGATGAAGTCATCGAAGCGACCGTTACGCAAGTCGTCAAAGGCGGCGTTTTGGTCGACCTCGGCATGCGCGGATTCGTTCCGGCATCGCAGATTCGCCGTCAGCCCGTGGGCAATCTCGACGAGCTCGTCGGGCAGCGTCTGCGCTTAAAGGTGATCGATCTCGATCACAAGCGGCATCGCGTCGTTCTCTCGCAGCGCCTCGTCCTCGAGGAAGAGCTGCAAGCCAAGAAGCAGGAGCTTCTCGATACGCTCGAAGTCGGGCAGATCCGCGAAGGCGTCGTGGTTCGCCTAGCCGATTTCGGCGCGTTCGTCGACCTCGGCGGCATCGACGGCCTGATTCACAACAGCGAGCTGTCTTACGCCCGCATCAAGCATCCGTCGGAAGTCGTCAAGATCGGCGACGTCGTGCAAGTCGAAATCATGAAGTTCGACGCCGAAGCGAAGAAGGTCAGCCTCTCGCTCAAGCACACGCTTCCGGATCCTTGGGACGAGCACGCCGACAAGCTGTACGAAACGAACAAATTGACGGCGCAAGTCGTTAAGGTTACGCCGAACTATCTGCTCGTCGAAATCATCCCCGGCATCCTCGCAATGGTGCCTAAGGGCGAGTTCGACGCCTCCACGCAGTACAACCCGGGACAAGAGATCGAAGTGACGCTGTTGTCGATCAATCACACGACCCGCCGCATCACCGCCTCGATTCAGCACGTCGCCGACGTGCCGCCCGAGGAGATCGAGCAGCTCGTCGTCGAGGAGATCGACGTCGTGCCTCCTTCGGAATCGATTCCCGAGTAGCAACACCGCAGGCCGCGCTTGCGTGTCGGATTGACGGGTGGCATCGGCGCCGGTAAGAGCGCCGTTGCCAGGATCTTCGAAGATCTCGGTGCCTGCATCGTCGATACCGACGCGCTCGCGCGCGAGGCGGTGGCGCCCAACAGCGACGGTTTTATGGAGATCGCGCGCGTCTGGCCGCAAGTCGTGCGGACGGGCGCGCTCGATCGTGCCGCGCTGGCTGAAATCGTTTTCAACGATCCGACGGCGCGCGAGCGCCTCAACGCCATTTTGCATCCGCACATCCGCCGTCTGGCGATGGAGCGCGATGCGCGAGCCAAGCCCGGCCAACTCGTCGTTCACGTCGTTCCGCTGCTGTTCGAAACCGCTTACGACCGGCTGGTCGACAAGACGGTTCTCGTCGTCGCGGCCGAAGACGCGCGCATCGCCCGGATCGTTGCGCGTGACGGGATCGACGAAGCGCGCGTACGCGCGCGTATGGCGGCGCAAATCGATCCCGATGAAGCTCGCCGGCGAGCCGATTACGTCATCGAAAACGACGGCAAGTTCGATCGCCTGCGCGAACGGACGAGCGAGGTTTACCGCGCGCTTGCCGGCTGAGTGCTCAGCACCGCCCAGCGCTCGACGTTAAAGACGCGCGATCCGCCCGGCAACACGGCAACAAAACCTCGAACGAGCATCAGCGTCCCCGAGGGTGCCGCAAGCAGCCGATGAGATAACGTCGCGCTTCCGTGTTCGTCGGTCAAAATGGCGCGCTGTTCGTCGAGCCTCCCGACGAGCGTGAAATCTTCGCCGGCGCGAAGCGCGGGAAGTGTCGACGGCGACAGCGGCGGTACGAACGTAACGCGGACGCTGCTCTCCGGAACCGGAGCGTCGCCGATCAGTCGCGCACGCAGCGTGTAGGTCCCGTAGGGCGGGCTGCTGCCGTTTCCCAATAACTGATTCCAGTCGTATACCGCAAGCGTCGTCGATCCCGGCGCAAACGTGCGCGAGTGCGCGGGAAAGGCGGGAGCGACGGGCCGCGCACTTCCGGGCGAGCTCCACATCAACGTGCCGTCGGACGCGCGCAGCTCGATCGCGTACTCCGCCGGCTGGATGAAACGCAGCGACTGCGGTGTCGATGTCGGGTTTTGTACGACGACGGCGATAGGCAGCGTGTCGAGCAAATCGAGGCTCGAACGCTGTACGACCAACTTGACGGTCAGAACAGTCGCCAGAAATAGCAGGTGCAAGCGCCTGTTGATTCCCCGGACTTACGGACTAATCTTTTGGTCAATTCATCCCTGCAGAGGCGCCGAGCGAGTCATATGCAGGCCGCTTGGGAATGAATCACTTGGCCTCCCGTGTCCGGGGAGCTGCGGACCTAGCAGTTCCTGAGAAACCCGTGAGTTTACCAAGCGCTCGGATGGGAAAGAGTAACACTCGTACCCCACCCCCCTTCAGCAGATACGAGGTCCACATTATTATGGCACTGCAAGACCCTGGACCCGCCGGCGGCGGCATGAGCGTTCGCGAAGCCGGACGCCGTGGCGGCGAACGAGTCAAAGCCAAATACGGCTCCGAGTTTTATGAAGAAATCGGCCGCAAAGGCGGTGAAGCGACGAAGAGCAAGTACGGCCCGTCGTTTTACGAAGTCATCGGCCAAAAAGGCGGTCAGCGCCCGAAACGCAAGGCGTCAACCTAAATCGCTCAACTTCTCTCGACCCGACTACTTCGGCAACTGTAACAGGGACTGATGGCTGATAAGAACGACGACGCAGCGAAGCGTGAAATGTCCGTGCGCGAAGCCGGAAAAAAAGGTGGCGACACCGTACGCGATCGGTATGGTTCGACGTTCTATGAGGACATCGGACGCAAAGGTGGCAAGGCCACACGCGATCGGCACGGCGTCGAGTTCTACGAATCCATCGGTCAAAAAGGCGGAAAAGTCGTCAAAGAAAAGTACGGCTCCGACTTTTACGAAGAGATCGGCCACAAAGGCGGTCAGAAGGTCAAGAAGCTGATTGCCGAGGCGAAGAAAAAGCTGGGTGGGGGCGAGGAGCGCAAGCACTAGCCCGTTCTAACGCCGGCACGCTCCGGCACGAATGACGCGCTGCGCTTCGCGATCGACTTCCGGCGCGTCGACCGGACCGTCGGGTTGAAGCGTCATGACGAGGTTGCCTGGCGTGGTCCAGGCGACGCTCGTCGTGCTGTAATGTACCGGGTGGCAGTCGGTCAAAATGCTCGTGCTGCCAAACGCGATCGAAAAGCCTTGCTTCGGCCATTCCGATAGCAACATCGCATTGCGTCCGGCTTGATACTCCACGCCGATCCCACGATGCTCGTTGGTATCCAAGTCACCCAGCGGCGGCAGCACCGCAAACGCGATCGCTTGCGCCGGTATGTAGGGCCGGAACGCGATGTGGGTGACGACCTTCTCCAGCGCCATCGTCGTGCCGCGCCCGTCGATGAGCAGAGGCGGCGCCGATGCGTCGGAATCGGCCTTATGGCCGCCGCCGCAGGCAGATAACGCAATTGCGGCGGCGATGAGAATGCGTCGCATGCGCCACTATTCAATGGTGGAACTCGACTCCCCCCGCCACCTTCCCGAGATGAATGGTGTTCGCGTCGAAATCGACCGTAACGCCGTCGATTCGCAGCGTCTGGCTGCCCGAGTGCACGTAGACCGGATGGTCCATATGCAGCAGCTTGGCGTTGTTCGTCCAGGTAACGAGATCGGTGTCGAAAGACCGGTGCTCGGGATCGCCGATGCGTTCGACGTGCACCTTGCCGATCGCGGTGAAATCGAGCGAGTCGATGTCGAGCTGCACGTGTTCCGCGGAGATCTTGAGATACGGTTTGCCCTTTCGGTAGACGACGCCGTTGCGCACGCCGTCGACGCTTCCGGTCAAGCCGTCGGGCGACAGCTGCGCGTGCTCGTAATCGAACGTCCACGATTTCGTCGAAATGCGGTTGGTGACGACGTGACCGCCCTTGAGATTCATCGAAACCGACGACGGCAGCGGAGGGGTCGGACCGCTACCCGCGACGACGACTTCAACCACCACCCATACGATGAAGAGCGCCCCCGCGACGATCGCAATGCGTCTCCAAAGGCGCTTCTGCTTACTTGTCATGTTGCACGCGCGGCAGCACCATGAGAACGATGTAGAGAAGGACGAAGGCTAACGCGACCGGCGCCGGCCCGATGCGCGAATACACCGTCGGAACGCGCGGGCCGACCAAGCCGTCGACGACAACCATTTCCTCCATGGCGCTGCGCTTTTGCCACGTGCCGTCCGGCGCGATAATCCCGCTGATGCCCGTGGCGGCCGCGCGCACGACGTAGGCGCCGGTCTCGATCGCACGCAGCTGCGAAATCTGCGCGTGCATGTAGGGTCCCGAGGTTGTGCCGAACCACGCGTCGTCGGTGCTGACGACGAGCAGCTGCGCGCCGTCGACGATTTGCGCGTGGGCGAGATCGGCAAACGCCGACTCCCAACAAATTAGCGGCGCGATCGGCAGCGCGGTGGTGCGATAGACTCCGTCGACCTTTCCGGTGCCGAAGCGACCGCTGAGCTCGCCGACGTAGGGCAGCCATCCTAAGAAGCTGCGTCCCGGAAACGACTCGGCGAACGGCACGAGCTGACGCTTGCGGTAGACTTGATACGTTCCGTCGGGTTGCAGAACGAACAGCGCGTTGTACGCCGCGTGGCGCGTGTAGTCGATGCTCCCGGCGACGATCGTGGATTTCACTTCGCGGCTGAGACCCAGAAATGCGTGCAGCAAGGCCGGATAGCGGTTGAGATCGGTGGTGATCACCGTTTCAGGCCAGACGATCAGCTGCGGACGGCGCGCGGCGGCGGTGCGGGTGAGCATCGAGTAGCGTGAGATCGCCAAGCCGAGGCTATTCCACTTCAGCGATTGAGCGATGTTGCCTTGGACGGCAACGACGCGCGTCGCCGGAGGCGATAAGTGGCGTGCGGGCCACGCCAGCCACGCAGCCCCGGCTGCGAGCGCGGTGGCGCCAAGGGCGATCGCAAACCGGCGCCACGTGCGCCGCGCAATGGCGTCGGCGCCGTATGCGCCGATGACGCACAACGCGAACGTTATCCCGTAGGTCCCGGCGAACGCGGCGATCGCGCGCAGCGGAGAATCGGCCTGCGTGTAGCCGAGTTGATCGAACGGCGCCGCCATCACCCCGATCGACCGGAGCCATTCGAAGACGGTAAACGCGGCGGCCGCGGCCAGCGGTGCGAGTGCCGGATGTGCGTAGCGGTAAGCCAGCGCGCTCGCAATCCCAGCGAATCCCCAGAACGGTGCTTCAACAATAGCAGGACCGAACATCAAAAAAGGGCCGTAGGCACCGATGTAGTTCCCGACGGTGTGCCCTACCCAATCGAAAGCGATGGCAAAGAAGATGATGCCGGAAAACCAGCCGAGTACCGCTGCTCGTTTCCAGGAGGCACCTTGCCAGGTCCAGAACAGCGCGGCTGTTCCTAGTGGAACGACCCACGCCGCACCGATCTTCGGAAATGCTGCCGCTAACGCGACGGCCGCCGCTGCGGCAACGACGACGTCGCGCACCAGCGAGGTAGGCATGATTCGCAGACTCGGTTTCTCTCTCGTACTCGTAACGGCACTCATGATCGTGGCTTGCGGACGCCAGGTTACGCCGAATCCTCCCGGTTTGGGAGCCGGCGGCGCAAATCCCGGCTTTATGGTCGTGAAGTTTGACGTCTCTGCCCCATTCGACTTTTCGACTTACCAATATTGGGTCGTTTTCAATACGACCGCCAACGGGCTCTCGCCGGACACCAACCCCGTGCGAAATAACTGGGCGGCGTTCTCGGACGGCATTGAGGTTGGTACTTCCGGAGGCGGGGTCTACGCGCAACCCTTTCAGTTCATCAAGAATCCCACCAACCCGGCGATCCCCCCGCACTTTCAACCCTTGGGAACCACTGCGAGTCAGTTGCAATTCGTCGCAAATAGTAACGGATCGGGCACAGAGTTTACTGTGAGTTTTCAGCGTTCCATCTTCAAAAATCAAGCCACGCCGACGCCGGGTCCGACGCCGACGCCGACCGGCAGCCCGGCGCCATACGCCAAGGTCTGGACGTTCAACGCGTTCGTCACGCAAGCAAACGCGAACAATCAGCTTATCTTTGTGAACTCGATGGGCGTCGGTGGTCCGACCGACACAACGTGGGTGACCCAGCCGCCGCTTTTGATTTGCACGAACTTCGACCAAACGTACTTCGCGCTCTCGAGCGGCGATCAAATTCCCGAACCAGCGCAAATCATCAGCGTCGAGATTGCCAACAACGCCACAACGGCGCCGCCCCATACCTGTCCGCCGTAAAAAGAAACGGCGCGTGTCACACGCTCGACGGCTCGTGCATTATGTAGAGCACTGATGAACGCAGGCGTGAGATCGATGGTCGAGCCGTCCTGGGTGTACGTGTTTGGGCCATTCCGGCTCGATCCGGCACGCGGCTTGCTCACGTACGGCTCCGAAGTGGTGCCGCTGCCCGAGCGGCTGTTTGCGCTCTTGCTCGTGCTGATCCAGGCCAACGGCAGCGTCGTCAGCCGCCGGGAGCTGGCCGGAGTGATCTCGTCGGGCGAACCGGTGAGTGAAGCGAACCTCTCACAGCACGTCTACATGCTGCGCCGCATCCTAGGAGAGCGCGCCAAGGACCGTCTCTACATCATGACGGCGCACAACAAGGGCTTCCGGTTTGCCTCGCCGGTGAGCGTGGTGAATCCCACCGCCGGCGAGCCGGCGCCGGTCGTCGCTGAAGTGCGCGACGGCACGCTACTGCGCGGCGGCTTCGAGGCGTTCCGCCACTACAGCCGCGGCAGTTACTTGCTGGAACGGCGCACGGCGAACACCTTGCGGTCGTCGATCGATTATTTCGAGGCGGCGCTGGCGGTCAGTCCGGATTACTCGCCGGCGTTAGTGGGTTTGGCTCGCGCGCATTCGTACATGGCGGAGTATTGGTACGTGCCGGGGTCGTACGCGTTTCCGAAGGCCAAAGCGGCGATCGTTCGCGCGCTCAATCTCGAGCCGTCGTCGGCCACCGCGCACGCGGCCCTCTCGAACATCATGCTCTTTTGCGAGTGGGATTGGCGCGAGGCCAAGCGCGAGATCGATCGGGCCGTGCGCTTGAATCCAGATTCGATTCCGGTCTGCACCAACGCGGTGTGGTATTACGAATGCACCGGCGCCGGCGATCGCGCGCTCTCTGAAGCGCAGCACGCGCTTTCCGTCGAGCCGTCATCACCGGCGCTGCAAATTCTCTTGGGCAAAGTCCTCACGCAGGCCGGGGATTACGAGAAGGCGATCGCCTATCTCTCGCATCTCATCGAAAACGGCCCCGAGTTTGCAATCGCGCGGCGCCATCGCGCGCAGGCGCTGATTCTCGGCGGCCGGCCGGCAGACGCGGTGGTCGACCTACTCATGCTGCCGCAGGATCGCGCCGAGGATGCGGCGCTGCGTCTGCCGCTTCTCGCGCGCGCGTACGGCGACATGGGCGAAACCGAGCGCGCAAAAGAGATTTACACGATGCTTCTCGAAATGGTTCGGACGGAGTTCATCGTGTACTGGAATTTGGCCATGGTCGCGGTAGGTTTGGGGCGTAACGACGAGGCGCTCGATCATTTGGAAAGCGCGGTCGCGTGCCGAGAGCCATCGCTGCCTCTGTTGAAGAGTTCGGCGTGGTTCGCGCCGATCGCCAAGTCCGCGCGATTCAAAGGATTGCTCCGTTCGATCGGACACTGAGGCGTGGCGCGTTTGGCCGCTGCGGCGTTCGCACTGCTCCTGGCGATGTCACCCGGCGAAACGATGCTGCCGTTCGACGGCAACGCCGGCTGGCTCAACGGGCCGCCGCTAAGTCCCGCCGAGCTGCACGGTAAGGTTACGCTGGTCGACTTCTGGGAGTACACCTGCGTCAACTGTCTGCGCACGCTCCCGTACCTGCGAGAGTGGTACAAACGCTATAAGCCGTACGGCTTCACGATCGTCGGCGTACATTCGCCGGAGTTCGGCTTTTCCGGCCAGCGCGCCAACGTCGCCGCCGCGCTTCCGCGCCTTGCGGTCACCTGGCCGGTGGTGCTCGACAGCAGCTTCGCGATTTGGAAGCGGTATGGCGTCAACGCGTGGCCGACCGAGTTTCTCTTCGATCAAAATGGAAAGCTCGTCGAAAGTTCGAGCGGCGAAGGAAACTACCAGCAGACCGAAAGCAAGATTCAAGCCCTGTTGCTGGCACAAGATCCGCATCTCAAGCTCCCGCACCTCATGGCGCTCTTGCCGCAGGATAACTACGACAAGCCCGGAGCGGTGTGTTATCCGAAGTCCGACGAAGTCGTCATCGCCCGGCAAGGTATAGCCAACGCGCCTCACTTCGCCGATCCGACGCGCGACTTTGCGTATACCGATTCCGGCTCGCACGCCGACGGGAACGTGTATTTGAACGGTTACTGGCATCGCAGCGATTCGGGCGCGATTTCGGGTGGATCCGGCGGATACGCGGCGCTGCGCTATCACGCGATCGAGGTCGTTGCCGTGCTCAAACCCGAGCAGGGCAAAACGATTCGCGTCGGCGTAACGCAAGACGGCGCCCCGCTCGCCAAGACCGACGCCGGAACCGACGTTCGTTTCGACGATCACGGGAACTCGTACGTGACGGTCGACGAGCCGCGTGCGTACGTACTCGTCGAGAACGCAAAATTCGGCCAACACGAGCTGCGCCTGTCGCCCGACGGATACGGACTGGGGATCTACGACGTCGCGTTCGAATCGTGCGAGGTTCCCGGCGGGCGCTAATGCAGATGAAGGACGCCTGCGAAATCTGCGCCGCGCCGCTCGGCCTGGCCGATGAGGCGTACGTCTGCTCTTACGAGTGTACGTTTTGCGCGACGTGCGCCGGGGAACGCGACCGTAACTGTCCTAACTGCGGCGGCGAGCTGGTCGTCCGCCCACGACGTTTCAGCCAAACCTGAAGCGACCGCGCGCTACAATGCGTGGGTGAACGTCACCTGCTTGATCCGCTACCAAATCGACCCGTTTCAGACCGCGGCGTTCGAAGAATACGCGCGTAACTGGGGGACGATCGTTCCGCGCTGCGGCGGAAGCTTACTCGGCTACTTCATGCCGCACGAGGGCAGCAACGACGTCGCCTACGCGCTGATCGGCTTCGACAGCCTGGCGGCTTACGAACGGTACCGGGAGCGGTTGCGCGGCGACGACGAAGCGCGCGCGAACTTTGCCATGGCCCAAAACAAACGGCTGATCCTGCGCGAGGAACGCTCGTTCGTGAGAATCGTTAGTAGTTAAACGTACTCGGAAGGATTCCGCCGGGTTGGCCGATCGCAAACGTCGCCTGTTGGTTCGGGAACGCCAGTATGCTCAATCCAACGTTGACCGAGCGCGATGCTTCGCTATAGAGTAAGCGCACTTGATAGCAGTCTCCGATCGTGCGCGTGTAATAGAAAATCTTGTTCGAGAAGAACTCGGGGCCTTTCCACTGGATGTCCGAGACGAATTGCAGCGCGGCGTCGCGACCGAACGGCGTCGAGAGCTGCACGTTGGTCGTCTCGAATCCAAGACCCGGTCCGGGAATGTAGGCGCCCGACAACAAGACCACGGAGCGCTGCGACGGTTTTGCGGTAATTTGATAACTGACCGGCTGCGCGTTCATGTTGAGCGGGAAGTTCGTCGACCAGCCTAACGCGACGCTATAGACGTCGTCGTTGAATAGGCGTATCAGGTCCTGCGCGTTGTGGGTGTTCTGCGTCGGCTGCTGGTCGAGATATTGAAACGGCACCAGCGCCGGACCGTTGTAGTTGGCCTCGTTGTACGTCAGCGAGTTGACGATGTGCGACCCGATGGGCGTGGTCAGCGACATCTCCTGCTGGACGGCGGCTTTGAGGTCGCCCGTACCGTACGCGTATTGGTCGACGTTGACCGTCGCTTGGAAATCGCTGCCGAAGACTTTGGCCAAAGCCGGACCGAGTACGACTCCCGCGTCGGTGCGCCACGTGGCGAGGCTGGTCGTATCGACGTCCGGCGACGACGGTTCGCTGTATTCGCCGAACGTCAGCTGCGCCGACAGCGGAACGACGAAATGCTGGAAAAAGTCGTACGGCCGGACTTGGAATTCGGGGACCTTGTTGATGCCGAATCCCTGATCGGTATACGTCTTATTGTACTCCACCTGGTAGTCGGCGCCGGTCGTCGTGTAATGCATCAAGTAGTCGAACTCGGTCGTGTGCGTGAACGTCGACGAGATGTAGTTCGTCGCCGAATCGGAGATATTCAGACTGACCGCCTGGTTCAAGAACTGGTTGAACTGGCGCG
This sequence comes from Candidatus Baltobacteraceae bacterium, assembly GCA_036488875.1. NCBI lineage: Bacteria > Bacillati > Vulcanimicrobiota > Vulcanimicrobiia > Vulcanimicrobiales > Vulcanimicrobiaceae > Vulcanimicrobiaceae bacterium. The sequence continues at coordinate 36,530 of DASXGW010000008.1, read as the reverse complement.
TGTCGGTGAACGTGAACGTGTCGCTGCTCGACTGCGTTCCAACTGAGTTGCGGCTGAAGGAGTAGTTTTGCGACGCGCGATCGGTCTGATGGACGATCGCGCCGGTGAGGGTTTCGTTGGGCGGAATGTTCGTCAGTGCCCCGTAGTTCGACTGATACGCGAACTGGAAGTTGCCGCGCAAATGCTGGGTGAAGTTCTCTTGCTCTTGCAGCGCGGCGTTGTACGTGCGGCCGCCCTCGATCGGGTCGTTTTGCTCGTAGATGTTGATGCTGACACTGCGCCGGCCGCTGTGGGCGGCGTAGAAGCCGACGTAACCTAATCCGAGCCCCGCCTTCGTGAAATAGTTCAGGATGTAATAGCCGTAATAGTATTGATCTTTACCAAACGGGAGTTTGATCTTGATCCAGGCGCCTTCGTACTGGTCGTATCCGACCTCGGGGAACCATTGGGGGCGCTGGCGCTGATCCGTCACGGTGCGCAACGGTATGATGAGCTTGGGAAGATAGAAGACGGCTGCGGCGCCGAGCCACAGGACCGCCTTCGTGATGACGATCCTGTCGCCGGGAATCACGTCGATCGTTTTTCCAGTGACGTGATAGCCGCCGCGCGGATTTTCGCACGTCGTCAAATAGGGATCGATGCCGTGCGCGCTGCCGTCGTTATCGGTGTGCAAGTCGGTCGCGTGGAAGTGGATGAAGCCGATCTGAACGCCTTCGGCGCTTTCGCCGTTGCCGTGAATCAGCTTGGCCGTCTCGGCGATCGTGTCGAACGAGATTTCGTCGGCGGTGAGGATCGAGTCGTGCGTGTGGTTGACTAAGAACGGATGACCGGTCAGCGTGATCGTCCGGTTGCCGTCGAAGTGCGCGCGTTCGCCGACGAGTTCTTCGTCGCGATAGTAGATGTGAACGTTGCCGATGGCATCCGAGGGCTGACCTTTCTTCGTTCCGCCTTCGACACGATCTGAGATCACCGCGACGTATCCGGGCGGCAACGTCGGCACGCCGGTCGGCACGGGCGTCGGCGTGGGCGTCGCGTGTCCGGCCGGCGCGATCGGCGGCGGCGTTTCGCCGCCGCGCTCGAGGAAGATTGGAGGCCCCGATCCGGTCGGACCGGGTGTCGGCGTCGGGACCGGCGGCGGGCTCACTATGGCCGTGGACCCCGGCCGCGGCCGCGGTGTCGCGTACAGCTGGTACGTTCCGTTTCCGGTGCCGGGAATCGTATTGGGTAAACCCGGCGTCGAAACGGGACTCGCCGATGGCGACGGACTCGGCGTGACTTGCGCGACTTGTTGTTGGCTGCCGCCCGAATAGCGCTGCGCGCACGTTTGGCGGTTGAAAAGCATGAGCGCGGTCGCTGCATTACCGTCGGCGCCGGTCGGCGCCGATCCCCACGCCGGTACGGCGTTTAGCAGCGCAACGAACGATGCGATCGCGGCGACGCCGCGACTTCCCTTGCGCGAAAGAAACACCGGCTCAGCGCTCTTCCAGCCTGAGCAAGGTCACACCCACGATTCCCATGAGGGCATTTGGCAACCAGGCCGCGAGGTACGGGTTGATCGCGCCGTTGCGACCGAAGGCCGCCGCCGCCGACGTCATGAGGTAATAGACGAAGAACGCGATGATGGCCATCGCGATGCCGAGCGTCCGGCCGCGTTTGCCGAAACGCAATGCTAAGGGGAGCGCCAAGACGACGCCGATGAAGCAGGCGAACGGCCACGCGAGCTTGTCGGCGAGATTGAGCTGCAAGTTGCCCAGCGCGGTGCCGCCGATTCCCTGCGTCTCGAGCGCGTTGACCTGCTGGCGCAGCGACTTGCTGCTCATCGTCCATGGATCGTTGTTGACGTTGCTGACGAACTGCGACACCGTCTCTCCCATCGGCAAACCGATGGAGATTTCCTTGACGCGCTGTTGGTTGGTCAAATAGCCGTCGTTGTTGTAACGCGTATCGATGACGTCGTGCAGGACTAGCGAGTTCCCTCTGACCGACGCGGTTTTCGCCTGCAGCGTCTCGTTCCACGGGCCGTAGCGCGCCGGCTTGAAAATCTGCACGTCTTCCATCGTGCGGTTGTCGGTACCGACCTGCGTGACGTAGAAGACGTTGCCGGTATCCTGATCCTTGCGGAAAAACTGCGGCTCCACGGGAAGCGCGTCGGTATGGTAGATGATTTGATAGAACGTGCGCGTCGAGAGATCCACCGAAGCGGGCGCAATCCACTCGTTCATTCCGTAGGCGATCAAAAACATCACAAAGCCGAAGACCAGTGGCGCGATCGCGATGCGCACGACCGAAATGCCCGCGGTTCGCATCGCCGTGACCTCGTTGTCGCCCATCACACGACCCATCGCCAGCAGCGCGGCGAACAAGCACGCGAACGGAAACGCCATCGGAATGGCCTGCGGAACGCGAAAGATGACGAATCGCAGCACGAGGAAGAACGGCGCGTGCTGGTTGATGATGTAGTCGGCCGCGAGAAAGAAGATGTTCAACGCCCAGAACAGCAAGAACGCCGAAAACGCAAAGAGAAACGGGCCGAGCATTTCGCGCAGCAGATAGGCGTCGAGAATGGGCAAGCGCGGTAGAGCAGCGCGGACGCGAGGAAGCGGCTGCCGGTGTGTGAGCGTCGCCATTAAAGCGAAGGAGTTAGTAGTCTCGGTACGCCGTCAACACGCGGGTGACGTACGCACGAGTTTCGGCGTACGGCGGAACGCCGTGGTAACGGTCCACCGCGCCAGGACCGGCGTTGTAGGCGGCGACCGCTAGCGTGACGTTGTTATGGTACCGGCGGAGCATGGCGCCCAGATATCCCGCGCCGCACTGAACGTTCTCGACCGGGTCGAACGGATTGGCGATGCCGCACCCCGCAGAGGTCCCGGGCATGAGCTGCATGAGCCCCTGCGCTCCGGCCGTGCTCACCGCCGACGGATCCCCGGCCGATTCCGCCATCAGGACGGCGTGGACCAGGCCCTCGGGAACGCCGTTGGACTCAGAGGCGCCGGCGACCAGACCGTGGATCTGGGACGGATCGAGCGCGTGCGGCGCATAGGGGAGATACCCCGCACCGCTACAGCCGTAGAGCAGGCTCAAAAGGGCAAATATCCCGAGCAATCGCCTCATAAGGGAAGAAGTTACGCTTTCTTCTAACGTCCCGGTCGGGCCTGGCGACCCCAACCGGCGGCAACTTTCGGATGGCTGGCCCGCTTGCCGGCCGTTAGAGTGATACCCATGGTACAGCAGACACCCTCGTCAGTTCCTGAGCGGATCAGGAAAATTTGCCGGTACATCGAGACCCACAGCGAGGAACCCCTCACCCTCGACCGGCTTGCCTCGATGGCTGCGATGAGCCGCTATCACTTCGCCCGCAGCTTCAAAGCCGTCGTCGGCGTCACCCCCAAACAATATCTCGCCGGGATACGATTCGCCGAACTCAAGCGGGGCTTGGCGCAAGCTAAACCCGTCGACGCGGCAGTCTACGATGCGGGCTACGGTTCGGCGAGCCGCGTCTACGAGCAGGCGATCTCCCGGTTGGGCATGACGCCGGCGCAGTACCGGCGGGCCGGTGAAGGCGTTGCTATCTCGTACGCGCCGTTGCGGACGCCGGCCGGTCTCATGATGATCGGCGCGACGGATCGCGGGATTTGCTTCGTGCAGTTCGGCGACTCCGAAGACGAGCTGATCGAACGGCTGCGCGCGGAGTATCGCAACGCCGACGTCACCCCGATGCAAACGCCACCGCACCCCGCGTTCGCGCAGTGGGTCCAAGCCATCGCGCGCCACGTCGCCGGCGATCAGCCGCACCTCGACTTGCCGTTGGACATTCGCGCGACCGCATTTCAAATGCGCGTCTGGAAATATCTGCAGTCGATTCCGTATGGCGAAGTGCAATCGTACGCCGAGGTTGCCGATGCGATCGGTTCGCCCAACGGCGCGCGCGCCGTGGCCGGAGCGTGCGCGAGCAATCCCGTCGCGGTGGTGATTCCGTGTCATCGCGTCATTCGCGGTACCGGCGAGCTCGGCGGCTATCGCTGGGGCTTAGAGCGCAAGCGCGCGCTCATCGATCGCGAGCGCGCGCACAGCGTCAGCCGGGGCCGATAATCCACGTCGGAAGCCACATGCGCGCGTGCCAGGCGTTCCAGGTGACCGCATGGGCCGAGAGGATGGGATAGAAAAAGACGAACGCGATGCCGGCCAGAGCGACATAGGCCGCCGAAACGAGGCCGGAAAGCCGTCGCACGTTCTGCAGCGCGATCGCGTTGCACAAGCAAATCAATGGAATGTCGTCATAAAAATGATAGGCGAACGTAATGCGCGGCGATCCCATCCACGGCAGCCATTGCATGAGATACGTCAACACGATGAGGGAACAGCCGATGTTTCGTCGAGCAATTGCTAGCCACCCTACGAACGGTACCGAGAACAGCCCAAACCAGAGGACGACCGGATTCGGCAGCGACGTAATCTCGAGTACGCAGCAGCCGTTAGGGTCTTGTTTGTTCGTGCGGCGGTCGTCGTAGAAATAGGCGACCGGAACGTCGTCGAGCGGCCATTCCCACCATTTCGACGAGTACGGATGCGTGGCGCGCAAGGTGTCGTGGTAGTCGAACATCTGCTTCTGCCGGTTAAGGACGTCGCCGAAGCTGTGGATCTCATTGGGATCCGGCGAGTTCCTGACCAGATCCGGCACCCACGAAAACGTGTAGACGGCGGCGCTGACGCAAACGATGGCAGCAAGGGTACGGGCGAGCCGAAAACTATGCGGGCGGCGCAAATAGAGCCCGGCGAGAACGACGAAGCTTACGCCGAAGCCCATGACCCCGTACCACTTGGTGCTCACGAGGCAACCGAGTGCGATCGAAAAGAGCACCAGCCACAGTCGCGATGCACCGCCGGCCTGTACCTCCATCACGAAGCGGTAGAACGCATAGGTCGCGAACGTCGCAAAGACGACGGCGAAGCCTTCGGGCGTCGCGATGCGCGACTGCACGAAATGCATGCCGTCGAGTGACAGCAGGATCGCCGCGATCGAAGCGAAGAGCGTCGATCCGGTAACGCGCTTGGCAAATGCGTACAGCACGACCACGGCCAGCGCGCCGAAGACGACGTCGAGGAAACGCCAGCCGTGCGGGTTGTCGCCGCCGGGCATCCCGCCGAAGAGCAGCATCGACAGCGTGACGAGCAGCTTGGAGAGCGGCGGATGCGTGTTCTCGTAAATGCGGAGATTGAGCAGATACTCTTCTCCGGCCCGCGCGAAGTAGAGCTCGTCAAAGATGCCGCAATGCGATAGCCGCCCGAGCGTCCAGCACGAGGCTCCGTCGGGCCGCCAATACCCGATAAACGACAAGGCGAAGTTGCCGGCACCGATCGCGCCGGCGATCGCGTAATCGAGCGGCCAAACCATTGGCGTCGATTCCTCCGGCCAATCGGCCGTCTCGACGCGTGGGAGGCGCGCGCTTTCCAGGCGATGTATGCCGGCGACGAGCAGCGCGAAGATCGCAACGAGCGCCGGAATCGTCAGCGCGCCGCCCGAGAGCGCAATGAGATCCAGCCCGGCGATCGTCGCGATGCCGGCTAAGAGAACCCACGGAGGCACGGTGTTAGGTGACGAGAGGCGACGGAGTCGCCGAGACGATGGGAGCGCGCGCGTGTGCCGGAGCGTATCGTTCGCACGCAAGCGTCAGGGTAAAGGCCGACGTCAAGGCAATCGCGGCGACGAGCATCCGCCAACGCGTCGTCTCGCGCGTGGCCGCGGCGGCGGAACGTACGCGAATCGCGGCGACCGGTACGGGCGGCACCGGGACGTCGAAGGTCTCGCCGAGCGCCAGACGCAGATCAAACGACACGAGCCACCTCCAAGAAGCGCGATGACGACCGCGGCTCGTCGAGAAGCCGCTCGAGCGCGCGGCGCGCCTCGACCAGATGAAAGCGCACCGATCCGGCCGGAATCGCGAGCACCGCGGCGATCTCGGTGCTGTTCATTCCGGCGTAATAACGAAGCACGATGACCGCCCGCTGCAGTCGCGCGAGTTTGCCGAGAGCGGATCGCAGATCTGCGCGCAGGGTCGAGACGGCGATGTCGTCGACGCTCGCGGGAGCGAATCCCAAAACGTGGGACAGCGCGCGTTTGCGTTCGAGCCGGGCCGCTTCGCGCACGACGATGCGATAGAGCCAAACGCGAAAGGCTTCGGCCGTACGGAGCTGCGAGATCCGCGTAAAGATCGCGGCACACGCCTCTTGTGCGGCGTCCTGCGCGAGATCGCGGTCGCGCAGCAGCCCATAGGCGATCCGATAGGCGTGCGGCCACGCCTCGGCGACGAGACGATCCGCGGCACCCGGACGTCCGGCACGCGCCGCCTCGATGGCGGCGGGAGCGATCTCTTGTCGGTCAGCCATCTTCACGGTAATAGAGGCTTCGAGCCGGCGAAGTGTTGGCCTCGGTTTAGGGTCGCTGGCGGTTCTTGTCGACGATGGCCGCGATGATCAGGCCAAACGCGATCAGGCGCATGATATAGATCGCGGGCGACGAGATCTCGCTCGCGTGCGTGATCGCGAGCACCAGGCGTTCCACGCCGAGTATCAGGAAGGCGACGGCGAACCATACGAAGAGACGGTCGAGCGTCCGGCGCCAGAAGCGATAGAAGAACAACGAGGCAACAAAGCTGCCGAACATGATCGCCCCGGATATGAGGCCGTACACGACTACTCCGCCTCCATGATGAGACCGTAACAGAGCGCGGCGATTCCCAGCAGCGCCGGCACGAGACGCCAGATGGAAAGATCGACCTGAGGCAACAGCACGACGTCGATAAAAAGCATCGCATTGTTGGCGCACAAGCCGGCAAAGCAGAGCGAACTCCAAAACAGCAGGCGTTCGCGCGACCGAACGTAGGCGCGGGCGAGCAGCACGGCGCACGCGGCGCTTGTGAGCATGCAAAGAATGTAGACGATGCTAGCGGTCACGGTCGTCACCACCTAACAGGAAAGCGTCCGAAAAGCTCTCGAGCGCGGACGTTCGCTTGGAGTAAATGAGCCCGATGACGCTGGTTGGGCGCGACGCGTACTCGCCCCGAAGCTCGCTCACCAGCACATCGTGCGCGACGTCGGAAACGTATCGGAATTGACCCGAGTCCTCGCGCACTACCAGCCCGCGCGCGCACAAAATCGCGAGCCGGCGCGCGATCGAGGTGTGCGAACTCGACAGCGCCGTGCTCAGTTCGGCAATCGTCCAGCAGCGCGCCAGATCGCTCTGCAGCAGCAAGAGGACGTCTACTTGCTCTACCGAGGCGACGTTTTGACGAACGAACTCGCGAAATGCAGCGGAAAACTCTTTACGCTCCAAGGCCGACATATGCGTCGACGATAGTCCGAATCACCTGCGGCCGCCGAACTCACAGAGTTGTCAAAGGCGGCGGAATCATAATATGAGTCATGAAACGAAATCTTCCACCCGCCTTCGCACTCGCGTTCGCGTTTGCCGCGCTCGGCGGAGTAACGACCCCCGCTTGGGCGGCAGCGCAGTACGGAGGATCGGGTGCAAACCTCGCTTACGTCGCCGCGTTCCAGACGGCTATCGGGCCTGCCGGTATGCCACATCTCGGATCGATGCGGCTCAACATTCACGACGATTCCATCGACGGTACGTATACCGGAATGTCGGCCATGCCCGATCCGCTCAACGACCGCATCGTTGCGGTGACCGGAACGATCGACCGTCAAGACGGTCACGTTGCGCTGCAGATCGGAGGCTCGATGTCGTTCCAGGGCACGATCTCGGCCGACGATACGATTTCCGGAACCGCTGACTACCGCGGACATCTTTACGACTTCGTGGCGGAACGCGGATCGCCGGGCAGCGGTAAGTAAGGGTTAGGCGTCGATTAAAAGTCACGCATAGATTGGGACTTTAGAACCGGTTCGTGCAGTAGTGTTTGCGCGAATGCGAAACGCCGGTAGACATGGGACTGCCGGCTTTTCGTTTGCGAACGGGTCGATATCCATTTTTAGCAGCGGCTCTCGTTTCGGCGACCGGCTGTTCCGGTTTGCCCGCGCAGCAGATCTTCCCAGCTATGCCCTCGCTGCGCGCGACCGCCCCGTCCTTAATTCGCCATAGCGCGTCGTTTAACAATCTCTACGTGGCCAACGCTTCGACGGTGACGGTCTACGCGCCGGGCAGCGGTTCGGTTCTGCGAAAGATCGTGGGAGTTAGACCGTCGGCGCTGGTGTTCGATTCGTCGGGAACGCTCTACGTCGCTAACGATGCCGGTAAGGGCAGCGTGCCCGTGTATCCGGCGGGAGCGACGATGCCGTCGCGCACCATTACGCAGAAAGTAAGCGTGCCGCGTACGCTTGCGGTCGATTCGGCCGACAATCTCTACGTCGCTAACGGATACTTCAGCGTCGGCGTGTATGCCCCGGGCTCGAGCACGCTGCTGCGCGCACTCAAGAGCTTCTATCCGATCTCCGTCGCGTTCGATACCGCCGACGACGTTTACGTCGGTCGCAGTTCCGGACCATACGGCGGAGTCGGTTCGCGCGTCGTGGTCTTTGCTCACGGGAGCACCGGCATCGTAGCGAAGATCGCCGTCGGTGTCAGCGATCCGCAGTCGTTGGCGCTCGATGCAAAGGATACTCTGTACGTTGCCGATACGAATCTCAACGTCGTCGCAGTCTACTCTAACGGCGCGACCAAACCGCAGCGCGAGATCAAGAACGGTATAAGCGGCCCCGTGGCCGTGCGTCTCGATGCGTCGGGCAACCTCTACGTCGCAAATAACGTCGCGAGTACGGTTACCGTGTACGCGCCTGGAGCGTCGAAGCCGCTGCGCACGATCAGCTCGGGAATAACCGCCCCGACGGCGCTGCTTTTCGACGGCTCCGGCGCGCTTTACGTCGCCAATCGCAAGATGGTCGCCGTCTATGCGCCGGGCGCCGCTTCGCCGAAGCTCAAGATTCGCACCGGTATCGATCTGCCGGTTGCGCTCGCGCTGGGTCCGTGAACCGGCTTCGCACGCTCGCCGCCATCCAAGCCGCACTGCTCGCGCTCGCGGGCTGTTCGGGCGCCGGCATGCCGGCACCGGTGAATCCGTCGCCCGTTACGCGCGCGGCCGCTTCTTCCGAAGAGATCTTCGTCGCCAATCATACGGCGGTCACGGTGTACGCTGCCAACGGTAAGCTGCTTCGAAGGATCGCCGCCGGCTTGAACGCGCCCGCTGCATTGGCGGTCGATGCAGAGCGCAATCTCTACGTAGCCAATCGCGGCAACTCGACGGTGAGCGTCATTAAAGCCGACAGCACGACCGTGCTGCGGACGATGAGAACTGGGATCTCGCAGCCGCGAGCACTGGCGTTCGATCGACAGGGCAACCTCTACGTCGGTAACAAGGGCAACGGCACCGTCACGATCTACGCGCCCAACAAGACTGCGCCGATGCTCACGATCGTCCACGTCGATCCGCACGCGCTCACCTTCGATCGGCTCGACCGTCTGTACGTCGGGAATCCCGGCCTCAACGAGATCCTCGTGTTCGAACCCCACAGCATAACCGCCGGCCGCACGGTGCACACGCACAATGGTCCCCTCGGCATCACCGTCGACGGCAACGACATTCTCTACTGCGTCAACAACACCAACGTAACGGTGTACGCGCCGACCGCGACGACACCTACGAAGCAAATTACCGCGGGCATCGACTTCCCCAGCACGCTCGCCCGTTTCCAGAATACGCTGTACGTGGCGAACTGGGGCGTCACTCAAACGCAGTCGACCGTAACCGTTTATAATCTGAAGAATCTGGCGCTTTCGCAAACGATTTCGCGCGGCGTCGGGAACCCGCTCGCATTAGCGGTCGACGGTACGGGAAATCTGTTCGTCGTCAACGGTGCGTTCAGCAACGTCACGGTCTACGGCCCCGGCAAAACCACGCCGATGCTGACGATCTCATCTCAGATCCGGCAGCCCGTGGCCCTCGCCATCGCTCCCTAACGTCGTCGGTGCCCCGAGGGTTTACGGGCCGACGGCTATAGCCGTGGCCGACGTTACGCCTTCCGTAATGGTGCTCACAGGCACGGAACCTCCGGGGGCGTAGACGGCAATCGACGGATTCACGTAGCGTGCCGGATGGTTCTCGTGCGGACCGATGTTTAGAGCATAGATGTAACCGCGATCGTCGACTGCGATCATGCGGGGGTTCTGCAACCCTTCATGGATCACGCGCGACGGTCTCGTCGCGCCGGCTTCGTACACGTCGATGTTGTACACCGGCGTTCCGGGGTGGTGAAGCACGTATTGGGGACGGCCGAAGTAGAGCGCATACATCCGCCCGGCGGAATCGACGCGAAGATCGCTCAGACCCAATTTCGGCGGCCCGACGATCGTGCGCAGTTTCGTCGTCAACCCCGGAGCGTACGCGACGATCTGGGCCGACAGCGTCGGCCACGTGCCCGTGTAGCCGCCGACGTAGACCGAGCCTTTAGCGTCCCGTGTCATCGACGTTGGTGGGAAAGGAAATGGAACTTCGCGCACCTGAGTCACGGACGTTCCGGGTGGGTAGATCGCGATACCGGGCTGTTTGGCCGCCGCCCCAGGCTCATGCGCTAAGAAGATGCTTCCGCCGGCGTCCGTTACAAGTGAATAGGGGTTGAACCCGAGGGCGATGGTTCGGATCGGTACGGAGCTCCAAGGCGAATATTCGATGATGCCGGTGAAGGTTGATGTGTAGTTCTCTCCCGCGACATAGAGATTATCCGACGCATCGACGCTCATTGCCACGAAGTCGGGCGGCACGCCGTCCGTGATGATTCTCTTCGCTTTTGTCGTGCCTGGCGGTATCTCGATTATCGCGTGCCCACACTCTGCGACGAGCCATCCGGTCACGGTAAACGCGAGCGGTCCCACAAACGCACATCCGGCCGGCCCAACGATTTCGTATTTTACGGTCGTCGCGCCAAGTGCGTATACCTCAATCCTATTTGAGCCGTAGTTTTCGAGATAGAGCGACTGCGCATCCGAACTTTTTGCGTCTGCAGCCGGAACGGGCAACGGCTGAGCCGGCTGCGAACGCGCACCGCAGCCGGCGATGACGAGCGCGAGACAGCCCGCAGTGACGAAACGCACTACGAACCTCCCAAGGCGAGCGCGTTTGGCGCGTCGACTCCGCTGTGAATCGTCAACGACGGAGTACTCGACCCCGGTGCATACATGGTCACCGTGTTTAACGAGGAGTTCGCTACGTAGAGATTTCCCACCGGATCGAATAGCAGGGCTGACGGTGCGCCGACGCCCCGCACGATGGATCGCCCCGGCGTCGTCGCGCCCGGCGCGTACACGTCGACGGCGTTCGTGCTCTCGTTGGCAACGTAGAGATTTCCCGCGCCGTCAAGCACAAACGCTGATGTCGGCGCGCTAAGCGCGATCTGCCGCAACAGCTTACTGCTCCCGGGCGCATATTCGAAGATCGTCGCCGGCCCGTAGCTTGTAAAATACGACTTAGCGCTGCCTACAAACAGATTTCCCGATCCGTCGACAGCGAGGCGCTCGGGTGCGTTCACCCCAATGACGTTCGACGGCGTACTGCTTCCGGGGGTAAACATCGTTACGTAGTTCCCTGGATAATCCGAAGAAGAACGAAATCCGTCGGCGAGGTTTCCGACGTAAAGGTTGCCGGTAGCGTCGACTGCGAGCGCTACCGGCATATGGATTTCCGACGTGCTCGAACCCGCGATGGTGCGCACTGGACTGGTCGAACCGGGCGGATAGATTCCGATGGATCCGGGATAGTTCGCCGTTCCGCCGCCCTCGTGCGAAACGTAGAGCGACCCGTTCGAATCCAGCGCAATTGCGGAAACGTCGTTCGTGCCGGAAAGATCGGTCAAAGGCGTGAGGCCGCCCGCTGCGTAGACGCTCACTCCTGCGGCTCCCAGCACGTCGAGATTTCCCCATCCGTCCACCAACATCGAATTCAGTTTGGAGATCTGGGAGGAAATCGTGCGCACGAGGTTACCGGTTCCAATCGGATAGATCGTGACCGAATTCTTCGCGACGTTTGAGACAAAGAGATACTGCTTAACCGCTTTACCCGGCGCGCGCATCGTCGACGGAACGTTGACGCCGGTGGTAATCGTTTGCGCGGGCTGCGACGACCCGACTACGTAAGACACAAGCGATCCCGCACCGCTCGAAGGAGCATTTGCTACGTAGAGACGCCCGAAAGCAAAGTCGAGCGCGCTTGGGTGATTTATACCGGCCCTGATGGTGCGGAGCGGTCGTACGCCGCCCTTCGCGAAAACCGTGACCGATCCGGTTCCGTCGCCGTCGTTGGCAACGTACATGTTTCCCGACGAATCGAAGACGACGCGCACCGGCACGTCGATTCCCGCGGTAATACGCAGCTTGGGTACGTTGGCGTACGGCGGATATATCGCGATCGATCCTTTTCCACTGGTGCCGCCCGCATTAGCGACGACCAAACTGCCATCCGAAGCGAATACGGTCCAACGCGGATCGTTGAGGCCCTTGCGAATCGTACGAAACGGCTTCACGGCTCCCGGCGCATACACCTCAATGGTGCTGTTTTGGACGACGTATAGCGAGCCGTATTGATCGAACGCGAGCCGCCGCGGCGCGACGACTCCGGAAATCGTTCGTATCGGTGCGCTCTGGTGCGGCGCGTATACGGTCACGCTGTTCTGATTGCCGGCGTAAACGTTCCCCATGAAATCCGTCGCCAGCGCCGACGGCGACGAAACACCTTGCGTGATCGTGTCCTCGAGCGTGAGAGTCGCCGCGTCGTAAACGGTTAGCGAGTCTCGCGCCGAGTTGGCAACGACGAGGTCCCCGGAAAGTTCGAACGCGATTGCGCTCGGTCTATCGATCCCGTTCACGACCTGATGAACGGGGTTAGAACCCCCGTTCGCAAAAACCGCGACGCTGCCGCGTTGGGTATTTCTTCCTACGTTGGCAACAAAAAGATCGCCACTGTATCCCGCCGCCGAACGCTCTACACGCGAAACCCGAACCGCATTCGGCAATACGCCAAACGAGGAAGTACGCGCAGAGCAAGCGGCAATCGCCGATAGCGCGAGGAGCGTTAGCCAACGCAAGGGCGCTAAATTGCGCATGGGAGATACAACGATTCGTTTCCTTCTCGCATTTCCCCACGGACGTATTTCTCGCCGATTCGTGGAGAACCGACAGGCGTAGGCGCTCGTGCAAAGCGCTCGCCTTCCAATAACGCGAGCGGAAAGACGTCATCGAACAAGCGTTCGTGCTAGATGGACTTCCGTAATTAAGCTGGATCCCGCCACCGGTCAAACTTGCCTCGCGCCTTCTTGGGGCGTATAGTGGAGCAAAGTAGTGCTTAGTGGTGTCTCCGGAGGACTTAGGTGCAGGCGGATCTGCCGCGTTTCGCTGGGTCGGAGCAGCACGCCCTCGACGGTAAGGGGCGTCTCATCGTGCCCGCGCGCTTCAGGGACCGCCTGGGCGAACGCTTCGTCCTAACCATCGGGCACCCGGACCCGTGCCTCGCCCTTTTTCCGCTTGCGACGTGGGTGGAAATCTCGCGCCGGCTCGAGGCGCCGCCGCGCAAGGAAGACCGCGACAAGTACCGGCGGTTTTTGCGCTACATCTTCGCCCATACAGAGGAAGTCACAAGCGATACCCAGGGCCGGGTCGTCATTCCCGCCAGTCTGCGCGCCTATGCCGGCATCGAACGCAACGTCGTCTCGGTCGGCATGATGACGCGCATCGAGATTTGGGCCGCGGAACGCTACAACGTCGAGAGCGTCTCGGGGGGCGAGGTTGCCGATTTCATGGCCGACCTCGGCGTGTACTGATGTGGTGCGCGCATGAGCCACGTCCCAGTGCTCTTGGGTCCGGCCTTGGACTGCCTGGAGATCCGCTCCGATGGGATCTACGTCGATGCGACCTTCGGTGCGGGTGGGCACTCCCGGGCGATCTTGGATCGTTTGGAGACTGGCCGGCTCCTCGCGTTCGACGCGGATCCATCGGCGATACCGCGAGCGGCCGAGATCGCCGACCCTCGCTTTACCTTTATACCGGCGAACTTTCGCGAGCTGTGCGAGCAGCTCGACCGTCAAGCGATCGGGTCGATCGATGGCATTTTATTCGACTTGGGAGTATCGTCCATGCAGTTTGACGATCCCGAACGCGGCTTCTCCCTGGGCAAACCCGCGCCGCTCGACATGCGGATGAATCCGTACGCCGGGCGCACCGCGTACGACGTTCTCTCCAGTGCGAGCGAGCGCGAACTGGCCGACATGTTCTTCCATTACGGTGAAGAACGTGCCGCGCGTCGCATCGCACACGCGATCGTCGAGCGGCGCGCGTCAGGGACGCTGCCTGCCACCACCACCGAGTTTGCATCGCTGATCGCGGGCATCGTTCACCGCCCTGGGCGGCGCGAGCGCATCCATCCGGCGACGCGCGTCTTTCAAGCGCTGCGCATCGCGGTCAACGACGAGCTCGACGCCCTGCGCGAGGGCCTGCACGCCGCAATTGGGCGCTTGCGTTCGGCCGGTCGAGTGGCCGTCATCAGCTTTCACTCGCTCGAAGACCGCATCGTGAAGCATACGTTCCGCGACGACGAACGGCTCGAAGTCCTGACGCGCCGGCCGCTGGCTCCCACGGAGCACGAAATCACGCAAAACGTTCGCGCGCGCAGCGCTAAGTTGCGCGCGGCTCGACGAAAGGCCAGTTAATTGGTACAGCCCCGCCAACTCGAACGCAAGCACCGGATTCCCAATCCTCGCACCGCGCGTGCGGCGACGCACCGGCGCATCGACAAAAAGTCGAAAGCGCGATATAAGAATCTACTGCAAATTTCGGGCGCACTCACCATCGTGCTGGCGTTCCTGATGGCCTACGTCGTGCTCACGTCGGAACTCACCGGGTTGTCGTACGCCGTTGCCAACGCCAAGCACGAGCGCGCGGCGCTCCAAGCCGAGACGATGCGTCTCGACGACAAGATCGCGGTGCTTCGCTCGGACGACCGTTTGGCGGCGCTTGCCGCACGCTTGGGCATGATCGAACCGCAGCATTTCGCCCTGGTCGAGCTGCCTTCGTCGGCGCAGGCGTCGCAGGGGCGGCATCTCGCCGCCTTCTCCTCGCTCGCGGGGATGTTGATTCCCGCTCACCCCTAGCAGTGCATCAACGAACGTTCGCGCGCGTCGCCCCGATGCGTGCTAAGTATCTATTCTACGCTTGCCTGCTCATCGCGCTCTACCTGGTCTGGCGGCTGGTCGACGTGCAAGTGCGTAACGGACCTGCCTATGCGCGCGACGCGCTCGCGCAGCGATCCGACACGGTGGAAGTCTTCGCGCGGCGCGGCAGTATTCTCGATCGCGACGGAAACGTGATGGCGCGTTCTTTGCCGTCCGAAAGCGTCTACGCGGTACCGCGCGACATGACCGACGTCAATCGCACCATCGCGCAACTGAGCAAGACGGTCGGCAAACTTTCGCCCGAAACGATCGAAGGACTGCGTGACAAACATTCGTGGTTCGCGTGGATCGCGCGCAAAGTGCCGCACGACGTTGCCGAACGCGTGCGCGATCTCGGCTTGCCCGGTATCGCGTTAAAAGAAGAAGACTCAGGCTTGCGCGTCGATACGGTGGGAACGCTGGCGTCGACGGTGATCGGTTTCGTCGGCACCGATGAAAACGGCCTCGACGGACTCGAGTACTCGTACGACGACGTCCTGCGCGGCCGCTCGGGCTCGATGACGCTCGAAGCCGACGAGTTCGGACGGCCGATTCCGTTCGGAATGGAACGCGTCGTCAAGCCGGCGGAACCCGGCGACAACGTCGAGCTGACGATCGACTCGTATTTACAGTTCGCCGCCGAACGCGCATTGGCAAAGCAAGTCAAAGCCTTTCACGCACTCGACGGAACGGCCATCGTGATGGATCCGTGGACCGGCGAAGTGCTTGCGCTCGCGAACATGCCCGACTTCGATCCGAATCGTTTCTGGAAGTTCGGCGACGGAGCGCGCCGCGACCGCGCCGTGATGGACGCCTACGAGCCGGGCTCGACCTTTAAGCTCGTTACCGCCGCGGCCGCACTCGAATCCCATAAGGTGTCGCTGACGTCGGTCTTTCCGGCGCGCGACGCGCTCGAAGTCGGCGGCCGGGTAATCCACAACGCCGAAGACGATATGCCGCTAAACGGCAGCACCGAAACGCTCTCGCAGATCATCCAGTACTCGCACAACGTCGGCGCCGCCGAAGTGGGCATGTCCATCGGCGCGCGTACGTTTTACGACATGGAGAGACGCGCGGGCTTCGGCGATCCGACGGGCATCGGTCTGCCTGGCGAAAACCCCGGCATCGTGCCGCCGCCGCCGGATTGGAGCGCGCCGTCGCTCGCGACGATGTCGTTTGGGCAAGGCGTGTCGGTGACCCCGATCGCGATGGCGCGCTACTACTGCGCGATCGCCAACGGTGGCCTGCTTCTCCAGCCGCGGATCGTTCGCGCCGTCTACGATCAAGACGGCAAGCTGGTCCGCACCACTACCCCTAAGGTCGTCCGCCGCGTCTTCTCCGAAAAGACCGCCGCCGAGCTGCGCGCCTTCCTGCGCTTGGTCGTAATGCACGGAACGGGCGACCCGTCGGCCCAAATCCCCGGGTATACGACTGCCGGAAAAACCGGCACCGCGGAGATGGTCGTCGGCGGCACCTATCGCGCGGGATACTATGCCGCCTCGTTTATCGGAATGGTCCCCTACGAACACCCGCGATACGTGGTTTACGTGAAAGTCGAGCGTCCCATCGGTTCCTACTACGGCAGCGTCGTCGCGGCGCCGGCCTTTTCCGAGATTTCACGCGCGGCGATGCTGCACGCGGGCATTTTGCCGGTGGAAGATCCCGTAAAGCCGGCGCATGGCTGAGCGCACGATGGAGCTGGCGGCGCTGTTGCTCCGATTGCCGGCGAGCTCGCAAGTCAACGGCGACACCACGCGCTTGGTCACCGCAATAACGATCGACTCGCGGGCGGTGTCTCCGGGAGCGCTCTTCGTCGCGCTGCGCGGTGAACACGCCGACGGTCACGAGTACGTCGCGCAGGCGGTTGCCAAGGGCGCGATCGCGATCGTCGTCGAGGCGGCGCATCAGCCGCGCGTACCGGCGCACGTGACGGTCGTACACGTTCCCGATACGCGGCGCGCGCTCTCGCCGCTCGCCGCCGCGTTTTACGGCGATCCGTCGCAGGCGCTCGACGTCGCCGGCGTGACCGGCACGAATGGAAAGACGACGACGACGCGCATGATTGCCGCAATCTGCAATGCGGCAAACCGCCCGTGCGGCGTCATCGGCACCGTCGGCGCCGAGTTCGGCGATCGATCGTGGACGCTTGCGAACACGACGCCGCAACCGGTGGAGCTCCAAGGCCTGCTCGCGGCGATGCACGACGCGGGGGCGACTACGGTCGCGATGGAGGTCAGCTCCCACGCGCTCGCACTCGATCGCGTCGAGGACGTGCGTTTCCGCATCGGCGTGCTGACGAACGTGACGCGCGATCACTTAGATTTTCATCAGACGTTGGAATCGTACGCGGCGGCGAAGCGCCGGCTGTTCGCGCTCGCGCAGACGTGCGTGATCAATGCCGACGACGAACACGGCTTGCGCTGGGCCGCCGATCTTCGCGGGCGCGGCGTCGAAACGCTGACCTACGGCAGCCGCAGCGCCACCTTGGTCGCGACCAACGTGGCCGTCGAACCGGGCGGCAGCCGCTTTACGCTCGACGGCCGCGAGTTCTTCGTGCGGCTTCCCGGACGGTTCAACGTTTGGAACGCGCTGGCCGCAATCGGCACCGCGCGCACGTTGGGCGTCGACGATGCCGCATCGGCTGCCGGATTGGCCGAGCTCGAACGCGTGCCCGGACGGATGGAGCACGTGCGTGGCGGCGCCATCGACGTCGTCGTCGATTACGCGCACACGCCCGACGCGCTCGAAAACGCGCTGCGATCGCTGCGCGAAACGACGCGCGGCAAACTCTTCGTCGTCTTCGGCTGCGGTGGCGATCGCGATCGCGGCAAGCGTCCGGAGATGGGCGCCGTCGCGGCCCGGTTGGCCGATCGCGTGATCGTGACCAGCGACAATCCGCGCAGCGAGGATCCCGGCTCGATTGCCGCCGAGATCGTTGCCGGCAGCGGGTCCCAGTCGACCGTCGCGGTCGAGCTCGACCGGCGGCGCGCCATCCAACGCGCCGTTTCCGAAGCGGGCGCGGGAGACGTCGTGCTCGTCGCCGGAAAAGGACACGAGGCGTATCAGCTCGTCGGCGAACGGGTTCTCGATTTCGACGATGTCGCGGTCGTGCGGGACGCCTTGGAGCGTCTAGCATGAACATCCCGATTCAACAAGCCGTGACCGCGCTGGGTGCGACGCTCTTCGATGCCGATGCCGCGCCGGCCGAGGTGCGCGTCAGCACCGACACGCGCACGCTCGAGCGAGGCGACACGTTCGTGGCCCTGACCGGCGACCGGTTCAACGGTCACGACTACACGGCCGACGCCGTCAAGCGCGGCGCCGCGCTGCTGGTCGTCGACGAAGCCGATTCGCGCGTTCCCGGAGTCGCAACCCTCCTGGTCGAGCGTACGCGCTCGGCGTACATGACGTTGGCGGGCATTGCGCGCGACACGTTCGCGGGGCGCGTCATCGCGATTACGGGCAGTACCGGAAAGACGACGACGAAGGCGTTCCTTACGCAACTGCTGGCGACGAAATACGGAAGCCGCGTGATCGCGGCGCCGGCCAACGAGAATAACGAGATCGGCGTCGGCAAACTGCTGCTCGCGGCGTCCAATGAAGAACACGACGCAATCGTGATCGAGATGGGGGCGCGCCAGTACGGCGACGTCGCAACGCTCGTCGCGTTTGCCAAACCCGAAGTCGGCGTGCTGACCAACATTGGCGAAGCGCACTTGGAAATCATGGGATCGCGCGAACGGCTTGCCGAGACGAAGTGGGCGCTCTTTGAAAAAGGCGCGCGTGCGGTGCTCAACGCCGACGATCCCGTCTCGGTCAAGCGTGCCGCCCGTTTGGTGCATCCGCCGCATTGGTTTGCCGCGCGCGAAGCGGAAGCCGCGGATCGTCCGGGCCGCATGACGACGTTGGCCGGACGCTCGCGCGCGGTCGATCGCGACGGCGATCGCTGCGAAGAACTCGACGTCGACGTCAACGTTCCCGGCCTGCACAACCGCGCCAACGCGGCCGCGGCAATCGCGGGCGCGCTCGAGCTCGGCGTACCGCTCGCGTCGATGCGCGAGGTTCTGGCGACGTTACGCTTGCCCGAAGGACGGTTCGAATCGTTTCGCGTGCCCGCCGGCTGGCGCGTCATTTACGACGCGTACAACGCCAACGCGAGCGGAATGGTCGCTGCGCTCGACGCGTTCGCCATGGAGAAACCCGAACGCGCGATTGCCGTGCTCGGCAGCATGGCCGAACTGGGAAACGAATCTGAAAAATTGCACGAGCGGGTGGGGGCGCACGCAGCCAAGCGCGTCGACGTATTACTTGTTAGCGGAGAATACGCCGGCGCGCTGGCCCGTGGAGCCGCCGGGGCCGGCTTTTCGTCGCAGATGATCGTGACGATCGACGATAACGCGCAGGCCGCTCGCTGGCTGCGCGAACACGCGCGCAAAGGCGACGTCGTGCTGCTCAAAGGATCGCGTAAATACAAGCTCGAGGAAATCGTGGAGGACCTGCTCGCGTGAGTGTTGCGACGCGTTCGCTCGCCGTCGTGCGTCCCGAGCTGCCGCCGGGCTTGGTTGCCATTCCCGTACGCACGCGGTTGGTGCGGCCGGGCGACGATCTCGTTGCCGTGGTTGCCGAAGCGGTGAGCGGGATCGCGCGCGCGGGTGACGTCATTGCGGTCTCGGAGACGGCCGTCGCGATCGCCGAAGGCGAGTTCGTTCCGGCGGAGTTCGTGCGTCCGTCGCGGCTAGCATATGCGTTGTCGCGACGAGCGGGCGCCTTAGCAACCGTCAACCAGCCGGAGTCGATGCAGCTCGTGATCGACCGCGTCGGCGTTTGGCGCGTCGTGCAGGCAACCGCGGCGCACGTGCTCGGCCGCCTGCGCGGACGCCGCGGCGCCTTCTACGAAGTCATGGGCGATGCGATTACCGCCATCGACGGCTACACCGGAACCATGCCACCCTACGAACGCGCCATCGTGTTTGCGCCGCGCGATCCCGACGCGTTCTCGGCGACGTTTGCGTCGCGCACCGGCATCGCGTGCGCGGTCGTCGATGCCAACGACTTACAAAAGGCCAAAGTGTTAGGTGCGTCGGACGGCGTGAACCGTACCGCTATCGAGCGAGCGCTGCTGGATAATCCGCACGGCAACGGCGACGAACAGACGCCGGTCGTCGTATTGAAGTGGCGCGCCGCCGGAAGAAGTCCGCTGCGCGAGGACGTTCCGGCATGACGCTGTTGGCTGCCGCACCATTATGGGCGTTCCAGGGCGCGGTCGTGGCGCTCGTCGTAGGAGCTCTCGTGCTGCCGCTGCTGCGCCGATTGCAGTTTCGCCAACGTGCGTACGAGGACGCGCCGGCCACGCATCAAGTCAAGAGCGGTACCCCCACGATGGGCGGCGTGATCTTCATCGTGGCGATGGCGCTCGCCATGCTCACCCGCGTGCCGCTCGTCGTGCCGCTCGGCTTTTTGGCGATCGCGTGCGGGCTCGTCGGATTCATCGACGATTATCTTGCGGTACGTCAGGGGACCAATCGCGGATTGCGCGCGCGAACGAAGTTCTTGCTCACGGCGCTCGTCGCTATCATGTTCCTGCGCGCGCTCGACGGATCGTACAGTTTCTTTCCGCGCGACACGCTATTTCACGCCGGTTCCTACTCGCTGATCGCACCGCACTGGCTGTGGCTCGTGCTCGGCATTGTCGCCGTGGTCGGCACGATCCACGCCGTCAACCTTACCGACGGACTCGACGGACTCGCAACCGGAACGATCGTGCCCCCGCTAGTGGTGTTCGTGTTGATCGGCGCGCAAACGCTCGTACCGGCGGCAATGATCGGTGCGGCGACCGGGCTGGGCGCGTGCTTGGGGTTCCTCTACTACAACCGCCATCCGGCCAAAATGTTCATGGGCGACACGGGATCGCTGGCGTTAGGCGCGCTGCTCGCGGGTGTCGCCATTTTGAGCGGCGAGATGCTGCTGCTGATCGTGATCGGCGGCGTCTTCGTCGCCGAAACGCTATCGGTCATTTTGCAAGTGACGTACTTCAAGCTGACGCACGGCAAGCGTATCTTCCGTATGAGCCCGCTGCACCACCATTACGAGCTGGAGGGCTGGCCCGAAACGAAAGTGACGGGGCGCTTTTGGCTGGCGTCGCTGTTGTGTTCTGCCGTGGGCTGGGCGATCGTTCGATGAGTAGTTTTTTTGCATTCGACGCTACGGAAACGGTGCTCGTCATCGGGCTCGGCAAGAGCGGTCTCGCCAGCACGTCGGTGTTGCGCGATCGCGGTGTGCGCGTGTACGCAACCGACGAAAAACCCGCTGCCGAGCTGCAAGACGCCATCGCTGCGGTCGAGTCGGCGGGCGGGACGTTCGTCTTGCCGAGCGAGCTGCAGCCGGTGTTCAAAGGTCTCACTTCGGCGGTGCTGTCGCCGGGCGTTCCCCCGACGTCGGCGGTCGTCCGCGCGGTCAACGCCGCGAACGTGCCGGTGGTAAGCGAGATCGAAGTTGCGTACCGCCTGTGCAAGGCGCCGATCGTCGCCGTGACCGGTACCAAGGGAAAGTCGACGACGACCGCGCTGATCGGTCACCTTTTGCGCGAGTGCGGCCGCACCGTGTACGTCGGCGGGAACATCGGCAATCCGCTGATCCAAGAAATTCTGCCGGCGACCGAGCGCGATTGGGTCGTTGCCGAAGTCTCGTCGTTCCAGCTCGAAGCGATTCGATCGTTTCGTCCGCGCGTCGCGGTGTTGCTGAACCTCGCGCCCGATCATTTGGATCGTTACTACTCGATGGACGAGTACGCCGAGGCGAAGTATCGCATCTTCGCCAACCAGTCGATGAGCGATTTCTTCATCGGCAATCTCGACGATCCGCGGATCGCACAGCTCCATTGGCGCCACGGCGAGACGCGGGTGCAGGCGCATCAAATGTGGTTCACGTTAGCCGCTAATCCGTCGGATCTGGGCGCGGGCTCGGCCACGATGTACGTACGCGACGGTATCGTGACGTACGCGCCGGTCTCCGGCGATCCGCGACCCGTCGCGATCGTCGGGCGCGGCGACATTCCATTAGCCGGCGAGCACAACGTGCAAAACGCGATGGCCGCATTTCTCGCGGCGATCGCGGCCGGATGCGACCCGGGCGCGTTGGGCGCGGCGGTGGCTTCGTTTAAACCGATGCCGCACCGGCTGCAGACGATTGGCGAAGTCGGCGGGGTGACCTACGTCGACGACTCCAAGTCGACCAATCCGGGTTCGGTCGTTGCGGCGCTGCTCGCGTTCGATCGTCCGATCGTGCTCATCGCCGGCGGGCGCGCGAAAGGCACGAGCTTTGAAGAGATGGGGCGCGCCATTCGCGCCCGCGTCAAAGCGCTCGTCGCGATAGGCGAAGCGGCGCCGGAAATCGTCGAGGCAAGCCAAGCGCCGGTAACGGTGCGCGCCACGTCGATGGAAGATGCCGTGCGGCGTGCGCGCGATTTCGCGCAAGCCGGCGACGTCGTGCTCCTTTCGCCGGGATGCGCGTCGTTCGATATGTTCCGTTCGGCCGAAGATCGCGGCGAGCGTTTCATCGCGGCGGTCTCCGAACTTCGGGAGCCGGCCGGTGCGTAGCGGCGCTGCGGTAGCACGGAAT
Source organism: Candidatus Baltobacteraceae bacterium (assembly GCA_036488875.1). Lineage (NCBI taxonomy): Bacteria > Bacillati > Vulcanimicrobiota > Vulcanimicrobiia > Vulcanimicrobiales > Vulcanimicrobiaceae > Vulcanimicrobiaceae bacterium. Next base: position 13,703 of record DASXGW010000008.1, on the reverse strand, counting down.
CGGCGCAGCGAGCGCGCGCCGGTGCAGTCGTACGTTACGCAGCCGCCCGACGCGGTGCTGTTCGCGCTGGTCGCGGCACTGGTCGGTATCGGTCTGGTCATGGTCTTTTCCGCGTCGAGCGCGACGGCGTACGCCGAACACGGCGATATCGCGTACTATCTCAAGCGCCAGCTGATTTGGCTGGTCGCGGGTTTGGGCGCCGCTTACTTCGTGTATCGCCTCGACCTTACCGCGCTCAAGCGCGCGGCGCCGTTCTTGCTGGTCGGCGCGGTCGTCGGCCTGGTGCTCGTCTTCGTTCCGCACATCGGCTTGGGCGTTAACGGCGGCCGGCGGTGGATCGGCGTGTCGTCGTTGAGCGTCCAGCCGTCGGAGTTTGCGAAACTCGGCGTCATCATTTATCTGTCGGCGATGCTTTCGGTGCGCGGGGAACGCATCACGTCGCTAGGCAGCGGCCTGTTTCCGCTGTGCGTCCCCGTCGTAATCGTCGCGCTGCTCGTGCTCAAAGAGCCCGACATGGGAACCGCGAGCCTAATCGTCTTTACCGCGTTCGCGCTGTTCTTCTCGGCGGGCGCGCGCGTCGCGCATCTCGCCGCCGTGGCATTGGTGACCGTTCCGTTTGCCGCCGCAACGGTGCTCACCAGTTCCTACCGGCGTGCGCGCATCTTTGCGTTCCTCGATCCGTGGAAGGATCCGCAGAACACCGGCTTTCACATCGTGCAGTCGCTGCTGGCGCTCGGAAGCGGCGGGATCTTCGGCGTCGGCTTGGGTGCGTCGCGCGCCAAGTTCTTCTATCTCCCCGAACAATACACCGACTTCATCTTTTCGATTCTCGGCGAAGAGCTCGGCTTGGTCGGCGCGCTCACCGTCATCTTCCTCTTCATGGCCTTTACCTATCGCGCGATTCGTATCGCGCTAGGCGCGCCCGACCGGTTCGGATTCTTCTTGGCGATTGGATGTGCGTCGATGATCGCGATCCAAGCCTTCATCAACATCGGCGTCGTCACGTCGTCGTGGCCCGTTACCGGCGTGCCGCTGCCGTTCATCTCGTTCGGCGGAAGTTCGCTGGTCGTCAATCTGATCGCCGTCGCCCTCATCGCCAACGTCGGCCGATCCCGACGCCTCAGCGCCAGAGCGTGACCGTTGTCTTTGCAGGCGGGGGCACGGGTGGCCATCTGTATCCGGCCATCGCGATTGCCGACGCGTTAAAAGCGCGCGGTACGGCATCGGAATTCGTCGGCACGGCCGGTCGGCTCGAAGCCAAGATCGTGCCGCAAGCCGGCTACACGCTGCATCCGATCGCGAGCCGGCCCCTATCCCGAAAAGTCAACGCCGAACTTCCGCTGACCGCATTTGCCAATGCCGCGGGAACCGTGCAGAGTTTCGCACTGCTGCGCAAACTCAAACCCGCGTTCGTGATCGCTACCGGCGGATACGTATGCTTTCCGCTCGTGCTGGCGGCGCGCACGCTGCGAACGCTCGCACTCTACCGCGGACCGATTGCGCTTTTTGAACCCAACGCGCGTCCGGGATTGACGAATCGTCTGCTCGCGCCGCTCGTCGACGAAGTCTGGGGTGCGTTCGACGCCGGCGATGCGCGCTTTGACGGAAAATACGTGAAGACCGGCGTTCCGGTGCGCGCGTCCTTACGCAATCTGCCTTCGCGCGAAGCGGCCGTCGCGCGTCTCGGACTCAATCCAAGCCGCAAGACGCTGCTCGCGATGGGCGGCAGTCAGGGCGCGCGCGCGATCAACGATGCGCTGACCTCGCTGACCAAAAGTGATGGACTTCCACCGGGCTGGCAGCTGCTGCAAGTGACGGGCGAACACGAGTACGACCGCGTACGTGCCGAGCTCGGCCCGTCGGATTCGATCGTTCGACCCTATCTCAACGATATCGCCGACGCGTACGCCGCCGCCGATCTGGTGCTGGCGCGTGCCGGCGCGTCGACGCTCGGCGAGCTGGGGGCCTTGGGGAAACCCGCGATTCTCGTGCCGTATCCGCACGCGGCCGAAGACCATCAAGCGGCAAACGCGCAACAGTTTACGGCGGCGGGGGCGGGCGTAACGGTTGCGGACCGCGAGCTCGCTTCGGGCCGATTGCGCATCGTTTTGGCGGAATGCGCCGAACCGGCGCGCTTAGACGCGATGCGGGCGGCGGCCGCCCGTTTGAGCGCGGGCGATCCGGTTGCGACCATTGTCGCCCGGGTCGACGCCTTGTTGGCGAGAAAGAACTAAAGCGTGAGCGTACACTTTGTCGGCGTTGGAGGCATCGGGATGAGCGCGATCGCGCGCATTCTGCTCGCGCGCGGCGAAGCCGTCTCCGGTTCGGACGTCAAGGAAACGCCGCTGATCGCGCGATTGCGCGACGAAGGCGTCGCCGTGACGATCGGCCACGATGCCGCCAACGTCCGCTCGGCGCAAACGGTCGTGGTGAGCTCGGCGATCGAGCGGCGCAACCCCGAGTACGCCGCCGCGCAGCGTTTGGGCATTCCACTGCTGCACCGCGGCGAGATGCTCGCAAAACTCATCGACGGCCGTCGCGGCATTGCCGTGTGCGGAACGCACGGAAAGACGACGACGACCGCCATGGTGCACGCGGTGCTGCGGCTCTCGGACGTGGACGCGAGTTTGGTCCTCGGCGGCATCGACGGCTTGCTCGGCACCAACGCGCACGACGGAACGTCGCCGTGGTTCGTCACCGAGGCCGACGAGTCGGACGGTTCGTTCGCGCTGCTCGATCCCGAGATCGCGATCGTGACGAACATCGAAAACGATCACCTCGCCAGCGACGAGGAACTGCCGCAGCTCGTGCGCGCGTTCGGCGAGTTTCTTGCCAAGCTTCCCGACGGCGGTCTCGCCGTGGTCGGTGCGGACAACGAGTTGTCGGCATCGCTGCTCGAGCACGAGTTGCGCGCCAAGACGATTTCGTTTGGTTTCGGACCGCGCGCCGACGTCCGCGGCGCGAACGTCCGTTTCGACGGAGTGACGGCGTCATTCGATGCGATCGCCGGTGACGTTTGCCTGGGGACCGTCGAGCTGCGCGTTCCCGGTGAGATCAACATCCTCAACGCGCTCGCCGCAATCGCGGTGGCGCGCCATCTCGAGATTCCGTTTGCGCGGATTGCCGGCGCGCTCGGCGCGTTTCGCGGCGTGCGCCGCCGTTTTGACATTCTGTCCGCCACGGATCGCATGATCCTCGTCGACGATTACGCGCATCATCCGACCGCGGTGCGCGCGACGATTCTGGCCGCGCGGCAGTACCATCGCGGGCCGGTGTACGTGGCGTTTCAGCCGCATCGGTACACGCGAACCGCTTTTCTAGCCGCGGATTTCGCGGACGCATTGCGAGGTGCCGATCGCGTCTATCTCGCGCCGGTCTATGCGGCATCGGAGCCGGCGATGCCGGGTGTGAGCGAGCGCTCGATCGGCGAACCGCTGGCGCGCACCGGTTCCGACGTGCGCTACGTCGCCGGTGTCGCCGAGCTCGAAGATCGTCTATTGGATGAAACGCCGCGCGGGGCGCTCGTGCTCATGCTCGGCGCCGGAAACATCACCGATGTTGCGTCGCGCCTCGCCGCTCGCGTCGCACTAGAGCAGGGCGTGGCGCGATGAGTTTGACGACGCAACAAGCCCTCGAGAGTTTGCTGACCGAGGCCGATCGAACGGCGTTGCGCGAGCTGTTGGGCGATCGCGTGGCCTTCGACGAATCGCTCGCGCAGTTTACGTCGTGGAAGATCGGCGGCCCCGCCGACGCGCTGGTGCTGCTGGAAAGCGAAGACGAACTCGCTGCACTGATGCGTTTTTGCTTCAAACGAAAGCTGCCGTGGTTCGTGCTGGGCGGCGGAAGCAACGTGCTGATCGGCGACGGCGGAATGCGCGGAATCGTCGTTCGGCTGGGTTCGGGTTTCGCGCGCGTAACCGTCAATGAAGTTGAGGGCGAGATTGTCGTGGCGGCGGGCGCGTCGGCGCTGATGGGGACGGTAACCGCGCGCGCGGCGTCGGCCGGCGCGGTCGCGATCGGGTCGCTGTCGGGGATTCCCGGCACGGTAGGCGGCTCGCTGCGCATGAATGCCGGAACCGATCGCGAGATGGGTGAGTTCGTACGCGACGTCTGGGTACAGTCTCCGACGAAGCCCGAACCGCACCCGGTCACCGTCGAGTATTTCTACCGTCACTCGACCTTGGCTCGCGACGCCGTCGTGTCGCGCGTCACCCTGGCCTTTGCCAAGGCCGACCCTCGCGGCGTGCGCGAGGAGATGCAGACGCGGCTGGTGCGGCGCAAACGCACGCAGCCGATCGCGATGCCCAACGCGGGGTCGTGTTTTCGCAACCCCGACGGCGACAAAGCGGCCCGCTTGATCGAGGCGGCCGGCGCCAAGGGATGGCGCGAAGGCGGCGCGGAAGTCTCTCCCCTGCACGCCAACTTCATCAATAACGTCGATAACGCGAGCGCAAAGGACGTCGCAATCTTGCTCGCGAGGGTGCGCAGGGCGGTGCGCGATCGATTCGGCGTCGAGCTGCAGCTGGAAGTTCATCTCGTTGGAGTGTTCGTAGATAGTAATGAAACGCAAAGCTAAAGTCGCAGTCGCCATGGGCGGCAGCAGCGCCGAACGCGAAGTGTCGATACAAAGCGGCTCGATGGTGCTGCGCGCACTGCAGTCGTTGGGTTACGATGCCAAATCGGTCGACTACGATGAGCGTTTCATCGACGCGATGCGCGAGATCAAACCGGATGTGGTTTTTAACGCGCTGCACGGACCGGGCGGCGAAGACGGTCACGTTCAAGCGCTGCTCGAGTACTTGTCGATTCCGTACACCGGCAGCGGCGTCGAGGCGGCGGCGCTTTCGATGGACAAGCATTTGACGAAGAAGCTGCTGGCGGCCGAGGGCCTGCCAACTGCAGCGTGGGATCTGTTCGAGCTCTCGGGCGGCACGTTGCCGCTCTTGCCCGGTTCGCTGGATTTGCCGCTGGTCGTCAAACCGCGCTTCGAGGGTTCGGCGCTCGGCGTCGTCATCGTCCGCACGCACGAACAGTGGACCAACGCCATGCTGAGCGCCTCGAAAGCCTATTCCGAAGTGTTGGCGGAGGAGTTTATCGAGGGTCGCGAGTTTACGTGCGGCGTGCTCGGCGAAGAAGCGCTTCCGGTAATCGAGATCGTTCCGAATCGCGACGAGTTTTATACCTACGAGGCCAAATACCAAACCGGCGGCAGCACCCACATCGTGCCGGCGCGCATCGACGAAGATCTCGCCGCGCGCATGCAAATGCTGGGGCTCTCCGCGCATCGCCTCATCGGTCTGCGCGATTATTCACGTACCGATTTCATCGTGAGCCGCGATAACCGCCCGTATATCTTGGAGATCAACTCGCTGCCGGGACTCACGCCGACCAGTTTGCTTCCCGACGCCGCGGCGGCAACCGGCATTACGTTCGAAGCCTTGATCGACCGTTTGATCGGCTACGCGCTAGAACGCGCCGAAACCCGCGACGCCGCTTAGAGCGCTAAGCGTTAGAGCGCGAGAGCAAGGTCATCGCCGCTTCGCGAAACTCTTCGGACGCTAAGCGGACCGAAAACACGCGGGCTTCTTCTTCCATTTGCGCGGCGACTTGCTCGGCGGTCGGCTCGCGTAACAGCCGTTTCGTGTCGGCCAGCGCCGCCGGCGGCAGCAGCGCGAACTGTCCGGCGATTTCGGTTGCGGTGCTGTCGACGACTTCGTCGTCGACGAGCTTAGTAATCAGCCCCATCGCGTTTGCTTCCTCGGCGTAGAAAAACTCGCCCGACATCAGCAGCCAGTTGGCGCGCATGCGCCCGATCATCAGCGGCAGCAGTAGGCTCGAACCGGCTTCGGGGACCAGGCCGAGCGGAACGAACGGCAGCCGGAAGCGCGCGTCGCGCGCCGCGACGACGGCATCGCAGTGGAGCAGCATCGTCGTGCCGATACCGATTGCGTGTCCGCGAACGGCGGCGACCACGGGTTTCTTGCAGTCGCGCAACCGGCCCAAAAAGCGCAGCACCGGAAGATCTTCGAACGACGCCGCCTTCATCGACGCCTGCATGAAGTCCATCAGGTCGTTGCCGGCCGTAAAGTCGGGACCGCCTTCGATCACCAGCACGCGAATCGCATCGTCGTCGCCAATCCATTCGAGTGCGTCGGCCATGTCGGCGTACATCGCCGTGGTCAGCGCGTTCTTCTTTTCGGGACGCGAAATGCGCATGTGCGCGACGCGAGCTTTGGTTTCGATGGCAATTCCGTCGGCCACGAGTCGACCTCCTTAGTGCTTTGCGAACATGTCTTCGTCGTCGATGACGAGCATATCGATCAACGGCGTTTCGGGCGGCAGGCGTTTGGCGATCGGATATCGCGCGGCCCACTTTTCGTCGCCAATGCGATCGGCGATCTTCCGTGCCGAGAGTTTTTCGTTGAACTCGGCGTACTTCGACGGATCGGTGCGTCCGCGAATCCAGCGCGCGACTTCGGCTTCGTCGCTTGCCTTGGCGATAACCGCACGCAGGTCGGCTTCGGACATCTCGAGCGCGTTGAGCAAACTCGAGCTAAAACCGGAGATTTGATAGGGGCCGATGTTCCCGCCCGGCAAGGTGGCGCGTACCTTGTCGAACGTACGGGCCATCATCAAAAGGTCGAGGTCGCCGAGGCGCTCGCGAGGGCTGCGCGGCGGCCGTTTCGTGAGATCGAGCGCTTCCATGCGGGACAGGTTGGCCCGCAGGATGACACCCCCTCCCGGCCGCCGAAAACCCGTGACCGCTTCCGCATTCTGCGGAGGCCGCTCCCCAGGAGGACATCGTTGCCAACCGTTGTCGATCGCGGTCTCGAAGGCGTCGTCGTCGGGTCCACGCAGCTTAGTAACGTCGAGGGTACCATCGGTCGCCTGACCTACCGCGGTTACGATATCGACGACCTCGCCCCCAACGCGACGTTCGAAGAGATCATCCACCTTTTACTCTACGGACATTTGCCGAACCGCCACGAACTCGACTCACTCAAGCGCGAGCTCGGCGCGCGCCGGTCGCTGCCCGAACCACTCATCAATGCCATGCAGAACGTGCCAAAGACGGCATGGCCGATGGACGTGCTGCGCACCGTCGTCAGCGGTCTCGCGCTCTTTTCGCCGGTTAACGCGCACGGCGAACATTTGTCCGACGTTCACACCGCGATCGAGCTGATCGCAAAACTGCCGACGATCGTCGCCGCGTGGGACCGTATCCGCCGGGGCCTCAATCCGATCGAGCCGCGCGCCGATCTTTCGCAAGCCGGCAACTTCCTCTATATGCGTTCGGGTAAAGTGCCGCACGCGATCGAAGAGGACGCGCTCGATACGTACTTTGTTTTGCTGGCCGATCACTCGTACAACGCGTCGACCTTCTCGGCGCGGGTGACTGCGTCGACGCGGGCCGACGTCTACGCGTCGATTACGTCGGCGCTGGCGACACTGCAAGGCGATCTGCACGGCGGTGCCGCGAGTGCCGCATACCATACGCTTACCGAAGTCAAGACGGCCGATCGCGGCGAGCAGTACGTTCGCGACGTGCTCGGTCGCGGCGAACGTATCATGGGCATGGGCCATCGCGAGTACAAAGTTCGCGATCCGCGTGCGCGTCATCTCGAAGCGATGGCGCAGAAGCTTTCGCAACACGTCGGGAATAGCAAGTGGTACGACATCGCACGCTCGCTCGAAGATTCGAGCCGGAAGGTGCTGCAAGAAAAGAAGCCCGACAACACCATCTACGCAAACGTCGACTTCTACACCGCTCCGGTCCTTGCGGATCTCGATATCCCCGGCGACGAGTTCACCTGTCTGTTTGCATGCGGACGAATTGCCGGCTGGACGGGCCACGTGCTCGAGCAGTTGGCCGACAATCGATTGATTCGGCCGCAAGCGACGTACGACGGTCCCCCGCCCGGTCCATACGTTCCGATCGAAAAGCGCGACTCCAACGGAGTGAGGAGCTAGGAGGAATCCGATGCAGGTGATTCCGGCCATCGACTTGCGCGGCGGTAAATGCGTGCGCATGGAGCAAGGCAATCTCGAAACGTCGACGGCCTACGACGGCGACCCGGTGGATCGTGCGAAGGCGTTCGTCGCCGCCGGCGCGCGCCGGCTGCACGTCGTCGACCTCGACGGCGCGCTCGGCTCGGGCGAGAATCAGGCGGCGGTCGAAGCGATCTGCGGCGCGGTCGACGTGCCGGTGCAGGTCGGCGGCGGCATTCGCGTGGTCAAACAAGCCGAAGCCGCATTTGGCGCGGGCGCCGCGGAAATCATCATCGGAACGATCCTGGTCGAAGACGAACGGATGGCGCGCCACATCATCGGACGCTTTCCGCAGAAGGTTATCGCCGCGATCGACGCGCGTGGCCAAGAAGTGGCAACGCACGGTTGGCAAGAGCGTTCCCCGGTCAACCGCGATGCGCTCGTCAAGCGCGTCGCCATGTGGGGCGTCGCGCGCATTCTGTTCACCGAAATTCGCCGCGACGGCATGGGTGAGGGGTACGATATCGACGCGCTCAACGAAGTAGCCAGCGCCGCCGAAGTGAAGATCACCGCAAACGGCGGCGCCCGCAACATCGACGATCTCAAGCTGCTCAAGCGCTCGGTGCCGTTAACCGTCGACGCGTGCATCGTCGGCAGCGCGCTCTACAAAGGCACGATCGACCTAAAATCGGCGATAGCCGCCGTAAACTAACACCACGGAGTTAGTCAACGTATTCGCGCGGGATCTCGCTCGGTAGACGAGTGACGACTTCGTAATTGATCGTGTCGCCGATGTTGTCATCCTGACCGTAGCGCCCGGAGGGCGCGAAGTCGAAGGGCGGGCGTCACACACATTTATCTCGCCTGCCCTTCGACTTCGGCGCTACGCGCCTACGCTCAGGATGACAGGGACGGTCGGCGATAGCCGCCGTAAACTAACGCATCGGAGTTAGTCAAGGTATTCGCGCGGGATCTCGCTCGGTAGACGGGTGGATTTCGTAATTGATCGTGTCGCCCATGTTGTCATCCTGAGCGTAGCGCCCGGAGGGCGCGAAGTCGAAGGGCGGGCGCCACACACATTTATCTCGCCTGCCCTTCGACTTCGGCGCCACGCGCCTACGCTCAGGATGACAAAGATCTCGCCTGCCCTTCGACTTCGGCGCTAAGCGCCTACGCTCAGGATGACAGGGGCGGTCGGCGATAGCCGCCGTAAACTAACGCATCGGAGTTAGTCAACGTATTCGCGCGGGATCTCGCTCGGTAGACGGGTGACGATTTCGTCATTGATCGTGTCGCCAATGTTGTCATCCTGAGCGTAGCGCCCGGAGGGCGCGAAGTCGAAGGGCGGCGCCACACACATGTATCTCGCCTGCCCTTCGACTTCGGCGCTACGCGCCTACGCTCAGGATGACAACGAGTTAGTCCACGTACTCGCGCGGGATTTCGCTCGGTAGACGGGTGACGATTTCGTAATTGATCGTGTCGGACCAGAGTGCCCAGTCGTCGGCGGTGACTTCCGCGTCGCCGTCGCGTCCGATGAGCGTTACGGTCGAGCCCGCGCGCGCGTTCGGCGCGTTGGTCAAATCGATCTCCGTCATGTTCATCGCGACGCGGCCGACGATGGCGCAGATCGCGCCGTCGACGAGCACGTGGCCCTTGTTGGAAAGCGCGCGCGGCAATCCGTCGGCATAGCCGGCCGGCACGACGCCGACCCGCATGTCGTGCGGTGCGTGAAACGCTCCGCCGTAGCCGACCGACGCGCCCGCCGGAATCGATCGTACGACGATGATTTTCGACGCGTACGAAAGCGCCGGACGAAGATCGAGCGGCGATTCCAGCGCCTGGCGCGTTTGCGGCGAGGGCCACAGTCCATACAGGGCGATGCCGAAGCGTACCATGTCGAGCCGCGTCTGCGGCCAGAGCATCGCCGCAGCCGACGCCGCGATGTGTCGAATCGGCGAAATCTCACGGCTATCGAGCAGCGATTTGGCCTGCGTAAGCGCGCGATCAAACGCTTCGAGCTGATGCATCGTGTATGGTGAGTCGATCTCTTCGGCCGACGCGAGATGCGAATAGATCCCCGCAATCTCGATTTCCGGATGATGCAGATACTCTTCGAGCGCGTCGACGAGCTCGTGCGGCTCCAGCCCGAGCCGATTGAGATCGGTATTGATCTTGACGTGCACGCGCGCGCGACTGTGCCGCTCGCGCGCGGCTCCGGCAAGCGCGCGGAGGTATTCCTTCGTGCTCCAAAGCGCGATTTCGGCATCGATGCGCAGCGCGTCGGTGAGCGCGCGCGGTGGAACCGGGCCGAGCACGAGAATCGGCGCCGTGATCCCGCCGTCGCGTAGCGCCAGCGCCTCCTCGATCGAAAACACACACAAGCGTGCGGCGAACGGCTCGACCGCGAGCGCCGTTTCGACCAAGCCGTGTCCGTACGCGTTCCCTTTAACGACGAAGGCCGAGCGGGCGGGTGCGATCGCTTCGCGCAAGAGCGCCGCGTTGTGCCGCAGCGCGCCGAGCGAAACCGTTATGGTTCCGATCACGCCTTCGAAACTTCCGGCGTCAGCGCGCGCACGACGTAAGCGACCGGAATGCCGAAGAAAACGATGTGACCGATGACGGGAATAACGAGTGCGTTTGGCGTCGCGGGCGGCGTGAAGTGTCCGCCTCCCAATAGGATCAGCTGCATCAATACGTACACTACGAGGCCGTAGGCGGCGCCGGCGAGGATCCAGCGACGATTGGTTGCCGGCTGCGTTTGGACGAAGTACGCGTAGCCGCCGGCCCACCCGATGCTGACCAGAAAATGGATGGCGAGCCCGGCTGCGGCGTACGACGCGCTCGTGAACGCGACGTTTCCGAAGACGGTCGAAGCGATAAACTGCCAGACGGGCAGCATGCTTTGATGCGCCGGCAGTGCCGTCGTCAGCCACAGGTAGAGGTCGAGAAGGATTCCGCCGGCGATTCCCGCCGATACCGCGCGCTTTACCATGCGGCGCTTGTGATTCGCCTAGGCTTGGCGGTCGCCCCTCGACAATGCTCGGGGCAGGCTCGGGGCGAAAAGAGTGCTTCGTGGATCGAATAGACGAACACGTTCGATGGGCGTTGGCCGCTCCGGTTTACGCCGGCGCGTATTGTGCGGCCGCGTCGGTCTTTTGGTGGATGGCACGGCGCCGGGGATTCTCTCCTAACGTCGCGGCGTTCGTGATGACGGCCGGACTTCTGGGCGGCTTAGTGGGCGCGGACCTCGTGCAGTGGCTTGCGACCGGCCTGCCGGGCAAAGCGATCGAAGGCGGTATTGCGGGCGGCTGGATCGCAGTCGTGCTCGCAAAGCGCGCGCTCGGCGTCACGCGTCCGACCGGCGATCTCTTCGCGTTAGCGCTTCCGGCCGGTGAGGCCATCGGCCGCGTCGCGTGCTTTATCGGCGGCTGCTGTTACGGCAAAGTCACGGCCGTCGCGTGGGCCGTGCACGACCACGATGCGTGGCGCCATCCGGCGCAGCTGTATCTTGCACTTCTGGCAGCCGTCAGTTTTGCGGCGCTCTGCGCGATCGAGCGGCGCGTGCGTCTGCCCGAGAACGCTCTGTTTTACGCCGGCGGCATGCTGTTTTGCGCGCAGCGGTTCACGGTCGATTTCTTTCGCGACGTCGCCGCGACGCCGCTCGGTTTGACCGCTGCGCAGCTCGCGTGTTGCGCCGGCTTGATCTTCTTTGCTTGCAAACTCGCCGCGTTGTCGATGCCGCGCAATGTCACAGCAGCCGCCGGTTAAGTCCGACGTCACCACGTTCATCATCGGTGTCGTCGTCGGCATGCTGGTCGGCGGCAGCGTGTTGACGCTCGTCTTATTTTTAGTTTTCGGCATCGCTATAGGGCAGGCGACGAAAAATCTCAGTTTGGCTTTCATTCTCGAATATGCCGTCGCCATTTTACTCGGTACCGGGGCAGCGATGGCGGTTCGTCGCAATGTCGGCATCGTCAGCGGGTTGCTTGTGGGACTTGCCGCGGGTTTGCTCGGGGGAACGGCACTGTGCAACACGATCGCCGGCGGCTTAAACAACATGCACTAAGGTAAAGGAAACAATCGTGGAAGATGCGGCGCGCGAGCAACGTGGAACGGAGATCGAAGGCTACGCATTTACGTTTTGCAAGGCCGCCTTCTTAGCGCTGATCTTTGGAAAGTACGCGGTGCTCGCGCTTTCCGTCGTCGCCGTCGTTCTGTATCTCCTCGCGTACGCGCTTGGCGTTCGACAATGGCGATGCTGGGTAAAACCGCCGTGGGTTGTCGTCTTCTATGCCGGAATAGCGGCACTGCAAGCTTACCTGCTTTTCTGGCACCCTTCTCATTTGATTCTCTAAATTTGGCGAAAAAAATCACCGGGAAAAAGCAACCGGCTCACTCCCTTTTAAGCAACCCTTACGAATCGAGCGGTATTATAGTGCTCCGATGATGCACGATCGCTCATTCCGCGAGCCGGCGGACTTCGTGATCTGGATGACGTCGGCAATGCTTGCGCTTCTCGTCGGCACGGCCGTGGCGTTCTTTCTGTGGGTCGGTCTCCACCGAGTCACGGAATCCGGCCTGGCTTTAGCTGCCGTCGGGACGTTGGGTGCCGGTACGGTCCTCATTGCCCTGTCCCTCGACCGGCCTTTACTCCGGATTTTTCTCGTCGTCGTGGCGGCCGTTTTCGTCCTCGGGTACACCGTGGGCGGCCCCGCCTTCGCGCACCTGGTCGTTTAAGCGTCCTCGAGTGCGCGCGTGAGAATCGCGCCGAACAGAAACAGCAACGCGGAATAGTACACCCAGATCAGCAGGACGATCGTCGATCCCGCTTCGCCATAGCCGCTTTCGGGGTGAAAGCGCGTGAGGTAGAACGCGATCGCCGCCTCGCCTAAAAGCAGCACGGCGCCGGTTATGACGGCGCCCAGCGCACAGCTCTTCCATGCCACGTCCGCGCGCGGCAGCACGCGGTACGCCACCGTGAGGAAGAGGATTATGGCGACGGCGTTGAGGCCGATTGCGCCCGCCCGGCCGCCGGCCGCCGCGCCAAAAAGCGCCAGGAGTGCCAATAAGGCAAGCGCCACGACCACGATCACGACGTGCAGCCGCAGGACGACGATCTCTTTGACGCCGCCACGGCGGTGTTCCGGAATGTCCCAGACGTCGTCGAGCGCCTCTTGCACCTGCATGAAGATGCCGAAGACCGCGGCCAGAAGCAGGGCAGCCCCGATCACGATGGGGGCCGCCGCGAGCTTGTGTTGCGAGGCCGCAACCAGGGTGTTGAGACCCTGCGTTCCCTTGGCGCCGATGAGCGGCGCCAGTTCCGCGTCGACGGCCGGGAGTCCGCGCGACGGGCCGAGCCCCGCGCGCGCCAGCCAGACGACCATCAGGATCGATGCCGGCACCGTGAAGATCGCGTAGAACGACAGCGCGGCCGCGACCCGCGAGACCCGGTGGTGCTGCCACAGCTCGAGCGCCTTCCTGAGGACCCGCTTCATCGTTAAGATATCCCCCACGAGGCACAGGAGGTGCCGTGTCATCCTGAGCGCAGCCGGGAGGGCGGAGTCGAAGGGTGTTAGCGCAACGCGGTGAGGTCCCCTGAGCGCACGTCAGAAACGGCCCCCCAGGTGTGGGGCAGGACGTCGCCTTTCCAGGGATGGTCAGTTTGCGGTTTGTGTCCCTTTTGAGGCATAGAGCGCCATTTCTGCGGCCGT